>NZ_NJGW02000013.1:0-123246 GCF_002216225.1 Pandoraea sp. CB10b_02
CAGCGTGATCGACGGCATTGCGTTCCAGACCAACATCCTCGCGCTCAACGCGGCGGTCGAAGCCGCGCGCGCGGGCGAGCAGGGCCGCGGCTTCGCGGTGGTGGCCGGCGAAGTGCGCACGCTCGCGCAGCGCAGCGCGGCCGCCGCCAAGGAAATCAAGGAGCTGATCGAGGACTCCGCCCACAAGGTGCAGGACGGCTCGGCACTCGTCGAGCAGGCCGGTCAGACCATGGACGAGATCGTGCAGGCGGTCAAGCGCGTGACGGACATCATGGGCGAGATTTCGGCCGCGTCGGCGGAGCAGTCGGGCGGCATCGAACAGGTCAACCGCGCCGTGACGCAGATGGACGAGGTCACGCAGCAGAACGCGGCGCTCGTGGAAGAAGCGGCCGCCGCGGCCGGCTCGCTCGAGGAGCAGGCCAACCGTCTGAAGTCGGTGGTGAGCGTGTTCCGCCTGGACGCCAGTCAGGCGGGCGCGAGCCACGCCGCCCCGGCGGCCATGCCGGCAGTGGCGCGTCCGGTCGCGAAGAAGGTCGCGGCGCCGGCCGCCGCGCCCACGCCGAAGGCAGCACCGGCGCCCGCACCGCTGCGCAAGCCGGCGCCGGCGGCCGCCGCTCCGGCGGCGAGCCGCACGGGCACGGACGACGCGAACGGCGATTGGGAAACCTTCTGATCGCACCGGGCGTGGCATCTCCCGCCGGGAGAGCATTGGCAACAACCTACAGGAACGGTGCACGCGCCTTGCCCGCCGGGGCGAGGCGTGTGTCGGCAAGTGGCAACACTGGGTAAGACAGGGCCGTCGCGCGCGCTGCACGAAAGTGCGGCGCCACGGCGTGCCGGTAGTGGAGGGGTCGCATCATGATGCAGTTGAGTCTCAAGGCAAAACTCTGGTCCGCGCTCGCGCTGATGTGGCTGGGCCTGTTGTTCCTCGGCGGCTGGGCCGCCTGGCATGAGCGCGGCACGATGCTCTCCGAGCGCCGCACGGCCGTGCAGGACGTTGTCACGAGCGCCGACGGCATCGTGCGCGACTACGCGGCGCAGGCCGCCGCGGGCAAGATGAGCGTCGAGGAGGCCAAGCAGCAAGCCATGGCGCGTCTGAAGACCATGCGCTACGGCGACAACGGCTATCTCGTCATCTTCGACTCGAAGCCGGTCGTGCTCATGCACCCGACGCTCGCCGACCTGGTCAACAAGGATGTCTCCAACTACAAAGATACGAACGGCAAGCTGCTCTATGTCGAGATGGTGCGCGTGGCCAAGGACAAAGGCACCGGCTTCGTCGAGTACTACGGACGCCGCGCGGGCAGCGACGAGCGTCTCGCGAAGATCTCGTTCGTGAAGTACTTCGCGCCCTGGGACTGGGGCCTGATGAGCGGTGTCTACGTGCAGGACATCGACGAGGCGTTCTACGGCACGCTGATGCGCTTCGGCGCCGCGCTGCTGCTGATCGGGGCCATCGTCACCGCCGCCATGATCACCATCATCCGCAACGTGCAGCGCAGCCTTGGCGGCGAGCCCGAATACGCGGCGCAAATCGCGCGGCGCATCGCCTCGGGCGATCTGCACAGCCATGTGAGCGTGGCGCCGGGCGACACTTCAAGCCTGCTCTACGCGATGCAACGCATGCAAAGCACGTTGGCCGACACCATCGGCCAGATCCGCCAGGGGACCGAGTCCATCACGACGGCCGCGCAGCAGATCGCGGCGGGCAACACGGACCTGTCGGCGCGCACGGAACAGCAGGCGGCCTCGCTCGAAGAGACGGCCTCGTCGATGGAGCAGCTCACGGCGACCGTCAAGCAGAACGCGGACAACGCGCGCCAGGCGAGCCAGTTGGCGGTCAACGCCTCGGAGATCGCCACGCGCGGCGGCGAAGTGTCCGGTCAGGTCGGCGAGACGATGGACGGCATTTCGGCGAGCTCGAACAAGATCGTCGACATCATCGGCGTGATCGATGGCATTGCGTTCCAGACCAACATCCTCGCGCTCAACGCGGCGGTCGAGGCCGCGCGCGCGGGCGAGCAGGGTCGTGGCTTCGCCGTGGTAGCCGGCGAAGTGCGCACGCTCGCGCAGCGCAGCGCAGCCGCCGCCAAGGAAATCAAGGCGCTGATCGAGGACTCGGCGCGGCGCGTACAGGACGGCACGGCCCTTGTCGCGCAGCAGCGACAGACCATGGACGAGATCGTGCAGGCGGTCAAGCGCGTGACGGACATCATGGGCGAGATTTCGGCCGCGTCGGCGGAGCAGTCGGGCGGCATCGAGCAGGTCAACCGCGCCGTGGCGCAGATGGACGAAGTCACGCAGCAGAACGCGGCGCTCGTGGAAGAGGCCGCGGCGGCCGCCGGTGCGCTCGAATCGCAGGCGCACGAACTGCGCGCGGCCGTGTCGGTATTCCAGACCGGCGGCGGCAGTGATGGCGGTGAGGCGCGCGGGGCCGACGCGGCAACGCCGCGCTCGATCGGCGCGGTCCGGCGCGAACCGGCGCCGATGGCCCGGGCGGCATGAGACGCGACGCGCAAGGACCATCGAGCCGCCAGTAAAGCGAGCGATCCACGCCGTATTCAAGTGAGACACCATGACTGATTCGCGCAACTCTTCGCATCTGACGCGCCGTGGGGCCGCTGGCCCCGACGGTGAGGTCGGTTCGCGCAGCGCGGATTTCGCGCGCGCGAGCGGTGCGGCCCTCGCGGGCGAGCGTGACTTTGCCTTCTCGCTGGCCGACTTTGGCCGCATCCGCAACCTGATCTACCAGCGTGCGGGCATTGCGCTTGCCGAGCACAAGCGCGAGATGGTGTACAGCCGCATCGCGCGGCGCCTGCGAGCGCTTGGCATGACGAGCTTCACCGAGTACCTCGACATGCTCGAGGCCGATACGGGCGACGCCGAGTGGGAGTCGTTCACCAACGCGCTCACCACGAACCTCACGTCGTTCTTTCGCGAATCGCATCACTTCCCGCTGCTCGCCGAGTTCGTGCGCAACCGTCCGAAGCCGATTTCGATCTGGTGCTGCGCCGCGTCCACCGGCGAGGAGCCGTATTCGATCGCGATGACGCTGGTCGATACGCTGGGCTCGCGGCCCAACGCGAGCGTGCTGGCCACCGACGTCGATACGCAGGTGCTCGCGCGCGCCTCGGCCGCCGTGTACAACGGCGAGCAGACCGGCAAGCTCACGCAGGAGCAGTTGCGCCGGCACTTCCTGCGCGGCACGGGCGCGAACGCGGGCAAGATCAAGGTGCGTCCGGAACTGCAGCAGCTCGTGACGTTCGAGCCGCTGAACCTGCTTGCGCCGTCGTGGCAGATCGGCGGGCCGTTCGACGCCATCTTCTGCCGCAACGTCATGATCTATTTCGACAAGGCCACGCAGGCGCGCATTCTGGAGCGCTTCGTGCCGCTGCTCAAGCCGGATGGACTGCTCTTTGCCGGGCATTCGGAAAACTTCACTTATGTGAGCCGCGCGTTCCGTCTGCGAGGGCAGACAGTCTACGAGCTGGCCGGCACGGGCGCACGGGGAGCGTGACATGGCACAGCCGCTGGCCGAGGCGCTCGCCACCAACCATTATTTCGACAACGCCTTCAATACGCGGGCGGTGAAGCTGCTGCCCTCGGAGTACTACGTCACGACCGAGGACATCATGCTCGTGACCGTGCTCGGCTCGTGCGTGGCGGCGTGTGTGCGCGACACCGTCACCGGCATCGGCGGCATGAATCACTTCATGCTGCCCGACGATGGCGAGAGCGAGCGAGATCGCATTCTGTCGGCGTCCATGCGCTACGGGGCGTATGCGATGGAAATGCTCATCAACGAGCTCATCAAGCTCGGCGCGCGCCGCGAGCGGCTTGAAGCGAAAGTCTTCGGCGGCGGTGCGGTGCTCGCGGGCATGACGACACTGAACATCGGCGATCGCAACGCGAACTTCGTGTTGCGGTATCTCGAGATGGAGCAGATCCGCGTGAGCGCGCAGGATTTGCTCGGACCGCACCCGCGCAAGGTGTGTTTCTTGCCGCGCACCGGGCGGGTGATGGTCAGGAAGCTGGGCGACCGGGGAGACCCGGCGATCGTCCAGCGCGAACAGGCGTATGCGCAGCGACTGCGCGCACGCGAAGTACGGGGCTCCGTAGAACTCTTTGCGCCACCGGCCAGAAATGCCAAGCCTCGGCCGGGGCCTGACAACCGACAAATGGAGGAGGCTTGAGCGAACCAATCAAAGTCCTGTGCGTGGACGATTCCGCACTCGTGCGCAGCCTGATGACCGAGATCATCAATGCCCAACCGGACATGACCGTAGTGGCGACCGCACCCGACCCGCTCGTGGCGCGCGACCTGATCAAGCAACACAACCCGGACGTGCTCACGCTCGACGTCGAAATGCCGCGCATGGACGGCCTGGACTTCCTCGAGAAGCTCATGCGCCTGCGCCCGATGCCGGTGCTCATGGTGTCCTCGCTTACCGAGCGCGGCTCGGAAGTCACGCTGCGCGCGCTCGAACTCGGCGCCGTGGACTTCGTGACCAAGCCGCGTCTGGGCATTCGTGACGGCATGCTCGAGTACGGCGAGATGATCGCCGACAAGATCCGCGGCGCGGCGCGCGCGCGCGTGCGCAGCGCGCCGCCCAGGAGCGCTGCGCCGGCGCCGGTCGAATCGGCGCCGATGCTGCGCAACCCGCTCGTATCGACCGAGAAGCTGATCATCATCGGCGCGTCCACGGGCGGCACGGAAGCGATCCGCGAGGTGCTCGTGCCGATGCCGCCCGACGCCCCGGCCATTCTCATCACGCAGCACATGCCGGCGGGCTTTACGAAATCGTTCGCGCAGCGCCTGAACGGCCTGTGCCGGATCACCGTCAAGGAAGCCGAGCACGGCGAGCGGGTGCTGCCGGGCCACGCGTACATCGCGCCGGGCGGCGACAGCCACCTGCAGCTCTCGCGCAGCGGCGCGAACTACGTGGCGCTGCTCGATCCGGCGCCGCCGGTGAATCGACATCGGCCGTCGGTCGATGTATTGTTTCGCTCCGCGGCCGTGCATGCCGGGCGCAACGCCATCGGCGTGATCCTCACGGGCATGGGCCGCGACGGCGCCGCCGGCCTGGTGGAGATGCGCCAGGCCGGCGCCTACACGTTCGCGCAGGACGAGGCGAGCTGCATCGTGTTCGGCATGCCGCGCGAGGCCATTGCGATGGGCGGCGCGGAAGAGGTGGTCCCGCTGCACGAGATGGCCCGAAAAGTGCTGCATCAGGTCGCGAAATTTGGCGAACGCACGCAACGGGTATAGTAGGGCGCCAAATCGGCCCCTAATTGGCATTTGTTCGCCGTATGCCTCGCGTTGGTTTGCGGACACACTTAGGGCACTGAGTGAAGGCGGCATTTGCCCATGAATCTGGCCGGCTCCCGCGCGGAGCCCGCCGAATTGGAGTGAAGATGGTAGACAAGAACATGAAATTCCTGGTCGTCGACGACTTCCCGACGATGCGACGGATCGTGCGAAACCTGCTCAAGGAGCTCGGTTTCTCGAATGTGGACGAGGCCGAGGATGGCGCGGCGGCGCTCGCCAAGCTGCGCGGCGGCAACTTCGAGTTCGTGGTGTCGGACTGGAACATGCCCAACATGGACGGCCTGACCATGCTCCAGCAGATCCGCGCCGATCCGAACCTCTCGAAGCTGCCGGTGCTGATGGTCACGGCCGAAGCCAAGAAGGAAAACATCATCGCCGCCGCGCAGGCCGGGGCGAGCGGGTACGTGGTCAAGCCGTTCACGGCGGCGACCCTTGACGAAAAGCTGGGCAAGATCTTCGAGAAAATGGAAAAAACGGGGGCCTGACCGTGACCCACGAGGCGAGCACTGAATGGCCGGCCGAGCCCGACGGCGCTTACGTGACCGGCGAGGCGGATCCGGCCGAGCGCATGCTCATGCGCATCGGGCAGCTCACGCGCATGCTGCGCGACAACCTGCGCGAACTGGGGCTGGACAAGCAACTGGAGCAGGCGGCCGAGGCCATTCCCGACGCACGGGACCGGCTGAACTACGTCGCGACCATGACCGAGCAGGCGGCGGTGCGCGCGCTGACGGCCATCGAACTGGCCAAGCCGATTCAGGACCGTCTCGAGAGCGACGCCAACGCGCTCGACGAGCGCTGGGCCAAGTGGTTCGACCAGCCGCTCGAGCTCGATGACGCGCGCCAGCTCGTGCAGGACACGCGCACGTATCTGCGCCGCGTGCCCGAGGACACCCGCGCGACCAACGCGCATCTGATGGAAATCATGATGGCGCAGGATTTCCAGGATCTGACCGGGCAGGTCATCAAGAAGATCATGGACGTGGTGCAGGAGATCGAGAAGCATCTGCTCCAGACGCTGCTCGAGAACATGCCGCCCGAAAAGCGCAAGGAAGCCGAAGACTCCCTGCTCAACGGCCCGCAGATCAAGAAAGAAGGCCGCAACGACATCGTCTCGGATCAGGGCCAGGTCGACGACCTGCTCGCCAGCCTCGGATTCTGACGGCCCGGCGGCCGGTTGGCCGCCCGGGCGAAATACCGCCCAATCCCGCCTCTATTCCCCCCTTTGTGACTTGACGGTTACGGCCATAATCGGTCGCGATAGGGTGGGTTCGTCCGCCCGTTGTGGATAGGGCATGGCTGAGGATAGCGATCTCGAAAAGACGGAACCTGCGTCCCCCCGGCGCCTTGAAAAGGCGCGCGAGGAGGGACAGGTTGCGCGTTCGCGCGAATTATCCACGTTCGCCCTGCTGGCGGCCGGGGTGGCCGGCCTGTGGATGACGGCCGAGCGTATCTCGCAAGGTTTCGGGCAGCTCATGCGCCGCGGCATGCAGTTCGAGCCGGGCACCGCCCTCGACACGCACCGCATGCTCTCGAGCGCCGCGCACTCGGGCGCCGACGCGCTCATGACCATTGCGCCGCTGCTCGGCCTGCTGGTGATCGCGGCGATCGCCGCACCGATGGCGCTCGGCGGCTGGCTTTTCACCACCAAGTCGCTCGCGCCCAACTTCGGGCGCCTGAACCCGCTCAAGGGCTTCGGGCGCATGTTCTCCGTGCAGGGCCTGATCGAGCTGGTCAAGGCGGTCGCCAAGACACTGCTGGTCGGCGCCGTGGCCTACTGGGCAATCGCGCGCGATCGCGACGCGGTCATGGGACTCATGACGCAGTCGCCGCGGGCGGCGCTGCCATACGTGGGCGAGATGATCGTGGTGTGCTGCGCGTTCATCGTGGCCTCGCTGCTGCTGGTGGCGGCCATCGACGTGCCATTCCAACTCTGGCAGCACTACAAGAAGCTGCGCATGACCAAGGAGGAAGTGCGCCAGGAGAACAAGGAAAACGAAGGCGATCCGCACCTGAAGGCCCACATTCGCCAGTTGCAGCGCCAGGCCGCGCGCCGGCGCATGATGCAGGACGTGCCGAAGGCCGACGTGATCGTGACGAACCCGACGCACTTCGCCGTCGCGCTCGAATACAAGGAGCACATGAGCGCGCCGCGCGTGCTCGCCAAGGGCACCGATCTGGTCGCCCAGCGTATCCGCGAGATGGGCGTGGAGCACAACATCCCGATTCTCGAAGCCCCGCCGCTGGCCCGCGCGCTGCACGCGCACGTGGAAATCGGTCACGAAATTCCGGCCACCCTGTACACGGCCGTGGCCGAAGTGCTGGCGTGGGTCTTCCAGCTTCGCCGCTGGCGTACCGAGGGCGGCGTGGAGCCGGTCACGCCGACCGAGCTGCCGGTGCCGGCCGAACTCGCCGCCCCGCGGCGCGCCCGGTCGAAACGAGTGTAACGAATGAACCTCAACCCTCGCGCGAACCAGCTGCTGCGCACCTCGCAACTGCTCCTCGGCGGCAATCTGAAGTCGCTCGCCGCGCCGGTGCTGATCATCATGATTCTGGGCATGATGATCCTGCCGTTGCCGCCGTTCATCCTGGACTTGCTGTTTACGTTCAACATCGCGCTGTCGGTGATGGTGCTGCTCGTGAGCATGTACACCCAAAAGCCGCTCGACTTCGCGGCGTTCCCGAGCGTGCTGCTTTTCTCCACGCTGCTGCGTCTGTCGCTGAACGTGGCGTCCACGCGCGTGGTGCTGCTCGAAGGGCATACCGGTCCGGACGCGGCCGGCAAGGTGATCGAGGCGTTCGGTCACTTCCTGGTCGGCGGCAACTACGCCGTGGGCATCGTGGTCTTCATCATCCTGGTCGTGATCAACTTCATGGTGATCACGAAGGGCGCCGGGCGTATCGCCGAAGTGGGGGCGCGCTTCACCCTCGACGCCATGCCCGGCAAGCAGATGGCCATCGACGCTGACCTGAACGCCGGCCTGATCGGCGAAGAGGAGGCGCGCAAGCGCCGCGCCGTGATCGCGCAGGAAGCGGACTTCTACGGCTCCATGGACGGCGCCTCGAAGTTCGTGCGCGGCGACGCGGTCGCCGGTCTGCTCATCATGCTGATCAACATCGTCGGCGGGCTGATCGTGGGCGTGGCGCAGCACAACCTGGATCTCGCCACGGCGGCCAAGAACTACACGCTGCTCACCATCGGCGACGGCCTCGTCGCCCAGATCCCCGCGCTGGTGATCTCGACGGCCGCCGGCGTGGTGGTCTCGCGCGTGGCCACCGACGAGGACGTCGGCCAGCAGGTCGTCTCCCAGCTCTTCAGCAACCCGCGGGTGCTGGGCATTACCGCCGCCATCCTCGGCCTGATGGGGCTGATCCCGGGCATGCCGCACCTGGCATTCCTGCTGCTGGCTCTCGGCCTTGGTGCGCTCGCGCGCTGGCAGTTCCGTCGCGCCGAGGCGAGCAGGCAGCAAGCCGCGCGTCCGGCGCCCGTCGCGGCGACGGCGCCGGCCGAAGTGGCCGAAGCGTCGTGGGACGACGTGGCGCTCGTCGATCCGCTCGGCCTCGAAGTCGGCTACCGCCTGATCCCGCTCGTCGATCGCAATCAGGACGGTGAGCTGCTCAAGCGCATCAAGGGCATTCGCAAGAAGTTCGCGCAGGAGATCGGCTTTCTCGCGCCGGTCGTCCATATTCGCGACAACCTGGAGTTGCGGCCGAACCAGTACCGCATCACGCTCAAGGGCGTGATCATCGGCGAGGGCGAAGCGTATCCGGGGCAGTTGCTCGCGATCGACCCGGGGCAGGTGAGCGCGCCGCTGCAGGGCACGCCGACGCGAGATCCGGCCTTCGGCCTGCCCGCGACGTGGATCGACGTCGGCCAGCGCGATCAGGCGCAGGCATACGGGTACACGGTGGTCGATGCCGGCACGGTCGTGGCCACGCACCTGAACCATCTGATCAACGCCCACGCGCACGAGTTGCTCGGGCGCCAGGAAGTGCAGCAGCTCATCGAGCGCATCGGCAAGGACGCGCCGAAGCTCATCGAGGATCTGGTGCCCAAGACGATCGCGCTCACCACGCTGCAGAAGGTGCTGCAAAACCTGCTCGAGGAGCAGGTGCCGATTCGCGACATGCGCACCATCATCGACACCATTGCCGAACACGGCGCGCGCGTGCAGGACCCGCACGATCTCACGGCGCTGGTGCGCCTGTCGCTGGGCCGCGCGATCACCCAGAGCGTGTTCCCGGGCAACGGCGACCTGGAGGTCGTGGGGCTCGACGCCAATCTCGAAAGAATTCTCACGCAGGCGCTGTCCGCCGGCGGCGGCACCGGCCTCGAGCCGGGCCTGGCCGACACGCTGCTGCGTGAGACGCAGGCGGCCGTGGCGCGTCAGGAGCGCCAGGGGCTGCCGGCGGTATTGCTGGTTCAACATCCGTTGCGCTCGCTGCTCTCGCGCTTCCTGCGCCGCAGCCTGCCGCAGCTCAAGGTTTTGTCGTATGCGGAAGTGCCTGATACGCGCAACGTGAAAATGACGGCACTCATCGGAGGTCAAGCGTGAAGATTCGGAAGTTCTTTGCGGGCACGTGCCGCGACGCACTGCGCCAGATTCGCGAGGAAATCGGGCCCGATGCGGTCGTGTTGTCCAACCGTTCGGTGGCCAACGGCGTGGAAATCGTGGCGCTGGCGGAAGAGGATCTCGACGCGCTCGCCGGCGGCGACATGCCCACTTACCGGCCGCGTCCCCGTCCGGCTCCGGCGGCGCCGCCGGCGGCGGCCGCGGCGGCTCAGGACATCGCGGCGGCGAGCGCCTTCGCGCAGAGCATGATGGGCGAACTCCAGAGCATGCGCGGCCTGCTTGAGGAGCAGGTGGCCGGGCTGGTGTGGAACGACAAGCGGCGGCGCTCGCCGGCCCAAGGCGAAATCCTGCGCACGCTGCTCGCCGCGGGTTTTTCGGCGCAGCTCGGCCGTGCGCTGCTCGAGCATCTGCCCGAAGGCAGCGGGCGTGAGCCGGGTCTCGAGTGGGTGAAAAATGCGCTCAAGCGCAATCTGCCCGTCATGGCGAACGAAGACGAATTGATGGAGCGCGGCGGGGTGTATGCGCTCATGGGGCCGACCGGCGTGGGCAAGACCACGACGACGGCCAAGCTCGCCGCGCGTTGCGTGATGCGCCACGGCGCCGAGAAGCTCGCGCTGCTCACGACGGACAGCTACCGTATCGGCGGCCACGAGCAACTGCGCATCTACGGCAAGATCCTGGGCGTGACGGTGCATGCGGTAAAGGATGCAACGGACCTGCGTCTCGCGCTCACCGAGCTGCGCAACAAGCACATGGTGCTCATCGACACGGTGGGCATGAGCCAGCGCGATCGCACCGTGCCGGAGCAGGTGGCCATGCTGTGTGGGGCGCACACGCCGGTGCAGCGCCTGCTGCTGCTCAACGCCACGAGCCACGGCGACACGCTCAACGAAGTGGTGCACGCGTATCGCAGCGCCAGCGCGCAAGGCGGCGACCTCGCCGGGTGTATCCTGACGAAGCTCGACGAGACCACCAATCTCGGCTCGGTGCTCGATACGGTGATTCGTCACCGTCTGCCGGTGCACTACGTGTCCACGGGGCAGCGCGTGCCGGAGAACCTGCACGTGGCCGAGCGCGAATTCCTGATCGAGACGGCGCTCTCGGCGCCGGTGACGGGGTCGCCGTTCGTGCCGGCCGAGGAAGACCTGCCGGCCGTGGTGCGTGGCGTCGATCCGAACTACAGCGGGCTGTTCGCGCCCGCACAATCTTCTGGCGAGGCGTGCTTTGGTTAAACTCGTGCTCGATCAAGCGGAGGGACTGCGCCGTCTGGTGGCGCGCCATGCCACGCGCATCATCGCCGTGGTCGGGAGTACGCCTGAAGCGGGTCAGACGAGTGTGGCGCTGAATCTGGCCAGTGCGCTGGCCCATCACGGTCAGGATGTCGTGCTGGCCGACGAGAGCGGCCATGCCGCGCCGGCGCTCGGGCTGCCGCTGCGCGGCGACATCCATGACGTGCTTGCCGGCCGCATCGCGGCCGATTCGGTTCGCGTGCATACGCGCGAGAACGTGGTGCTCGTGCCGGTGGCGCATCGCCATCCGGAGCGCATCGACCCGATGCGCGCGCTGCCGGTGCTCACCGCGGGCGAGCCCGATGTCGTGGTGATCGACTGCACGCACGCGGGCGCGCTGCTCAGTCCGCTTGCCGCGCATGCGAACGACGTGCTGGTGGTGCTCGGGCGCGAGCCGGCGTCGATCACGGGAGCGTATTCGTGGATCAAGCGGGCGCATTACGAATATGCGCTGGCGCAATTCCGGGTGCTGGTGAACCGGGCGGAGGATGTGGAGGCCCGCGTGGTGTGCCGCAATCTGGCGACGACGGCGAGCCGTTATCTCGCGGTGTCGCTGGAGCTGGCGGGCCATGTGCCGGCCGATCGTCAGGTCATGCGCGCGCGGCAATTGACGCGCACGGTGGTCGACGCGTTCCCCATGGCGCCCGCGGCGGTGGCGTATCGTCAGTTGGCCGCCCAGGTCATGCACTGGCCGCTGGCGGTGCCGGAGGCCGGGGGGCCGGCTCTGGGTGCGGCCCTGGGCGTGGGAATGGGTGCGGCAATGGGTGCGGCAATGGGTGACATCGGCGGCGATCGCGGTGGCGAGCTGGCGCACGGCGTGGGCGCGACGAGCGCGCACACGGCCTGAGCGGCACGGCACGCGTCGAGAGGAAGCGGAGGGAAACATGTATACCGCGCGCGGGAAGGTCGACACGAACGACACGCTGACCCAATACGCGCCGTTGGTGCGCCGGCTGGCGCTGCAATTGATGGCCAAGCTGCCGGCGAGCGTGGAATTGGAGGATCTGATCCAGGCCGGCATGCTGGGTTTGCTGGATGCCGCCAACCGCTATCAGGAAACGCAGGGCGCGCAGTTCGAGACTTACGCGAGCCAGCGGATTCGCGGCGCCATGCTCGACGAGCTGCGCGAGCTGGATTGGGCCTCGCGAGGCATTCGCAAGACGGCGCGCCAGATCGAGCAGGCGGTGCAGCGCCTGGAGCAGCGGCTCGGACGAGGGCCGTCGGAGAGCGAGATCGCCGGCGAGATGTCCATCGGGCTGGCCGAGTATCAGCAGATGCTGCAGGACGTGCACGGCTGCCAGCTGATTTACTACGAAGACTTCGAGTCGGCGGACGAAGAGCCCTTCATCGACCGCATCTGTGCGGACCCGGGGGCCGATCCGCTGACGATGCTGCTCGACGAGGGGCTGCGCGGCGGCGTGGTCGACGCGATCGAGCGCCTGCCCGAGCGCGAGAAGCTGCTGATGAGTCTGTACTACGAGCAGGGCCTGAACCTGCGCGAGATCGGCGCGGTGCTCGAGGTCAGCGAGTCCCGCGTGTGCCAGCTCCACAGCCAGGCCATTTCGCGGCTGCGTGCGACGCTGCGCGAGAAGGCGTGGACGTCGGCGAGTTGAGCCGCGTCATTGCCGTAGCGGAAGCGGTGGTGATCGGTGGTGAAGCGGTGGCGAAGTGACCGTCGACGGGCGGGCGCACGGCGAGAAGATTCCCGGGCCGCTCGCCGGGTGTCGCTCCGGCTCTCCGGCCCGCCGGCCGCTCAAGCGCCGAGCGCTGCAAGCGATTCGGGGTTCAAGCGGTAACGCTTCCCCCGCTCGAGCGTGGGGTGGTGCGTCCGTCGGGGCCATACAGCGGGGCATTCTGCTCCGGGCCGTACAGTACGTTGAGCGCTTGCTGGGTGTAGGTGAGACGGGTGCGGATCAGCACGCCGTTCGTGTCGTTGGCGCGCTTGGCCTCGGCCGCTGCGGCGAGCAGCGTCTTCCACGCGCCGTCGATGCGCGTGTCCGCTGCCGCGGCGGCCGTGGCTCCCGCTTCGTCGGGCGTGTAGCCCAACGCCTGGAGGTGCGCGTCACGCTCGCGGCCAAGCGCCGAGAGTTCCGCCACCGCGCGCGTCTTGCGCTCGGTGAGTTCCGGCAATGCGTCGAGCGTGCCGTTCACCAATGCCTGCTGTTCCTCGTCGAGCAGCGTTGTAAACGCGCCGATCGCGGCCGTTTCCGTGACGAGGGCATTCAGCAGGGCATCCGTGGTCATGACTTCGATTGCGTCGAGAGTAGATCGCGCGCGGTCGCAATGAGGCCATCCGCGATCTTGTTGGTGTCGATCGTGAGCCGGCCTTCCGAAATCGCCTGCTTGATGGCGGCGACCTTGGCGACGTCGATATCGGCCGAACCCGTCTGTGCCAGCGCGGCCTGCAGGGCGCGCATCTCCGAGGACAACGCGCTCGTGCTCACGCTCGCCGCGCCGCCGGCGTTGGCCGCGGACGCCGTTGCGCCGTCGGTGCTCACAGTGCCGGTCGTCGCCCGGTCCGCCGTGCCCTTACCCGGGCCGACGCCAGTCAACGGATTGGCGGGTGGTTCGATTTTCATGTGCTTTCCCCAGAAACCTGCCTGTGTAACGGCATTATCCGCCATAACTTTAGGCAAGTAACATCCTGTTACCAGTTCAAGTACCCGGGTGATTTCAACGAAGATTTAATGATAGTGAGCGCTTGCTGCGCGGACTCTACAGGGCCACTTCCACTTCCACGTTGCCTCCTTTGCCCGTCCTGACGGTGCCGCTGACGACCTGACCGGCGCGGGTACGCACCTGGACGGGATCGCCCGCGCTGGCGCGCGAGAGCACCTGGCCTTCGGTGCTCACCTCGAAGCCGGAGCCGCGCGAGACCACGCGCACCGTCTGTCCCTGCTGCACGGCAATCGCGCTGCGCAGCAGATCGGAGCGAATCGGCAATCCGGACGTGATGCGGTTGACTGCCACCGTGCCGACGATCTGGCCGGCGTCGGTCGCCACCGTGCGCGGCAGCAATGTGAGATCGCCCTGGCGCGGCGACAGATCGTTCGGCCCGATCGTCTCGCCCGGGTTGATCTGGCGGGCGGCCACGAAATACGTTGCGTTGATGCTCACGCGCGCCTGCAGGTACAGCGTCCACGGACGCTCGCCCGCGCAGCGCACGCCAACGGTCGTCGAGCCCCACAGACGCGCGCCGGGCGGCAGGAACGGTTCGAGCGCGCTGCACGCGGGCATGCGCTCGGAGACGGCGTCGCCCACGGTGATCGTCACGCGGCCCGGCAGGCCGGTCGTCTGCTCACGCAGGAAACGCTCGGCCGTCTGCCGCACGACTTCGGTGTTCTGGAATTGGGAATTGCCTGGGACCGTTGCCTGCGGCGACGGTTGAGGGGCAGGAGCGACCTGAGCGGCAGTGGCCCCCGCATTCGGTTGGGCATTGACGGCGACCGGCCGAACGTTGCCCGGCACGTTCGAAGCGACGCCACCCGCGGCGGCATTGTTGCCGGGAATGACGATGGCCCCGGGCCCGAGCGCGTTGCCCAGGTTCTGCGCGGCAGGATCGGTGGCGATGCCCGCGTTCGGGCTCTGCGTGGCAGCGTGTGCGGCACCATCCGCTCCCGCTGTCAGCGGGGCGGCGAACGGGCCGGAGAACAGCGCGGAGAACAGGGCAATGAGCACGGCGGCCCGCAGGCCGGCTCGCGAGCCCGCGCGACGACCACGCCGCGGCGCATGGCGCTCGCGGGCGGCGCTGACGACACGGTCGCCGAAATTACCTGCCATGTTCACTCTCCTTCGGGTGCGGCTCGCGGGGCATTCGTCGCGCACTCACGGTGCACGGGGTGCATTCAGTGCAGCCCGACGCTCGACCCGCCTGGCGCCCCGGACCCCGGCGGCGCGGTGAAGCCGACGGCACCGGGCAGTGTTCCTGTGCCTGGGGGGCGAACGCCGTCCGGCGCCGTCAGGAAGCCATTCTAGAGATGTCCGGCCGGGGGCATGGCCCGAAATGGCGGTCAATCTCGTGCCTATTCATCCGATTGAATCCCGGAGGGCGGGCATACGATGCGAAGCATGCCAAAAGGTCCGTACTTTTTCCGGACCCGGCAGGACATCCCGTCGGCGCGCCATGGCGACGCCCGCTTCCCGGGACGCGACGCCACGGCCCCGGCGGCCCTGGCGCCAGGGCGCGACGACGGACGGACTTCTTGTGCAACACCTGGCAGCAAGGCAAGCATCGGGCGAGACGAGATCATGGACAAACTGGACGCGGCATTGCGATTTTCCCAGCAGGCGCTGGCCATGCGCGCCTATCGCCAGGAGATCATCTCCTCGAACATCGCCAACGCCGATACGCCGGGCTACAAGGCGCGCGACGTCGATTTCAACAGCGCGCTCACGCAGGCCGTCGAGCGTGGCACGCAGCAGCAGCTCGCCACCGAGTCGAGCGTCTCGCTCACGCGCACCTCGCCGCGCCACATCGCCGCACGCGGCGCGAGCACGGCGCCCCCGCTGGGTGGGCCCGAGCTGCTCTATCGCGTGCCGTATCAGCAGAGCGTGGACGGCAACACCGTCGAGCTCGACGCCGAGCGGGTGAACTTCGCCGATAACGCCGTGCATTACCAAACGGGCCTCACGGTCCTGTCCAGCCAGATCAAGACGATGCTGGCAGCCATCACGAGTCAAGGGTAAGCGCCATGCCACTGATGAGCATCTTCGACGTCGCCGGTTCGGCCATGACTGCGCAATCGCAGCGCATGAACGTCACGGCCAGCAACCTGGCCAATGCCGAATCCGTTACCGGCCCGGACGGTCAGCCGTACCGCGCCAAGCAGGTCGTGTTTCAGGTCAACCCCGTGGCCGGCGCCGACGTGGGCGGCGTCAAGGTCGCCGGCGTGGTCGACGATCCGTCGCCGCTCAAGACCGTGTACGACCCGAAGAATCCGGCTGCCAACGCCCAGGGCTACGTCACCATGCCCAACGTGAATCCGGTGGAAGAGATGGTCAACATGATCTCCGCTTCCCGCTCCTATCAGGCCAACGTCGAGGCGCTCAACACCGCCAAGACGCTGATGCTCAAAACCCTCACGGTCGGCCAGTAAGGGGCCGCGCGGAGATCCGAATCATGGCAAGTATCAACACGTCGAACGCCGGCAATTTCTCGCAGTCGTTCCTCGACTCGATCAACGGCACGGCCAACAGCTCCAGCTCGAAGTCCTCGGCGGGCAGCGCCGACGACCTGCAAAACAGCTTTCTGAAGTTGCTCGTCGCCCAGATGAACAACCAGGACCCGCTCAACCCGATGGACAACTCGCAGGTCACGTCGCAGCTCGCGCAGATCAGCACGGTCTCGGGCATCACGCAGCTCAACACCACGCTCTCCTCGGTCACCTCGCAGCTCAACTCCACGCAAAGCCTGCAAGCCGCGGCGCTCGTGGGCAAGGGCGTGCTGATTCCGGGCAACGGCATCGGCGTGGGCAGCACGACCGGCACCGACGGCACCGTCACGAAGACCGCCACGCCGTTCGGCTTCGAGCTGCCGAGCGACGCCGACACCGTCACCATCCAGATCAAGGACGCTACGGGCAAGGTGGTGCGCACGGTCAACGCCGGCGCCCTGGATGCCGGCGTGCAGGCACTCACGTGGGACGCCAAGGACGACGCGGGCACCGCCGTGGCCGACGGCAAGTACACGCTGACGGTGACCGCCTCGGCCAACGGCAAGGCCGTGACGCCGACGCTGCTCTCGTATGCACAGGTGCAAAGCGTGGTGGCGAGCACGACCGGCTCGCCGCTGCTCAATGTGGGCACGGGCACGAACGTCAAGCTCGCCGACGTGCGCGAGATCCTGTAAGCGACCCGTTTTCGACGCAAGCCCTTAACCGTTTTCCTCGCGACGCACATCGTCGACAACCGAACTCAGGAGTAACAGCATGGCCTTTTCGACCGGATTGAGCGGCCTGAACGCCGCCTCCAAGGACCTGGACGTCATCGGCAACAACGTTGCCAACGCGGCTACGGTCGGCTTCAAGCAAGGGCAGGCGCAATTCGCCGACATCTACGCCAATTCGCTGTTCGGCGCGGGCAACAACACTGTCGGCATCGGTACGCGCGTGGCGGCCGTGGCGCAGCAGTTCACGCAGGGCGACATCACGGTCACGAATCGTCAGCTCGACCTGGCCATCTCGGGTAACGGCTTTTTCCGGGTGTCGAACAACGGCACCATTGCCTACACGCGCAACGGCCAGTTCTCGCTCGACAAGAACGGCTACATCGTCGACGCCAACGGCGATCACCTGACCGGCTACCTCGCCGGCCCGAACGGCATCATCAACAGCGTCTCGCCGGTCGATCTGCAGATCCCCACGGGCGATCTCGCGCCCACGGCCACCAGCAAGATCACCGGTCAGTTCAACCTCGACTCGCGCAACGCGGTCAACACCACGCCGTTCTCGATCACCGACCCGAATTCGTACACCAACGCCACGTCGCTCAAGGTCTACGACTCGCTGGGCAACGCGCACGACGTGAACCTCTACTTCAAGAAGACGAGCGTCGACGCCACGACCAACAACGCCACGTGGACCGTCTACGCCTCGGTCGACGGCACCACGCTCGTGGGCACCGGCCCGATCGGCACGATGACGTTCAACTCGGCCGGCAGCCTCGTGGCGCAGACGGACTCGACCGGCGCGACCGTGACCGGCCCGATCACGCTGCCCACGATCGCCTACGGCAACGGCGCGTCGAACGCGAACATGACGCTCGACCTCTCGGGCACCACGCAATACGGCAACACCTACACGCCCAACACACTCACGCAGGACGGCTACACCTCGGGCCGCCTGACGGGCTTCACGTTCAACGCCGACGGCACCATCGTGGGCACGTACTCGAACACGAAGTCGATCACGCTGGGGCAGGTGGCGCTGGCCAACTTCAACAACGTGCAGGGTCTGATTCCGCTGGGCAACAACCTGTGGGCCGAATCGGCAGACTCGGGCATTCCCATCGTCGGCGTGCCCGGCGGCACGAACCTCGGCAAGCTGCAGGCCGGCGCCGTGGAAGCGTCGAACGTCGACCTGACCGCAGAACTGGTCCACATGATCACCGCGCAGCGCAACTATCAGGCCAACGCGCAGACGATCAAGACGGAAGACCAGTTGATGCAGACGATGGTCAACCTGTAATCCGGAGCCGCGCATGGGTAACCTGCAGCAGAGGCGTCGATGGACCGTCTGATCTATGTCGCCATGACCGGCGCGAAGCAGGCGATGGAGCAGCAATCGACCACCGCCAACAACCTGGCGAACGTCTCGACGCCCGGTTTTCGCGCCCAGCTCTCGGCGTTTCGCCAGGCGCCGGTGCGCGCCGCCGACGGCACGACCGGCACGCGCACGTTCGTGGCCACTTCCACGCCGGGCACCGACTTCACGCCCGGCGCGATGCAGCAGACGGGCCGCGCACTCGACGTGGCCATCCAGGGGCAGGGCTGGCTCGCCGTGCGCGACGCGCAGGGCCGCGAAGCCTACACCCGCGGCGGCAACCTCGAGATGACGGCCGATGGCCAGATCACGCTGCACGGCCTGCCGGTGATGACCGACGCCGGGCCGGCTGCCGTGCCGCCGGGCGCGTCCGTGACCATCGGCACCGACGGCACGATCTCCGCGCTGGGACAGGGCGATCCGCCCAACTCCATCGCGGTCATGGGGCAACTGAAGCTCGTCAACCCGCCCGAAGCGAATCTGGTGCGCGGCGACGACGGCCTGTTTCGCACCGCCAACAACGTGCCGGCGCAGGTCGATCCGAACGTGGTGGTCGTTGCCGGCTCGATCGAGAACAGCAACGTCAATCCGGTGAGCGGTCTGGTGAACATGATTTCGCAGTCGCGGGCCTTTGAGATGCAGATGAAGATGCTCTCGACGGCCGATACCAACGAACAAACCGCCAACCAGTTGCTGAACTTCAGCTGATGGCCTCGCGAGACGCCAGCGCGCGCTCGCTACCGTACACGGGGAGTCAAATCAAATGATCCGTTCGCTCTACATCGCCGCCACGGGCATGAACGCCCAGCAGACGAACATGGACGTGATTTCCAACAACCTCGCCAACACCAGCACGAACGGCTTCAAGAAGGGCCGTGCGGTGTTCGAGGATCTGCTGTACCAGACCCTGCGCCAGCCGGGCGCGCAGTCGTCGCAGCAAACGCTGCTGCCCTCCGGCCTGCAGCTGGGCACCGGCGTGCGTCCGGCCGCCACCGAGCGCATCTTCACGCAGGGCAACCTCACGTCGACCAACAACGCGAAGGACGTGGCCATCAACGGCGACGGTTTCTTCCAGGTGCTCATGCCGGACGGCACGACCGCCTACACGCGCGACGGCTCGTTCCAGGTCGACAACAACGGCCAGCTCGTGACCGCTTCGGGCTACCCGATTCAGCCGGCCATCACGATTCCGGCCAACGCGCTCTCGCTCACCATCGCGCGCGACGGTACGGTCTCGGTCACGCAACCGGGCAACACGGCCAACGTGCAGATCGGCACGTTCCAGCTCGCCACCTTCATCAACAACGCCGGGCTGCAGAGCCTGGGCGAGAACCTGTACGCCGAAACCGCGGCTTCGGGCGCGCCGAACGTGGCGCAGCCGGGCACCAACGGCGCGGGCGTGCTCAACCAGAACTACGTCGAAACGTCGAACGTGAACGTGGTGGAAGAGCTGGTGAACATGATCCAGGCGCAGCGCGCCTATGAAATCAACTCGAAGGCGGTGACGGCATCCGACCAGATGCTGCAGCGCCTGACGCAGATGTAAGCAGCGGCTCGCCGCTGATCGCTTCAGGAAATGCCGACCATGTCCGCAAAGATCGTCATCCCACGAAGCAGCGCAGGCCAGTCGCGGTATCTTGCGCTCGCCGCCGCCGTCGCGTTGGGCGCTCTGGCGGGCTGCGCCTACGTGCCGCAGGAACCGGTGGTGCAGGGCCCGACCACCACGCGTCCGCCGCCCCCGCCGGTGGCGGCCGACCCGGAGGGCTCGATCTATCGACCGCTGTACTCGAACCGCCCGCTCTTCGAAGACCGGCGCCCGCGTAACGTAGGCGACATTCTCACCATCGTCATCAACGAGAACACGGCGGCGAGCAAGAATTCCGCAGCCAACACGAACCGCTCGAGCAGCGGCTCGCTCACGCTCAACCAGATGCCCGGGGTGGTCGGCGGCGTGTTCAACAACCAGAGCCTGAACGCGAGCGGCGGCAACAAGTTCGACGCCAAGGGCGCGGCCAACGCCAACAACGTGTTCTCGGGCCAGATCACGGTGACGGTCATGGACGTGCTGCCCAACGGCAATCTGGCGGTGGCCGGCGAGAAGCAGATCGCCATCAACCAGGGCACCGAGTACATCAAGTTCTCGGGCATCGTGAGCCCGCAGACGATTTCCGGCTCGAACACCGTGCCCTCGACGCAGGTGGCCGATGCGCGCATCGAATACCGCGGCAAGGGCTACATCAACGAAGCCGAGACCATGGGCTGGCTGCAGCGCTTCTTCCTCAACGTGTCGCCTTTCTGATGCCCTTGTGATGTCGAACATGCCGTACCCGTCGCGCCGCGCGCTTCGCCTCCGTCTCCCTGCTCGCCCCGGCTGCCTTCGCCGTTGGGCGGGCGTCGTGCGCTCGCTCGCCGTGGCGGCGGCCGCCGGCGCCGCGCTGCTGGCAATGCCGGGCGCGGCGCACGCCGAACGCCTGAAGGAGCTCGCGTCGATTCAGGGCGTGCGCGACAACCAGCTGATCGGCTACGGCCTGGTGGCCGGTCTGGACAACTCGGGCGACCAGACCACGCAGACGCCGTTTACCGTGCAGAGCATGACCAACATGCTCTCGCAGCTCGGCATCACCGTCGCGCCAGGCACGAACATGCAGTTGAAGAACGTGGCCGCGGTCATGGTGACGGCCACACTGCCCGCATTTGCGCGTCCCGGCCAGGCCATCGACGTGGTGGTCTCCTCGATGGGCAACGCCAAGAGCCTGCGCGGCGGCACGCTGCTCATGACGCCGCTCAAGGGGCCGGACGGTCAGGTCTACGCGCTCGCGCAGGGCAACCTGCTCGTGGGCGGCGCCGGCGCGTCGGCCAACGGTTCGAGCGTGACGGTCAACCAGCTCGCTTCGGGCCGCATTCCGGCCGGGGCCATCGTCGAGCGCGCCGTGCCGACCGCCATGGGCGGCCAGCCGGGCACCGTGCAGATGGAGCTGAACGTGACCGATTTCTCGACCGCGCAGCGCGTGGTCGACGCCGTGAACCGCCGCTTCGGCTACAGCACCGCGCAGGCGCTCGACGGCCGCGTGATCCTGCTGCGCACGCCGACCGATCCGTCCTCGCGCGTGCAGTTCCTCGCGCAGCTCGAGAGCCTGGAAGTGCGACCCGACAACACGGCCGCGCGCGTGATCATCAACGCGCGCACCGGTTCGGTCGTGATGAATCAGAACGTGACGATCCAGCAATGCGCGGTGGCGCATGGCAACCTGTCGGTCGTCATCGACACGCAGAACAACGTGAGCCAGCCGGCGCCGTTCTCGGGCGGCCAGACCGTGGTGGCGCCGAATTCGCAGATCTCCGTCCAACAGGAGAACAACGCGCTCAAGCTCGTCAAGGCGGGCGCGAACCTCGCCGACGTCGTCAAGGCGCTGAACTCGCTCGGTGCGAGCCCGGCGGACCTGATGTCGATTCTGCAGGCCATGAAGGCCTCGGGCGCCCTGCGCGCCGACCTGGAGATCATCTGATATGGCCGACGGCTCCCGACTCACCGGCGCAGGCAAGTCCCTTCCCGACCTGACGCAGCGCGCGACCTACGACATGCAGGGTCTCACCGCCCTGCGTGCGGCTGCCCATCAGCAGACGCCGCAGGCCACGCAGCAGGCGGCCAGGCAGTTCGAGGCCGTCTTCACGCAGATGATGATGAAGAGCATGCGCGAGGCCACGATGTCCGGCGGCCTGCTCGGCAGCGATCAGGAAAAGATGTTCAACGGCATGCTCGACGACCAGCTCGCCCAGCAGCTCGCGTCGAACAAGGGCATCGGCCTGGCCGATCTGATGCTCAGGCAGCTCGCGAAGACCGGCACCACGTTGCCGCCGGCGGCCATGGGCCGTCAGCAGCCGCTGCAGGGCCGCGCCTACAACGCCGCGGACGGCATCGGCATTGCCGAGGGCGCACCGGCGGCTGCCGGCGAGTTCGTCGAGCGCATGGCCGCGGCCGCGCAGAACGCGAGCGCCAGCAGCGGCATTCCGGCGCGCTTCATGCTGAGTCAGGCGGCGCTGGAGTCCGGCTGGGGCAAGCGCGAGATCCGGCGCAGCGACGGCAGCACGAGTTTCAACGTCTTCGGCATCAAGGCGGGCAAGAGCTGGACGGGCCCGACGGTCGAGGTCGCCACGACCGAGTACGTCAACGGCCAGCCGCGCAAGGTGATGGCCAGGTTCCGCGCCTATCGTTCTTACGACGAGGCGTTCGCCGACTACGCCAGCCTGATTTCGAACAACCCGCGCTACGCGTCGGTCGTGGCGAGCGCCAACGACGCCGCGAGCTTCGCGACCAACCTGCAGCGCGCCGGTTACGCGACCGATCCGCACTACGCCAGCAAGCTCATGAAGATCATGAAGCACTTCGCCTGACGGACGGACGGACCGACGGGCGGCAGGCGCGCCCCACGAGCGCCCCCCGAGCTCCCCACGATCGCCCCACGAGCGCAGAAGGGGCGCACGGCAATGCCCGGCAAGGGGTGGCAGGGGTCGGCAAGGGGCTGCGATGGCCGGCCGCCGGCATGGAAAACGGGACGAAATCATGCGGCGACGGCCTCAATATTGGCGCCGGGCTGCCGTAAACACATCGGTAACGGTGCGAAGCCCAGGGCTCGGGACACAGAGCCGCGGCGCGCGCCCCCAACTCAAGCCGCGAGATCATGAGCCTAATCAACATTGGCATGAGCGGGCTGAACGCTTCCCAGTTCGCCCTCAATACCACCGGCAACAACATCTCCAATTCGGGGACGGCCGGCTACAACCGTCAAGTCGTCAACTACGCCCAGCAGAACAGCCAGTTCACGGGCATGGGCTACCTCGGCCAGGGCGTGCTGGTGACCGACGTGTCGCGCGTGTACGACCAGTTCCTGTCGAACCAGGTCAACCAGGCGCAAACCCAGTTCAGCCAGCTCAACACCTACTACCAGCAGATCTCGCAGATCAACAACGCGCTGGGCAGCTCGACGACCGGCCTGCCGGCGTCGATGTCGACGTTCTTCACGAATCTGCAGAACATCGTCTCGGGACAGGCCAACTCGGCCACGCGCGCGACGGTCATCTCGTCGGCGCAGACGCTCACGAGCATGTTCCAGTCGCTCTCGGGGCAGATCGCCTCGCTGCGCTCGAGCATCAACGGCACGCTCGCCCAGTCGACCGACCAGATCAACACCTACGCCAAGCAGATCGCCGCGCTCAACGACGCGATCCAGCAGGCGCAGGCCAACGGCATCAACGCCACGCCGAACGATCTGCTCGACCAGCGCGACCAGGCCGTGGCCAACCTGAACGCGCTCGTGCAGACGAACGTGGTCAAGGACAGCAACGGCGCGTACAACGTGTTCATCGGCAACGGGCAATCGCTGGTGATGGGCAACTCGGCCTACCAGCTCACCACGGTGGCGTCGACGAGCGACCCGTCGCAGATGACGCTCGCCTACGTGACGCCGAGCGGCACCAAGGTGCCGATTCCCGAGTCGTCGATCACCGGCGGTTCGGTGGCTGGTCTGCTGTCGTTCCGCAGCGGCGCGCTCACGCAGGCGCAAAACACGCTCGGCCAGATCGCGCTGTCGCTGGCCGGCACGTTCAACGCGCAGAACCAATTGGGCCTCGACCTGTATGGTCAGCCGGGCGGCGACTTCTTCACCGTGCCGAGCCCGACCATCGTCGCCAACACGAACAACTCGAACGCCGCCACGCTCAACGCGAGCATTACCGACGCGTCGAAGGTCACCGCGAGCGACTACACGGTGTCGTATGACGGCACGAACTACACGCTCACGCGTGTGACGGACGGCGCGACCTGGACGGCCGGCGCACCCGCCACGCCGGGCGCGCCGCTCGCGTTCACCGACACCAGCGGCAACGCATTTGCCGACGGCTTCAGCGTGACGGCCGGCGGCCTCGTGGCCGGCGACAGCTTCACGATCCAGCCCACGCGCAACGCGGCGCAGAACATCGGCGTGGCAATCACCGACCCGGGCAAGATCGCCCTGGCCGCGCCCATCCTGGCCTCGACGCCGTCGACCAACACCGGCTCGCTCAAGACCGATCAGGGCAGCGTGGACGCGAACTACCTGTCGAACGTGCTGACGGCGCCGGTCTCGTTCACGTTCAGCAAGGACGCGACCACGGGCGCGCTCACGCTCGTCGCGCCCTCGCCGATGACGGTGACGGTCAACGGCGTGACGACCACGTATGCCGAGGGCGACACGGTGCCGTATGACGCGACCTACGGCGCGAAGATCACCATGAACGGCATGACGGTGAATCTGAGCGGCACGCCCGGCAATGGCGACAAGGTCACCATCAGCCCGAACACGACGGGGGCGGTCACCGACAACCGCAACGGTCTGGCGCTCGCCGGGCTGCAGAACGACAAGACGCGCGTGGGCGGCAAGGAGAGCTACGCGTCGGCTTACGCGAGCCTAGTCTCCTACGTCGGTTCGACCACGAACACGTACAAGGCCACCAGCGCCGCGCAGCAGACGCTGCTCACGCAGGCGCAGACGGCCCAGTCGTCCAATTCCGGCGTGAACCTCGACGAAGAGGCCGCCAACCTGATCAAGTATCAGCAGCTGTATCAGGCCAACTCGAAGGTGATCCAGACGGCGTCGCAGCTGTTCGACACCATCCTTCAGATGGTCAACTAAGCAGGGGTCGAACGATGCGCATCAGCACCAACATGATTTTCGAGCAGGGCACGCAGGCGATGAGCCGCAACACGTCCGACATGCTCAACGCCCAGGCGCAGCTCTCGTCCGGCAAGCGCGTGACCACGCCCAGCGACGACCCGGTGGCCGCGGCACAGGCGGTGGCCGTGTCGCAGGACAAGGACATGAACTCGCAGTACGCGACGAACCGCAAGTCCGCCATGACCCAGCTGCAGCTCGAGGATTCGACCTTCGGCAGCGTCATCGCCAACCTGCAGCACATCATGTCGCAGGTGGTGAGTGCGGGCAACGCCACGCTGAGCGACAACGACCGCACGACGATCGCCACCGACCTCCAGTCGAGCTTCCAGCAACTGCTCTCGCTCGCCAACACCACGGACGCGAACGGCCAGTACCTGTTCTCCGGCTTCCTGGGCGGTTCGGCGGCTTATGTGGCCTCGCCCACCGGGGCGAGCTACGCCGGCGACACCGGTATTCGCAACGTGCAGGTCGGGGCGAACCGCGTGATCCCGGTCAACGACATCGGCTCGAGCATTTTCGAGGGGCTGCAGCCGGCCACCGCCGGCACGCTCATCAGCGGCAACGCCGCCAACACGGGCACCGCCACGTACACGACCGTTTCGACGACCGACGTGACCGACCCGGCGGCGAACCACCAGTTCCAGATCAGCTTTGCGATCGACAACACGACCACGCCGCCCACGACGAACTACACCATCAAGGACCTGACCGACACCACGGCCACGGACGTGACGGGCGTGTACACGTCGGGCCAGCCGATCTCGTTCGCAGGCAAGACGGTCACGTTCACGGGTGTGCCGGCCACGGGCGACAACTACACGGTGCAGCCGGCCACGCAGGGCAGCACGAACGTGTTCGACAACCTGCAGTCGCTCATCAACACGCTCAAGACGCCGTATGGCCTGCAGGGCCCGAGCGGGCAGGCGAACCTGAGCAACGCGCTGACCACGTTCAACCAGATGTTCAGCAACACCTACGACAACGTGACCACGATACGAACGACCATCGGCTCGCGGATGAACGAGCTGACGTCGCTCGACAACATCGGCAGCGGGGCCGACCTGTCGTATCAGTCGCAGCTGAGCGACCTGCTGGATGTCGACCTCATCGGCACGGCCAGCAAGTTCGCGCAACTGCAGGCCTCGCTGCAAGCCTCGCAGCAGAGCTTCATCCAGACGCAGAAGCTGTCGCTGTTCAACTATCTGTGACCGGTTGCCGCGCTCAGGCCTTCGGCACGAAGGCCGCCGTGGCGCGGATCATCATGTCGATGCCGATCGAGATGAAGTGGTCCATGACCGGCGCGATGCGCGGCATCATCAGTTCGAGCACGACGAGACCCACGCCGAGCGTGAGCGGGAAGCCCACGGCAAAGATGTTGAGCTGCGGCGCGGCGCGGTTCAGGATGCCGAGCGCCAGATTGCAGATGAGCAGCGCGGCGACCAGCGGCAGCGACAGCATGAGCGCCAGCGTGAAGAGCTGCGTGCCGAGCATGGCGAGGTAGTGCCAGCCGGCCACCGAGATCGGCGTGCCCGAGACGGGCAGCACCGTGAAACTCTGCACCAGCGTGGCGAACATTACGAGATGGCCGTTGGTGGCGAGAAAGACGAGCATGGCGACCACGTTGAGCAGCATGCCGAGCACGGCCGTGCTGCCGTCGCTGTTGGGGTTGAGCAGCGTGGCGAAGGACAGGCCCATTTGCAGGCCGACGAAGTCGCCCGCCATGCTGATCGCCGAGAACACGATCTGCATGCACCAGCCCAGCGCCGCGCCGATCATGACCTGCTGCGCGAGCACCCACAGACCCTCCCAGGAGAACGGCGAGACGGCCGGCATGGGCCCGAGCACCGGCGCGAGCGCGAGGGTGACCACGCCCGCGAGGCCGATCTTCACCGTGGCGGGCACGGCGGCGTTGCCGAAGAGCGGTGCGCTCATCGACAGCGCCAGCAGACGCGCGAACGGAAACAGGAACGCCGCGATGACGCCCGAGAGCTGTTCGTAGGTAAAGCTGATCAACGGGCGCGCGGCTTACCCGACGAGGCCGGGAATGCCGGTGAGCAGCTGGCGCATGTAATCGACCATGAGGTTGAGCATCCACGGGCCGGCGATCACCAGCGTGACGAACACGGCGAGCAGCTTGGGGATGAACGACAGCGTCATTTCGTTGATCTGCGTGGCGGCCTGGAAGAGACTCACGAGCAGGCCGGAGACGAGGGCGACGAGCAGCAGCGGCGCGGCCAGCAGCAAAGTGACCTGCATTGCCTGGTGGGCCAGCGCCATGACGGTTTCGGGAGTCATCTCGCGTTCCTCGTCGCTACATCGTGAAGCTCTGGGCGAGCGAGCCCAGCAGCAGTTGCCAGCCGTCGACCACCACGAAGAGCATCAGCTTGAACGGCAGCGACACCGTCGAGGGCGAGACCATCATCATGCCCATCGACATCAGCACGCTCGCGACCACCAGATCGATGATCAGGAACGGGATGAAGATCGTGAAGCCGATCTGGAACGCGGTCTTGAGCTCGCTCGTCGCGAAGGCGGGCACGAGAATGCGCATCGGCACGTCCTCGGGGCCGTTCATCGGCGGCGTCCTGGCGAGCTTGGCGAAGAGGGCGAGGTCGGCCTCGCGCGTCTGCCTGAGCATGAACGCGTGAAACGGCTTGGCACCCGTGTCGACGGCCTGCTCGAAGCTGATCTTGTTGGCGGCGAACGGCTGGTAGGCGTCGGTGTAGGCCTTGTCGAACACCGGTGACATCACGAAGAACGTCAGGAACAGCGCCAGGCCGATCAGGATCTGGTTCGGCGGCGAGGTCGTCACGCCGATGGCATGGCGCAGCAGCGAGAGCACGATGATGATGCGCGTGAACGCCGTCATCATCAGCAGGATCGCCGGCAGGAAGCCGAGCGACGTGAGCAGCAGCATCGTCTGCACGGACAGCGAGTACGTCTGTCCGCCGCCCGGGGCGGGCGTCGTCGTGAGCGCCGGCAACGTGGCCTGCGCGAGTGCCGCGCCCGGCAGGGCGATGCCGGCAACGATCAGTCCGAGCGCCAGTCCCGGCATCCACCCGGCCCGCAGCAAGCCGCGTGACATCAGGAATCCTTTTTCATCGAATCGCGCAACTTTTGCGCAAAAGCCTGCGCGGCGCGGTTGGCCTGAGCGCCGACCGGGGCGGCCGGCGCGGGGGCGGGCAGGTCGGCAACGCGCTCGGCGTCGATCACGTGCAGGCTGCGCACCTGTCCCGGCGCGACGCCGAGCACCACCCAGTCGCCGGCCACTTCGACCACGACGACGCGCTCGCGCTGGCCGACGGCGGCGCTGCCCACGATGCGCACGTTGCCGCTGCCCATCGGGCGCTGCAAGCCGAAGCGCTTGGCAAGCCACGCGAGCCCGAAGAGAAGGGCGAGCACCAGTACGAGACCGAGGCCGGTCTGCACGATGCCGGCGCCGCCGAGGCTCGGCACGGCGGCGGCCTGCGAGGCGGTGCCCTGGGCGTGGGCGGTGCACAGGGTCGTCAGGCCGAGGGCGGCGGCTGCCACGGCGCGCCCGACGGGCGCGCCGCGGACTTTCGTTGCAATCATCGGTTGAGCTTACGGATGCGTTCGGATGGCGTGATGATATCAGTCAGGCGAATGCCGAACTTGTCATTGACGACCACCACTTCGCCCTGCGCGATGAGGCAGCCGTTGACCAGCACGTCCATCGGCTCGCCGGCCATGCCGTCGAGCTCGACGACCGAGCCCTGCGCGAGTTGCAGCAGGTTCTTGATGGCGATCTTGGTGCGGCCGAGCTCCACGGTCATCTGGACCGGGATGTCGAGAATCAGGTCGATGTCGTTGTGCGTGGCGCCCGGCGGATTGCCGGCGCTCGCCGAGAGCGGCTGGAACACCGGGGCGGGCGCCGGCTGCGGGGCCGCCGCGGGCGCCGATTCGGCGGCCGTCTGCTCCGCCATGGCGCTGGCCCACTCGTCCGCCATGGCCTGGGCGTCGTCACCGGGCGTTTGAGGGGTATCGCTCATCACTCGTTGTCCTTCGTGTAATCGCTGTGCGAATGGTTGATCATCTGGTTCACGCGCAGCGCGTATTGACCATTGAAGACGCCGTAATTGCAGAGCATCACGGGCACGCCGTCGACCTTGGCCTCGAGCACCTCGGGCACGTCGAGCGGAATCACGTCGCCCACGCGCATGTTGAGCAGCTGCGAGAGCGTCATGTCGACCTGCGCGAGGTTGGTCACGATTTCCACGTCGGCGGCCTGCACCTGCTGCGAGAGCAGGCGCACCCAGCGCTTGTCGACTTCGAGCGTCTCGCCCTGGAGCGGACTCGAGAGCTGGTCGCGCAACGGCTCGATCATCGAGTACGGCATGCAGATGTGGAATTCACCGCCCACCGAGCCGAACTCGATGTCGAACGTCGTGGTGACCACCACCTCGTTGGGCGTGGCCACGTTGGCGAACTGCGTGTGCATTTCGGCGCGCACGTATTCGAATTCCACCGGATGCACCGGCTTCCAGGACGCGCCGTAGTTCTCGAACACCAGATCGAGCAGGCGCGCGATGATACGCTGCTCGGTCTGCGTGAAGTCGCGCCCTTCGACGCGCGTATGGAACCGGCCGTCGCCGCCGAACAGGTTGTCCACCACCAGGAAGACGAGGTTCGGATCGAACACGAACAGCGCCGTGCCGCGCAGCGGCTTGATGTGGACCAGGTTGAGGTTGGTGGGAACCGGCAGGTTGCGGATGAATTCGCTGTACTTCTGCACACGCACCGGGCTGACCGAGATTTCGGCGCTGCGGCGCATGAAGTTGAACAGCGCAATGCGGAACAGGCGCGAGAAACGGTCGTTGATGATCTCGAGCGTGGGCATGCGCCCGCGCACGATGCGTTCTTGCGTCGCGATGTTGTAGGGCCTGATGCCGGAATGATCTTCCGTATCGGACCGGTCATCCTGTTCGCCGGTGACGCCCTTCAGAAGGGCGTCGACTTCTTCCTGCGACAGGAACTCCTCATGCGCCATGAATCACTCACTGAATTACAAACGCGGTGAACAGCACTTCGCCCACGGCCTGCTGCGGCATGTTGGCCGCGAACGGCTGCGCGATCAGCGTGCGGATCTCGCTCGCCAGACGGCGCTTGCCGTCGATCGTGGCCAGATCCTGCGGCTGCTTGGACGAGAGCAGGAGCAACACGCGGCTGCGCACTTCGGGCATGTGCTGCGTGATGCGGGCCTGCGTCTCGGCATCCGCGACCTTGAGCGAGAGGCCGATGTGCAGATAACGCTCGCCGTCTTCGCCCGACAGGTTCACCGTGAACGGATCCATGCCGACGAATACGGGCGGCGGCGGTGGCGGCGGGGCTTTCGCCGCTTCGCTGCGGCCGGTGAGCAGATACACGGCCGTGGCCGCGCCTGCAGCCGCCATGAGCGCCACCGCAACGATCAACAGAATCCATTTGCGCACACCCCCTCCGGAGGGAGCAGCGGCTTGCGTCGGTGCGGGATTTGCCATGTATTCGCCTGCTATTGGGTAGTGATTGTCGGCCACTCCGGCTAGGGGTGATCGACCGAAAAGAAGGGACAATCGCGTCTAACTCGCGTCTTTGTCTTAACGGCAGGAAAAACCGCCGGCTTTAGGTCTGCGCCTTCCAGACCGATGGGACGAGCTCGGGGCAGTGAGCGTGCGCGGATCCATTCACGGGTGCCCGGCCGGTCGGGTGCGGCGCGGGCGCGACCGGCCCTTATTGGACCCTGTGCTTGGCCCTCATTGGTCCTCATTGGTCCTCATTTGGCCCCATTGGACGTCATCGGCCGGACAGGCGTCGGACGATCAGGCGAACGTGTCGACGAGGCCGTTGCCCGCGCGCACCGGCACGCTCACGGCCGTGGCGAGCGGCGTGTCGTTGCCGGAATCGAAGTCCGCGGTCGTGCCGCGGGCGCTGCCATTGCCGCCGCCGTTGCCGCTCGCACCCTGCTGCGCAAACGTCTGCTGCTGCGAGCTGTCGGCGCTCACCGAGGCGTTACCCAGCGCGATGCCGTTGTTGGCCAGGTTTTCACGCAGTTGCGGGAGCGCGGCCTGTACGGCGTCGCGCACCGCGGCGTGCTGCGAGACGAACATCGCCTGGGCCGAGTCGTTCGCCACGTTCAGCACCACGTGCAGCGGGCCGAGGTCGGGCGGGTTCAGGCTCAATTGCGCCGTTTGCGTGTGGGCCGAGGAAAGCCACACGACTTGCTGCGAGAGCTGGTTGTTCCAGTCCTGCGTGCCGACGCGCGCACTCAGCGCGAGGGCCGCCGGCAAGTTGGCCTGGGCCTGCAGTTGCGGTGGCGCGCTGAGCGTGGCGGTGGCCGTCTGTGCCGCCTGCGCGGCGGCCTGCGAGGCGGCATTGGCGGCAGCCGCGGCTTGCGTGGCAGCGTCGCGGTTGCCCTGTGCCTGCTGCGCCATCGCGTCGGCCATGCGCGACGCCTGTGCGTCGGCGCTCACCGGGGCGGTTGCGGCCGCCCTCGCGTCCGTTGCCGCGGTTTGTGCGCCGGCGGCGGCCTGCGAGGCCGTGGCGTTCTTCGCGAGCGCGTCGAGCGACAGGCCCGGCCCGGTCGTATTCGAGGCCGCCGGCGTCACAGTCCCATGGACCGGTGCCTTGGCATCGGCCGTGGGGGGGGCCGCGGTCTTGGCGTCGGCGGCTCCGCCTGCCGGCGGCTGCCCCGTCAACTGGGCCGCACCACTGGCTTGCAGGGCGCCGTCCACGGCGGCTGCGATGGCCGCGCCCGCGCCGGACTTGCCGTGCGCGGCGCTCGCTGCTGCCTGCGCGCTGGCGCTCGCGTCAGCCGGCGCCGGTGTTTGCGGCGCGAGCGGCGCGCCATTCATCGCGGCCAGTGCGACGGCGAGCGCTGCCGCGGCATCGCCCGATGCGGCGCTCTGGACGTCGTCGCTGTCGTCGCCGCTGTTGTCGTCCTTGCCGCCGTTGGCTGTGTTCGCCTTCGACGGCTGCGATGGCGGGCTCGACACGCTCGTCTGCCCGGCCTGCGCCGTCTGGCTCGCCGGGCTGCCGGCCGCGGCGCCGTCCGTCGAGCGGGCACCGCCCGACGACGCATCCGTCCGCCCGGCCGGGGCGTTCGTCGCCGCGCCGCTGCTCACGGCGGGGGCCGGCGTCGGCACGCTTCGGGTCTGCTGCGACAAGACGGTCGAGAACGGCAGTGCGTTGCCGTCGTCGCTGCTCGGCGCGCCGGCGCGGCCGGCCTTCACGGCCTGCATGGCGGCACTTGCGGAGTCGGTCAGGAAGCTCAGAATCGACATGTCGGGCTCCTACGGTCCTTCAAATCTGGGATTCGGCACGGCGGCGCAGGCTGCGCGCGGCGTACTCGTCGTTTTCCTTCTGCTCGCGACGCGCCACGCGCAGGGCGGTGCGCGCCTGCTCGCGCGAGGCGAGCGTGCCGAACGAGTTCAGGCGGCGCTGTTGCGCCTGCCACTCGCGGCGTGCGGCAACGAGACGCTCCTCGGCCTGCTCGAGCAGCATGGCCTGCTGCCCGATGGCGGCGTCGAGCGTATCGATGAATTGCTGGAAGTTGCGCCAGTCGCAGCCTGCCATGCCCTGGATCGTTGCCGCCTGCATGCGCGTGCGGTACTCGTGGCGGTACTGACGCAACGCTTCGAGCTGGCGCTCGACTTCCGCGCGCTGGGTCTGGCGCTCGCCGAGCAGGCGCGCGGCCTCGTCGACGTCTTTCTGCGCGAGTTCGATGAGCAACTTGAGGGGCAGGGTGGAGTTCATGGCCGCCTCCGGTCAGTGGAACAGTCCGCGCATCTGCTGCACGGCGTCCTGATAGCTGGCCCGCTCGCGCATTCCCTGCTGCAGGAAGCTTTCGAGACGGGGGTAGAGTTCGATGGCCTGATCGAGCATCGGGTCGCTGCCCGGCGCGTAGGCGCCCACGTTGATGAGGTCGCGGTTGCGCTGGTAGCGCGAGAGCATCTGCTTGAAGCGGCGCACGCTGTCGAACTGGTTGTCGTCGATGAGCGCGGCCATGGCCCGGCTGATCGATTGCTCGATGTCGATGGCCGGGTAATGTCCGGATTCCGCCAACTGACGCGAGAGCACGATGTGGCCGTCGAGAATGGCGCGCGCCGAATCGGCGATCGGGTCCTGCTGATCGTCGCCTTCGGTGAGCACCGTGTAGAACGCGGTGATCGAGCCGCCGCCGTCCGGACCGTTGCCGGCACGCTCGACCAGCGCGGGGAGCTTGGCGAAGACCGAAGGCGGGTAACCCTTGGTGGCCGGCGGCTCGCCGATCGCGAGCGCGATCTCGCGCTGGGCCATCGCGTAGCGCGTGAGCGAGTCCATGATCAGCAGCACGTCCTTGCCCTGGTCGCGAAAGTATTCGGCGAGCGTGGTGGCGTAGGCGGCGCCCTGCAGGCGCAGCAACGGTGAGACGTCGGCCGGGGCGGCCACCACGACCGAGCGCGACAGACCGTCCGGTCCGAGAATGTTCTCGATGAAGTCCTTCACTTCGCGGCCGCGCTCGCCAATGAGTCCGACCACGATCACTTCGGCCTGCGTGAAGCGCGCCATCATGCCCAGCAGCACGCTCTTGCCCACCCCCGAGCCGGCGAAAAGCCCCATGCGCTGGCCGCGTCCGACCGTCAGCAGCGCGTTAATGGCGCGCACGCCGACGTCGAGCACCGATTCGATGGGCGCGCGTCCCAGCGGGTTGATCGGCACGGACGCGAGCGACGCACTGTCCGTCAGCCCGAGCGGGCCGAAGTCGTCGAGCGGACGGCCGGCGGCGTCGACCACGCGGCCGAGCAGCGCCTCGCCCACGGGCAGGCGCTTGCCGTTGTGACGCTGGCTCGGCAGCGGACCGTCGGCGGCCGGCTCCAGGGGGAATACGCGCGCGCCCGGCAGCAGGCCGGCGACTTCCGTTTGCGGCATCAGGAAGAGACGGTCGCCGCCGAAGCCGACGACTTCCGCTTCTGCCGTGGCGGGTTCGCGCGAGGCGTCGTGCACCGGCAGCTCGATCAGGCAGCCCGCACCGACCGGCAGCCGCAGGCCGACCGCTTCGAGCACGAGCCCGGCGGCGCGCGTCAGGCGGCCGCAGCGGCGCGTCGATTCGACGGCATGCACGTGCGGCAGGCGCTCGCGCAACGTGTTCTGCCAGCGGCGCAAGTGCGCGTCGCGTGCAATCTCCCGGGCGTCGAGCGCGTGTACGGCCGCTTTGGGCGCGGCGGCGCAGGCGCGTGCCGCCACGTCCTCGTCCATGGCGGCGCCCGCTGTCGCGGCCTCGGCGCGGGGGGCGGAGGCCGGCTCGTGAGGTTCGTGATCCTCGGGCTGCAACGCGCCGGCCTGGGCTGCCGTATCGATCTCGTCCCACAGGCGGACGGACGGTGCCGCGTCGTCGTTCGCCTGAACAGGGGCGTGCGACGGCGGCGGCGCGTCGCCATGCGCGCCGGCCGTGGCGGAGAGCACCGGCGCGTGGGCCGAGAGGGGGGTGAGTTCGGGGCTCACCACGGCAAATCCTTGCCCAGGGCGGCCATGACGCGCTGCCAGCGCGTCGCGACGGTGGCGTCCACCTCGCCGCTCGCCGCTTCGGCTTTGCAGCCACCGCGCTCGATGCCCGGATCGGCGCGCACGGTCCAGCCGGCCGCCTGCAGCTCCGCACCGACGTGGGCCTCGACGAGCGCCACGTCCTCCGGATTGAGGAGCAGGCGCGGCGAGCCGGTGAGCGGATCGTTGGCGAGCAACTCGCGCACGATGGGCAGCAGCGTTTCGGGGTGGATGGTGAGCGTCTGGCGCAGCGCCTGACGTGCGATGTCGAGCGCCAGGCCGAGCAACGGCTCGGCGACTTCGCGATCGATGGCGTTCACGGCATTGCCGAAACCATGGGCAATGTCGGCGAGCTGCGCCGCGCGGGTCTGCACTTCGTGCTGACCGGCGGCCTGTCCGGCGGCATAGCCTTCGGCGTGGCCGGCCGCGTAGCCCTGGGCGTGGCCTTCGGCGCGCGCCTGTTCGCGCCAGGCGGCGATCTGTTCGACGAGCGCCGGGTCGTCGAGCGGGCTGGGCGGCGCGGGTTGCGGTGGCGGCGGTGGGGGCGGCGGGTCGAACGACGCCATCTCCCAGCGTTGCCAGGCGGACAGGCGTTCCTTCGGGATGATGGTCGACATGCGCGTGAGCCCCGTCCGGTTACACGTAAGCGTCGTCGCCGCGGCCGCCGATCACGATGGCGCCCTGGTCGGCGAGGCGCCGCACCACCTGCAGCACCTTTTTCTGTTCGGCTTCGACTTCCGAGACCCGCACCGGGCCGCGCGACTCGAGGTCTTCGCGCAGCAGTTCGGCGGCGCGCGCCGACATGTTCTTGAAGAACTTCTCGCGCAGCTCGGCGGGCGCGCCCTTGAGCGCGATGATGAGCGACTCGGACTCGATTTCCTTGAGCAGCACCTGAATGCTGCGGTCTTCCACGTCGAGCAGGTTCTCGAACACGAACATCTCTTCGACGATCTTCGCCGCGAGGTCCGAGTCGTAGTTGCGCACGGCTTCGATGACCGACTCTTCGTGCACGCCGCCCAGGTAGTTGAGAATCTCCGCGGCCGTGCGCACGCCGCCCATCGGGCTGCGCTTGATGTTCTCGCTGCCCGAGAGCAGCTTGGTGAGCACGTCGTTGAGCTCGCGCAGCGCGGCCGGCTGAATGCCGTCGAGCGTGGCGATGCGCAGCACCACGTCGTTGCGCAGGCGCTCGGTGAAGAGCGCGAGCACTTCCGAGGCCTGATCGCGGTCGAGGTGCACCAGGATCGTCGCGATGATCTGCGGATGCTCGTGGCGGATCAGTTCCGCCACGGCGTTCGAGTCCATCCACTTCAGACCCTCGATGCCGCTGGTGTCGCCGCCTTGCAGAATGCGCTCGATGAGACCCGCGGCCTTGTCGCTGCCGAGCGCCTTGTTGAGCACCGAGCGGATGTATTCGGACGAATCGAGCGAGAGCGCGGAATGCTGCTCGGCCTCGAGCACGAAGTCCTGCAGCACGTCGGCGATCTGGTCGCGCGAGACCTGGCGCAGCGAGGCCATGGCCGCGCCGAGCTTCTGCACTTCCCGCGGGGCGAGGTACTTGAAGACCTCCGCCGCTTCGTCTTCACCCAGCGACATCAGCAAAATGGCGCTGCGTTGGAGTCCCTCAGCCGCGCTCATCGCCGCCACCCACCCATGATTTGACTACCGTTGCCACGATCTTCGGATCCTGTCGCGCGACTTGGCGCGCGTACTGCAAGTTACGTTCGTAGGCGCTCAGTTCGCCCTTCTTGCCCGACTCGCCGTCGGCGCCTTCGCCCTCGGCGTCCTGCGCGCCGTCCGCACCCGCGGCGCCGGCGAGCGTCGGCTCTGCCGGCGGCGGCGGGCTCAAGTGCTTGCGGATCGCCGGGCGGATCACGCCGAACCACAGATAGAGGCCGATGAGCGAGATCAGCGCCCACTTGCCGACCTGCTTGGCCAGTTCGATGTTCTGGCGCTGGCGCCACCACGGCAGGTTCGCCTCCGGGTCTTCCTCGACCGTGAACGGACTGTTGACCACGTTGAGCGTGTCGCCGCGCTGGCCCGAGAAGCCGATTGCCTCCTTCGCCAGGTTCTGGATCTGGTCGAGCTGCGCCTGCGTGAGCGCGACCATCGCGGGCTTGCCCTTCGCGTCGGTGCCCGGGCGATAGTTCACGACGATGGCCGCCGACAGGCGCTTGAGGCCGCCCGTGGCTTGCTGCACGTGGCGAATCGTGCGGTCGACTTCGTAGTTGACCGTCGTGTCCCTGCGGTCGCTGCGCGGGCCTTGCGGGGCGCTCGCCGGGTTGGCGCCGTTCTGCGCGAACTGTTGCGGCGGCTGCGTGATCGGTGCGCTCGCCTGCCCCGGGGGCTGGTTCGACAGCGCGCCCGGCACACCACCCGGCGGCGTGATACCGATCTGCGAGGCTTCACTGCTTTGCTGGCTGCGCACCGCCTGCTCGCCCGCGTTCGGCTTGTAGTTCTCCGACGTCTGCTCGACCTGGTTGAAGTCGACGTCCGCCGTGACCTGCGCATGCACGTTGCCCGGGCCGACGATCGGGTTCAGGATCGATTCGATGCGGCGGGCGTAGGACTGCTCGAGCTCGCGCACGTACTTGAGCTGGCTGGCGTCCAGACCCAGCCCCTTGCCGCTCTGCGCGGAGAGCAGGTTGCCGTTCTGGTCGAGGATCGTGACGTTCTTGACCGGCAGCTCCGGCACGCTCGAGGCGACCATGTGCACGATGGCGCTCACCTGGGCGTCGTCGAGCACGCGGCCCGGGTAGAGCGTGACGAGCACCGAGGCGCTCGGCTTTTGCTGCTCGCGCACGAAGACGGACGGCTTGGGGATCGCCAGATGCACGCGCGCGGCCTGCACGGCGGACAGCGACTCGACCGAGCGTGCGAGTTCGCCTTCGAGAGCCCGCTGGTAATTGACCTGCTCGGCGAACTGGCTGATGCCGAACTTCTGGTTGTCCATCAGTTCGAAGCCGACCAGACCGCCCTTGGGCAGGCCCTGGGACGCGAGGCGCAGCCGGACGTCATGCACCTGCTCGGCCGGCACCAGAATGGCCCCGCCGCCCTCGGCGAACTTGTAGGGCACGTTCATCTGCTGCAGCGACGTGATGATGGCGCCGCCGTCGCGGTCGCTCAGGTTGCTGTACAGCACCTTGTAGTCCGGCGCACGGCTCCACAGGAAGACGGCGATCAGCAATGCGACGATCGCCGCACCGCCGATGAGCAGCGGCAGGCGCTCGCGTGAGCGCAACTGCGCGAGCAGGGGCGGCTTGGCGGCGACGTCCGCCGTCTGGGTGGCGGCGTTCATGCGCGGCCCCACGCCAGTGGCGTCAACATTACGTTCATCGCGGTGGAAGTGCTCACTAACATGCGACAGGATTCTCCGGGTACGCTTGGCAAGGCGCTCACGTGTGCGGGGACAAGGAACGGAGAGGTCCGACTCACGGTGCGCACGATGCCGATGGTCCTGATTATTCGACGCCGAATATGGAATCGTTTTGAGGATTAGGCGGGTGTTTTGCCGCTAATTAGGGTATTGGGGGCTTGCCGGCCGGTGGTAAGCTCCGACGTGACTGATAAAAGGCAAACCGGTGCGAGCGGCTCGGCGTCGCGCGTGGCCGGGATCCGTTGAGGACGAGTAGAAGATGGCTATTCCGGGGATCGAATCGGTATTGCAGAAGCTGGGCGGTGTGGCGTCGCAGGCGGCGGGCTCGATCATGGGCACGTCCAGCGCCGGCGCGGCCTCGGCCACCGGCGGCTTTGCCGCGGAACTCGACGCGTCGCTCAGGCGCGTGTCGGCGGCGCAGAATGGCGCTGAGGCGCAGGCCCGGGCGTTCGAAATGGGCGAACCCGGCGTGGCGCTCAACGACGTGATGGTCGACCTCCAAAAGGCCAACATCGGCTTTCAGATGAGCCTGCAAGTGCGCAACAAGCTCGTTTCGGCATACACCACCGTGATGAACATGCAGGTGTGAGGCCAGCGGCGGCGCAATGTCGCCCCATGTTTCGCGCGGTCGGCGCGCCCCGGCCGATTCCATTCATCGGTCCCTCCGCCGATCCCTTCGTCGATCCCTTCGTCGATTCCGCTCGCCGTTCCCTTCCAGACACCTTTCGGCCATTTCCCTCGCCGGCCGCCGTCGTCACGGCGCCTGGACGACGGGCGCGGCTGCCGGCGCTCAGGCGGGGGGGACGTCGGCGCTGCTGGATGGTGCAGCGGGTGCAGCGGCGGCGTCCGGTGCTGGCGTCTGCGCGGTGGGCGCCGCGCCGGGGGGCATTGGCGGCAACGATGGCGTCTTGCCGCCGCGGCTCGCTTCGAGTTTGTAGAGCCACGCCAGCAGTTCGGCCACGGCCTGATACAACTGCGCGGGAATGCGCTGGTCGAGGTCGACCTGCATCAGCAGGCTCACCAGCTCCGGCGATTCGTGAACGTACAGGCCATGCTCGCGCGCCGTGCGCACGATGGTCTCGGCGAGCAGGCCGTAGCCCTTTGCCACGACACGCGGCGCCGTGTCCTTCGCGCCGTAGGCGAGGGCCACCGCGGTGCGGCGCTCCGGCGGCAACGTCATGCGTCACCTCCTGCCGGCGATGTGGCACCCGGCGCTCGCTCGCCGGCGGCTTCGCTGGCCGCACGCGTATTTCCCGCGCCGGCGGCGCCCATGGCGTGCGCGCCGACTTCGGCCGGCGCGTCCGACGCTTCGGCGCCCAGGGCCCCGAACGAAAGCTGGCTCGCGATCAGACCGACCGCGGCCAATCGCTGACGCAGTTCTTCGCCTTCATTCGCGAGCATGTCCGCCGACGCCGCCGAGTCCGCGAGCATTCGCGCTTGCAGTTGTTGGCCCGACAAACCGAGCGTGACGTCGACCGTGCCGAGCGAGGGCAGCGTCAGACGCAGATGCGTGTGCCACGTCGAAGGCGCGGCCGCCTCGCCTGGCGCGGGCTGCCCGGCGCGCTCCTCGACCTGCCACTCCATGGGGGCGCCGGGCCACGCCATGCCGTTCCACTGGAATTGCGGATTGACGAGCATGTCGAGCTGCTGGCGCACCAGCGTCACGCTCTCGGCCGGCGTGTTCGCCACGGCGGCAATGGCGCCGGCCGGTCCATGCGGGGGACGGTCGGCGGCAGCCGACGTGTCCTCGCCGTGCCCCGCAGGCAGGACGCTGCTCGTCGTCTGCGCGACGCTGGCCGCATGCGCGAGTGCCGTCGCGGCATTCGGCAGGTGGGCTCCCGCCGGCAAGCCGCCGTCCGCGGCGGGTTGGCCGGGCGAGCCCGGCGTCGTCGTCGGCTGCCCTGGCAATGTCGACGATGGCGGTGAAGGATTCGCCGCGCCCGGCAAGGCGTCCAGGCGCCCGGGACCTAACGTCGGCCACGCTGTTGCGAGCGTCGCCTCGCCGGCGGCCGGCCCCAGCAGCCGTGTGAGCGGTCCGGGCCCGGGCAGCGTCGCGTCGGCCCCGGCGGCGCGCAGTTGCGCCGCGAGGTTCGCGGACGCGGGCCAGCGCAATTGCGGCTCGGCCTGCAGTTGTTCGAACGAGCGGCTGCCCGACGCCCATTGCGCCAGATGCGATTCGTAAAAGAGGCCGCTCGCGGACAAGGCTTCCCTGAGCGCGGCGGCGACCAGCGGCGCGAGCGCCGGTGCACCGGTGCCGGGCGCGGCCGGCCATACCGGCGCACTCGCCTGAATGGGGCCGGGCGACTCGGGCGCGAGGCGCAAAATCGTGTCGATGGTGCGTGCGGCCGCCGAGAGCGTTGCCTGCTGGATCGGGGTGGGAAGGCGCGCGGCGGTTTGGGCGGGCGTGTCGCCCAGACCGACGGGGGCGCTCGGCGAGCCGCGCGTGGCGAGGTCACCGAGCGCGGCGGTCGCGTCGCCCGCGGGCGGTGTGCCGGCAACGGCGCTGGGTGCGCTCGTCGTGGAGACACCCTGGCCGAGCCCGAGCAACGAATCGAGCCGCCGGGCGAGTGTCGTGGCCAGAACCGAGTCGAGACCGGCCATGCCTTACTCCGAAATGCGGGCGACGAGACGCGCTGCCGGGCGGCGCGCCTCAGGTGCCCAGGTTCAGGCCGTAGACTTCGTGCAGGGCACGTTGACGGCGCGTGCTGTTGATCATGGCGTCGAGATGCGCGAGACGCGGCACCACGAGATCGCGGATGGCCGCGTCGTCGGCCAGAATGCGGCGGATGATGGCATGCTTGCGCGCGCGCTCGTCCTCGCTGAGCGGCAGCGCGGCGTCGAGCTGTTTGATCGCGTCGACCTGCGCGCGGTACTGCGCCTCGAGGTCGATGAGGGCATCCCAATCGCCGTCACGCGCCACACCGAGCATGCGCTCTGTCAGACCGGCAATACTTTCGTAGCAATCGAGCAAGGTCGCGGCATCATTCATAGCGCACTCCGGTGCCCGCCTGGGCGGCGGCGGCACCCGTGCCGGCGGCCGGGGCGATTTCTCGCCAGGCCGATGCAATGGTGTCGAGCAGGGTGTCGACTTCTCTTACCTTGGCCACGTCGTTCTCGAGGTTCGCCTCGAGCAGACGCCGCCCCATGTAGTCGTACAGATCACGCAGATTGCGGGACAGTTCCCCGCCGACTTCCATATTGAGCCCGTCGCGCAGCCCACCGATGATTTCGATGGCCTTCGAGATGGCCTGGCCGCGCTCGGCGATGCGGCCGTCCTCGAAGTGCACGCGCGCGCGGGTGAGCGCGGCCTTGGCGCCGTCGAACAGCATCACGATGAGCTGGTGCGGGCTCGCGGCGATGACGCCCGTCTCGAGACCGACCTTGCGATAAGCGTTGGCGGCATTTTGACCGTACATGTCTTTCTCCGGGGCGCGTGGCCGATTGAGCGTGACGCGCGCTTACTTCGAGGACGACGACGAGGACGACGAGCCGCCCAGCACCTGCTTGAGGTAGTCGCTCGTGTTCTGCAGCTTGGCCATCGTCGCATCCAGCGCCGTGAATTGCGCCAGATAGCGGTTCTGCATTTGCGTCATCTGGTCCTGCCAATCCGATTCCTGCTGCTGGATCTGCTTGATCGTGGTGTTCAGGCTGGTTGTCGCCGTGGAGAGGGCTCCCGACGAACTCAGGAAATCTCCGACCTGATTGTTCAACAGCGAGGCATAGCCTTGCGAGAAGCTGATGGTGCCGCGATTGCCGGTGGTGTTGCCAGTGACCTGAAGTTTCAGGCCCTCGACGGGGGTCCCCGTCGCGCCGGTGAGCGATTGCCCGCTGCCAGTGGCCGCATAACCGCCGATCGTGCCGGCAACGTCGACGCCGGTCGTTGCGCTTGAGGCCGTGCCGAAGAGGTTGGTGTAGCCTGTTCCGCCAGTCACACTGGCGTTCGAAGCCGAGCCATAACGATTCGACGTAATCGTCAGAATGCCGTTGTTTTGCTTAACCGATACGGTAGAGCCGGCAGTGGAAAACTTTGAATTTCCATTGATGGCAGCCTGAATTGCCGTAGCAAGCGAGTCCGGCGTATAGGTGCCGGGAGGAATCGCGATGCTTGCGGAATTTCCGTCAAGCGTGATGGATAGTTGATTGTTCGTGCTGTTTAGCGTGATCGACGAGGGCAACGTCACCGAACCGGTCGTTGCGCCTTGGGTGGCCAGTTGGGTGACGTTGACGTTGTACTGGCCAGCTTGCGTCTTTGACGTGGAGCTTGTGTAGGAGATCAGGCTGTCCGAGGCGATCCCGTTTGTTGCCAGCAACGACGCCAATTGATTGAATCCGTTGGGCGAATTCATGGCTTTGGTGAGCGCCGACTGATCGACGCTCAACGTGCCGTCCTTCTGGAAAGCAACGCCGATCTGCGCGAGCTGCGTCAAGCCCGTCGCCGAAGCGCCCGGCAGCTTGCCGTTCAGGATCGTTTGTATCTGCGTCTGAATCATCTGTACGGTTGAATCGCCGATCAGGGGGCCGGTATTGGCGCCCGTGGGGTCGTACTTGGTCAGCGTGCCGATTGTCGATTGCAGCGTGTTGTAAGCGCTGGCGAAGTTGGTGACGGCGGTGGTGACGGCAGACGAGTTGTTCGAGGTTGTCACTGTGGTCGAGCCGGTCTTGATGAGACTGAAGCTCAGACCTTGCACGGCATCGGTGACGTTATTGGTTGCGCTTTGAACAGCAAGGCCGTTAACAGTGAGCTTCGCGTTCTGGCCCGCGACCGTCTGCGTCAGGTTCTGCGTGCCGGTCGGATCGTAGGCTAGCAAGTTCGTGACGGCGGCGTCGCCACCCGCAGCGACATCGACCTTCATGCTCATCTGCTCGCCCGATGTCTTCGACGTGAGAACCAGGCGATAGGGGGTTCCCGTGCCGTCATTCACGATGGTCGCGTTAACGTTCGCGCCCGATGCGTTGATGGCGTCGCGGATGCCTGTGAGCGAGTTATTGGTGCTGTCGATCGTGATCGTGACCGGCGACTGCGAAGCATTCGGCGTGAACGATGCGCCGCTGTACGTGCCGTTGGTCAGGGTGCCGCCCGAGATCGTGCCGAAGGAGAGCGTGACTTTGGTGGCTGTGCCCGATCCAATGGCGGCCGACTGACTCGTAACGCCGGCCGCCGTCAGGCTTTGGGAGGCGGCTAGCTGCGAGACGTTAAGCGAATACACGCCAGCGGCGGCGGTGCTGCCGGCCGTTGCGCCGAGAATCGTCGAATCGCCGACATTGGCGGACATCTGGAGATATTGCGACGCGCTCGATAGCGAGCTTAACGCCGACCGGAAGGTGCTCAACGCGGACTGGAGTTGACCTAGGGCCGAGACCTTCGTCTGATAGCTGGCTTCCTGGTTCTTCAGCAGCGTGAGCTTGTTGTTGGCCGGCTGCATCAGGCTCGTGACAAGGGCGTTGACGTCCAGCCCCGAACCGATACCGGGGGAGGAAATGCTGCCCGCTGAACTCGAAGTTGCCATTTTTTGCTCTCGCTTCGTTGAACTGGTTTTTACTACCAGACCGTTGTTTGTGTGTCCCGGTCTGTAAAGCGCGCGGCGGCGGCACCGCTATGCAGTGACGCCGCCGGCTTGCCGGCGCACTCGTTCGCGTCGGCCATGCTTGCACTACTCCGGTATTACTGGAGGAGCTTGAGCACTTGCTGCGGCAGCTGGTTAGCTTGCGACAGCATCGAGATACCGGCTTGTTGCAGGATCTGCGAGCGGGTCAGGTTGGCCGTTTCCGCTGCGTAGTCCGTGTCCTGAACGCCCGAGCGTGCCGAGGTCAGGTTCTGCGTCGTAGTCGACAGGCTGCTGATCGTCGATTGGAAGCGGTTTTGAATTGCGCCCAGCGTTGCGTTCAGGCTATCGACTTGCGAGATCGCGGCATCGATTTGGCTGAGCATCGTCGTAGCGCTACCGACGGACTGCACGTTTGCAGTTGTCAGGTTGCCGCCGACGGAGTAGGCGACTGCATCAGTAGTGGCAAAACCCAGGGCCACAAGCTTGCCCGCCGCAGCGGTATCGCCGCCGAGCGTGAAGTCTTGCGACGAAACCAGGTTCAGTTTGCCGTTGGAGTCAACGAACGCATTAACGCCGGAATTCGATGCGCTGATGGCGTTAGCGACATCCGACAACGACGAGAACTTGCCGACGACGTTGGTCGTCTTCCCACCGACGGTGAGGGTAAGGTCACCGGCATTCAGGGTCAGCGTCGAACCAACAATGGCGCCGTTGGTGGACGAAGCGGTGCCACCGCTAATGGCGATCGCGCCTGCCGGGATGCCAAGGGCGGTTGCGCCAGCGCCGGCGATGGTCAAGGTGTTGCCGGGCGTCGTGTCGTTATTGGTGAGCTCCAGTTCGCCACCAACGACAGTTGCCACTTGCGAGGTAGCACCTGCGGCGCTCGCCGCGACGTTGATTGCGCTAGCCAAATCATTGAGGTTGCCGTACGAACCGTTTGCGACGGAGACGCTGGCGCCGCCGCCAATGGCAACCGTGATTGCATTGGTCGCACCGTTGACAACGAACGGGCCGAACGTCGGCAACGCTCCTGCTGCCTTGGTTGCGACGGCACCAATGCTGTCGATCGTCATGCTCTGCGACAGATTGACCGAGATGGTTTGACCGGCGTTCGCACCGACTTGGAAGTTCGCGGTGCCCATCGTGCCGTTAAGAACCGACAGACCGTTGAACTGAGTTTGTTGCGCAGTACGCTGGATTTCGGCCAGACGTTGCTGGACTTCCTGGTCCAGAGCGGCACGGTCCGAATCCGAGTTCGTGGCGTTGGTCGCCTGAACGGCCAGCGTGCGGATGCGCTGCAGGTTGTCCGTGATCGACGACAGGGCGCCGGCAGCGGTCTGCACCAGCGAGATACCGTCGTTGGCGTTGCGCTGTGCCTGGGTCAGACCGTTGACCTGGGCGGTCATGCGGTCGGTAATGGCCAGACCGGCGGCGTCGTCGGCGGCGCTGTTGATGCGCAGGCCCGAGGACAGGCGCGTGATCGAGGTTTGCAGCGCGCCTTGCGACGAGCTCAGGTTACGTTGAGCAACCAGCGAGAAGATATTGGTATTGATGACAGATGCCATTTAGCAACTCCTTTCCCAAATAAATTGGCTCCGGCTTAAGCGCCGTAACTTTGGCTCACGAGCCAATCGCCGAAAGCCGCCGTTGTAGGGGATATCGGACGGCATTTGGGAAAATTTAGGGTGCTTTTGCAAATTGCTTTGCCACCCCCCATCGACCGTGCCCGTCGATGTCGGAAAAACGCTAGTGAGCCAGTCTACGAAATTCCTCCACGATCGATCCGCCAAGGAAAGGGGCAATCTGGCGCCTATTCATATCCTGTAAGGCGCTGAGAGGCGGCAAGCCCTGCGGCGCAGAGGGCGCCCGAGCGCGAAGAGCGCGTGTGCGCGACGAGGCACCGCGGCGACGAAAATTTTTTCGCCGCGCCCGTGAAAAAGACGTCGCGGATACCAGGTCGGACGCCGGAAATGCGCATGGCCCGCGCAGGCGGGCCATGGAGTGAGTACTTATTCACTGCCGGTCCGCCCGTGGGCGGCCGGTCAGGGCTGCGCCGGCGATCAAACGCCAACCGGTCCCATCTCGGCGCTGACCAGACCGTGCTGCATGACGTAATAGGTCAGCTCGGCGTTGTTGTTCAGACGCATCTTCTCGAGCAGGCGCGTGCGGTACACGCTCACCGTCTTGACCGAGAGCGACAGCGCATTGGCAATATCGGTGAGGCGCTTGCCCGAGCCGATCATGCACAGCGTCTGATACTCGCGATCGGACAGGCGCTCGTGCGGCGGCTGGTCGGCATCCGGGCCGAGATAGTCGGCGAGCGTCTCGGCGACCATCGGGCTCACGTACTTGCGGCCGGAGGCGACCTGCCGCACGGCCGAGACCAGTTGCTGCGCGTTCGACCGTTTGCTCAGATAGCCGGCCGCGCCAGCCTTGAGCGCTCGCAGCGCGAACTGGCCTTCGCCGTACATGCTGAAGACCATGACCGGCAGACGGGGGTGCTTGCGTCGCAGGGTCTTGAGAATCTCGAGACCGTTCGTGTCGGGCAACGAAATATCGAGCAGGACGATATCCCATTGCGCCGAGTCGGTCATCTCCAGCGCTTCCGCGCCACAGTCGGCTTCGCCGACGACGGCGATGCTCCCGCTATCGGAGAGCAATTGTCGGACGCCCTGCCGCACGATGGCATGGTCGTCGACGATGAGCACTCTAAGCGTCATGATGCGTATCCGTGAAGAGCGAGCGATTCCGGGGCCTGCAGGGCCTGGATTCCGGCCGGGGCCGGAAGGATCTGGTGCCAGGGAAGGCGGGCGCTCACGAGCGTCCCCGATCCCTCGCCACCGCCAATGCGCAGCGTGCCGCCGAGCGCCGTGCAGCGCTCGCGCATGCCGATCAGGCCGAAATGTCCCTGCTTGCGGCGCGCGCCGCGGGCAAGCCCGCAACCATCGTCGCAAACCGTGAGTTTGAGCGAGCGATGGCTGCCGTCGAGCGCGACGACGACGCGCGACGCGCGGGCGTGACGAGCAACGTTGGTGAGCGCTTCCTGCGCGATGCGATACAGCGCGAGCACCGCCTCGGGCGTGAGCCGTGCCACGCGCTCGCGGGTCACGTCGTCACACCGCCAGATGCAGGTAAGTCCGCTTTGCTCGCCGAAGCCGCGCAGCCACGCGCGCAACGCCGCCACCAGACCCGCGTCGAGCGCGGGAGGGCGATGGCGGCCGACGAGTTCGTGTGCCGCGTCCTGTGCGGCACTTGCCGCATGCTGGATCTGGGCGCAGAGGGATTGCCATTCGGCGGGGTTGGCCGGCGGGCGCATCGTCAGGCGCGCGACCGTCAGTTGCAGTGCCGTGAGATGGGCGCCGAGGCCATCGTGCATTTCCTGCGCAAGGCGCGTGCGCTCGGCCTCGCGTGCGGCGTCGATCTTGCGCGCCACCGACTGCGCGAGCGCACGGGGGACGCCCGCGCGCGAGGCGGGTTCCACCGGCAATGACGCATCGCAGACGGCGGCCTGATCCGATGCCGGCGTCACGGCGCGAGCGTGCACCGCGTCGTCCAGCGACGTGCGGCGTCTCGCAGCCTGTGCGGCAGGATCGACGAGATACGGCATGGAGGCAAATCCCTGAGAGAAAAAGTCCCGTGCCGCAACCCACGCGGCGGGACCGACAACCAATTTAACAAACTTTACATTTCGTCACAATTACACGCGGCGGGCGCCCGCGTGGTTGACAGCGAAGCATAACTAATTGATTTGGATCAATAAGTTTGCGCTTGCTTGAGGAGGATTCTGCGAAGACCCCAAATATATCAGGGTTTGTCCTAGCGTATCCAGTCGAGCGTATGTTTCAAACGACACTTTCGATCTAACCAGTTGTAGTGCCTTGATTTTTATCGGTACTTCATACGGTTGTGAGTTTCTTTCAGACAATCGCCCGGAAGTGCCGCGCGCCTCATCGGTGACGGTACGCCAGGCGCGGGCCCTATAGGGCGTTGTTTTCTGTTTCCGGATCCAGAGGAAGCGTCACGGTCACGACCAGACCCTGTCCGTGCGCGCCCGGGCCCAGCGTGACGGCGCCGTGGCTGGCCGCCACGATTTCTTTCACGATGGCGAGGCCAAGGCCGGTGCCGGGTTGCCCGGGCGGCGCATTGCGATAAAAGCGCTCGAACACGCGCTGGCGCGCTTCGGCCTGAATGCCGGGGCCGTCATCGATCACGCGCAGGCGTGCGGCGCCGCCCTCGCGGTCGATCGCGACAGTCACGCGGCCGCCCTCATGGATATAGCGGATCGCATTGTCGACAAGATTCATGACCATCGCATGAAACAGCTCGCCGTTGCCCGAGACCCAGACATGCGCTTCGGCGGTCTCCAGCCCCAGGTCGATGTCACGCCGCTGCGCGAGGGCGACGAGCTCTTCGAGCACGCCGGCCGCCACGCCCACCAGATCGACGCGCGAGCGCGAGAACGCCGGCGTGTCCGCCGCCTCCGCCTGTGAGAGCAGCAGCAGCTTGTTGGTGAGGTCGGCCAGTCCGCGGCTGCTGGTCTGCATGGCGGCGAGCACGTCGGCCAGCGCGGCGCGGTCGTCCAACTGTGCGGCGAACTGCAACTGGGTGTCGAGCAGCGTGAGCGGCGTGCGCAGCTGATGTGCGGCGTCCGCCACGAAGCGGCGCTGTTGCTGCGCCTGTGCGGACAACCGCTGGATGCACAGGTTGATCGCGTCGACGATGGGGCGCAATTCCGTTTGCAGTTGTCCTGCGCGAATGGGCACCAGCTCCTGCGGGGCGCGGCCGGCCACCTCTTCCTTGAGCCGGATGAGCGGATGCAGCTCCACGGTCAGGCCGATGAGCACGAGTATGGCGGCGAGCGCGGCCATGGCGATCTGGCGATGCAGCGAGGGCTCCCAGAGCTGCGCGAGCATCTCGTCGTGTCCGTGCATGGTCTGCGCGACCACGACGGCGACGCGATAGCGCTGCCCGGAGTCGTACATCGTGCGCACGTAATTCACCACGCGAAGCGGCTCGCCGTTGAAGGTGACGTCCGTGTAGACGGGCGCGGACGCCTGAAACAGCGGCGGATGCGGAAAGTCGGGCGGCCCGGCGAGCAGGCGGCCGTCTTCCGTGATGACCTGATAGAACACCCGGTCGCGCGCCGGCGAGGCGAAGAGCTCGAGCGCCGAAGGCGGCACGCTGGCGCGCAGCGCGCCGTCGACCCACGTGAGCTCGCCGGCGATGACCTGCGCCGACGTGAGCAGCGCACGGTCCTGCACGAGCTCGGCCGTGTCGCGCGCGCTGCGATAGGCGAGCCACGCGCTCGCGCCGATATAGAGCGAGAGCGGCAGCATCAGCCACATCAACAGCCTGACGCGCAGGCTAAGCATCTTTCTCGCGCAGCAGATATCCGAGACCGCGCAGCGTCATGATCGCCGCGCGGCTGGTCTCGAGCTTCTTGCGCAGGCGATGGATGTAGATTTCGATGGCGTCCGCGCTGGGTTCGTCGTCCAGGCCGAACACGCCGTCGACGAGCGCGCTCTTGGCGACGGTCTTGCCCTGCTTGCGCATGAGGATCTCGAGCACGGCGTGCTCGCGCGAGGGCAGCGCAAGCGGTGCGCCGGCGATGGTGAACTGGCGGGTGCCGGTGTGATAGACGAGATCGGCGCACTGCAGCTCGGCGCCCTGTTCGGGGGAGTGCCGCCGGGCCAGCGCCTTGACGCGCGCGATGAGCTCGCGCACTTCGAACGGCTTGACGAGGTAATCGTCCGCCCCCGCGCCAAGGCAGTCGACTTTCTCGTCGACCGAGCCGCTCGCCGTCAGAATGATGACCGGCACGTTGTTGCGCCGCTCGCGCAGGCGCCGCAGCACATGCTTGCCGCCGAGCCTGGGCAGCATCAGATCGAGCAGCACGACGTCGTAGGTTTCCGTTTGCAGCAGGCGATCGGCCGCATCGCCGTCGCGCGCGGCGTCGACGGTGAAGTTGTCGTCGCGCAGCATGCGGGCGAGCCAGTGGGCGAGCGTGTCGTTGTCTTCGATGAGCAGCAGTTTCATGACGGCGAGGGCGTAATGCGCTCGGGAGTGTGCCCGCTGTCCGGACGCTCGCCAACAGCGGGTAAACACCCATGAGTCGCGAACGAAAACCTGCAAGCGGCGAAAGCTTGATGAAAGCTTCGATTTTCTACAATCGCCATCGAGGCAGGGGAATTCGACTCAGTGGACCGCTGCCCCGGCCCCGCGACGCGTCGCGCGAGGCCCGCCGGCGCCGCACACGCGCTCGGCCCCATTATCCCTAAAACGATGGAGACACCACAATGCGAGCAAGCCTTGGCACGCGCCTGCCCAAAGCCTTCGTGAAACCCGCAATCGCCGCCGTGCTCGGCGTGTCGCTGGCGCTGGCCGCCGCACCGGGCTTCGCCGCCGACAGCGGCAAGATCACGATCATGGTCGGCGGCATCACGAAGATGATCTACCTGCCGGCCAAGCTCGCCGAGCAACTCGGTTACTTCAAGGAAGAGGGGCTGAACGTCGAACTGCTCTCGCAGCCAGCCGGCGTCGACGCCGAGAACGAGCTGCTCGCCGGCGCGGTGCAGGCCGTGGTCGGTTTCTACGATCACTCCATCGATCTGCAGAGCAAGGGCAAGGAAGTCCAGGCCATCACGATCTTCGGTCAGGTGCCGGGCGAGGTGGAACTGGTCAACGCCAAGAGCAAGGACACCATCAAGAGCATGGCCGACGTGAAGGGCAAGACCCTCGGCGTGACAGGCCTTGGCTCCTCGACGAACTTCCTCACGCAGTACCTCGCCGCCAAGCATGGCATCACGTCGGCGCAGTACTCGGTGCTGCCGGTCGGCGCGGACAACACGTTCATCGCGGCGATCAAGCAGAACCGCATCGACGCCGGCATGACGACCGAGCCCACCGCCTCGCAGCTGATCAAGACCGGCGACGCCGCCGTGCTCGTGGACATGCGCACGATGGAAGGCACCGTGGCCGCGCTCGGCGGCGCGTATCCGGCATCGAGCCTGTACGTGCAGCGCTCGTGGCTCGACAAGCACAAGCCCGAAGCGGCCAAGCTGGCTCGCGCGTTCGTGAAGACGCTCAAGTACATCAACACCCACTCGGCGACCGAGATCGCCGACAAGATGCCGAAGGACTACTACGGCAAGAATCGGGACCTGTACGTGCAGGCGCTGCAGAACTCGCTGCCGATGTTCTCGCCGGACGGCCGCATGCCCAAGGGCGGTCCCGAGACCGTGCTCAAGGTGCTCGCTGCGTTCAATCCGAACGTGAAGGGCAAGCACATCGACCTGTCGAAGACGTACACCAACGAGTTCGTCGATCAGGTCAAGTGATCGGGCGCTCGCCCGCCCTCGCGTTCTCGCGTTCGCGGCGCGGCCTGCGCACCGCCTGACCCCGTAATACCGGCGCGCGCGCAGTTCGGCGCGCACCCCGAGCCGCCCGCGCCTGACGACCGTCCGGTGTGCGGGCCGGCTCATCCCAACGCAACGGCAAGACCGTTAGCCATTCGACGTACCAGAGGAGCCGGGCATGACCCAGACCACCACCCCCACGGCGCCGGTGCGTGCCGCGAGCACCGTCTCGCGCGACACGCCGGCCATCGAATTCGACAACGTGTCGTGCCGCTTCATTTCGCCCGACGGGCGCGCCACCGTCGCGCTGCGCAATTTCAGCATGTCGGTCGCGCGCGGCGAATTCGTCGCCATCGTCGGGCCGACCGGCTGCGGCAAGTCGACCACGCTGTCGATGATTACCGGCCTGCTGCGTCCCACGACCGGCACCGTCCGCGTGATGGGCCAGACGGTAAATGGCATCGATCCGCGCATCGGCTTCGTCTTCCAGAACGACGCCGTTTTCCCTTGGCGCAGCGTGCGCGAGAACGTGGCCGCCGGACCCCTCTTCCGGGGCCAGTCGAAGGACGCCGCGTATGCGCTGGCCGACGAGTGGATCAAGCGCGTTGGCCTCGACAAGTTCGGCAATCACTACCCGCACCAGCTCTCGGGCGGTATGCGCAAGCGCGTGGCGTTGGCGCAGACGTTCATCAACAACCCCGAAATCCTGTTGATGGACGAGCCGTTCTCGGCGCTCGACATGCAAACGCGCACGCTCATGCAGGACGAGCTGCTGCAACTGTGGTCGTCGACGTCGGGCTCGGTGGTGTTCGTCACGCACGATCTGGAGGAAGCGATTGCACTCGCCGATCGTGTGTTCGTGCTGAGTGCGCGTCCGGCCACGCTCAAGAACGTGTACACGATCGATCTGCCGCGCCCGCGCGTGATGTCCGAGATTCGCTACGAACAGCGTTTCATCGACATCTCGCGCGAGATCTGGGCGGATCTGCGCGAAGAAGTGAAGATCGGTTGAGTCTGTCGGCATTGGCGAGAGCCGGCGACAGTGAATTATCGGGCGGCGCGGCAGGCGCGCACGCCCATGCCGTCAGGAGGAGGGCATGAACATGAGTGAACAGGCCATGCTGGCAGGAATCGGCGACGCCGATCTCGCACGCGAGGAAGCCGCGGCGCAGCGCCGTATCAAACAACGTCGCGCGCTGGTGATTTTTCTGCGCGTGGCCATTCTGGTGGTCGGACTGGGCGGCTGGGAACTCGCCGCGCGCGTCGGCTGGATCGATCCGTTTTTCTTCTCGCAGCCGTCGCTCATCGTGCAGCAGATCTATGACTGGTGCGTGGAAGGCACGTCGCAGGGACCGCTCTGGACGCAGGTGCTCGTCACGCTCGAAGAGACCGTGCTCGGCTTTCTGATCGGGGGCGTGGCCGGCGTGATCTGCGGCATCGTGCTCGGGCGCAACAAGCTGCTTTCGGACGTTTTCAGCCTCTACATCCAGATCGCCAACTCGATTCCGCGCGTGGTGCTCGGCTCGATCTTCGTGATCGCGTTCGGCCTGGGCATGGCGTCGAAGGTTGCGCTCGCCGTGGTGATGGTGTTCTTCGTGGTGTTCGCCAACGCCTTCCAGGGCGTGCGCGAAGCCGACCGCTACATGATCGCCAACGCGCAGATTCTCGGTGCGTCGCGTCGTCAGGTGACGATGTCGGTGGTGATTCCGTCGGCGCTGTCGTGGATTCTCGCCAGCCTGCACGTGAGCTTCGGCTTTGCGCTCGTGGGCGCCGTCGTCGGTGAATTCCTCGGCTCCAAGCAGGGCATTGGCCTGCTGATCTCGACCGCGCAGGGCGCGTTCAACGCGAGCGGCGTGTTCGCCGCGATGATCGTGCTCGCCGCCGTGGCGCTGGGCGCCGACTATCTGCTCACGTCGCTCGAGAAGCGCCTGCTCAAGTGGCGTCCGGCCGCGTTCAGCAACGAGTGATGGCCGGCCGAGGCGAGTCCGTCGCATGAAAAAACGGCGCCCCCCGCAGGGGCAGCGCCGTTTTCCCGTTGGCGTTGTTGGTTGGCCGTTCGTTTGTCGTTCGTTGGCCGTTCGATGGGCGCCGCCGCGCAGGGCGACGCCCGCCCGGTCAGATATTGAGCTTCGTGACCTTCGTGCCTTCGACGTTCAGGTTGGCCATCAGGCCGGCGTTGGTCATGACGATGACCTCTACCGGCGAGGTGGCCGTATTCAGGTCGACCGCGCCGTTGGCCCCGACCTTGACGAGCGCGACGGAGGCGTCCGCGCCAGCCGTCCAGCCGTCGGTGCGCTGGAATTTGTCGAGCGCGTCCTGCGTCATGAACAGGAAGATGACCGCCTTGGACTGCGCGCCGATTTGCAGGCCGAACGACGCCGTCACGGTGTTGTAGTAACCCTTGGTCGCGCCGCCGACGCGCAGCGCGCCTTCGCCATACTCGCCGCCCACGACGAAGCCGGCCTGCAGCACCGACGGGAACACGAGCACGCCGCGTGCGCGGTTTACCAGTTCGCGCGAGCCCTTCACGGAGGCATACATTTTCTCGAGCGCGCCGTTGACGGCCGCATCGATTTCGCGGCGCTTGTTCGCGTTCGTGCCGGCGGCCTTGTCGCTCCGATCGGCCTGCGAAGGCGTCGTGGTGGTGCAGCCTGCCAGAGCGAAGGCGGCAGCCGCCATGGCCACGGAAGTTTTCATCAGGAATTCGCGTTTCTGCATTTTCTCCCTCCGGAAAGCGTATGCCGCTTGCAACGTGTGGCGGCGGTGGATGCGGATAAAACGTCAGGCCGACGCAACACCCCGGCGGGGCGAGACGCTTCGGCATTGAAGCGGCGATGAGGACGATGATTCGGCGTCCGATGGACAGCGCATTCGCGACGTTGCAGTACGCGCCGGCATGACAACGATTATGCGGTGTCTGCGTGTATTGTCAAGAAACCGGCGCCACAAGTTCCGCTAACTCGCTTGCATCTTCCGCTAATTTGTAGGCGCATGCCTACGTGCACTTGCGCATGTATTCTTCCTTGAGCGCCTTGCGCGGGTTTGTGCGCGTAGGAATGTCGATACGATTGCCGTTGGGCGCGACGACCGGCCGGTCGCGCGTGTAGACCGGCTTGTCGGGGGTGTTGGCGATTTTGTCGGCGAGGGCGCGGCATTCGTCTCGCAGGGACGGTGACCCGGCCCCCGATGCGGCGGCTTGCGCCGCCGCCTGGTCGCGCGCGGCCTGCGAGCATTGCTCCGGGGGAAGGGCGCGTCCGACGCTATCGAAGCACACCGGCGTTTGCGCGTGTGCCAGCGCGCCGCTGCCGAGAAGGGCCAGGGCCAGCGTTACGCGCATCAGGCGATCGAGCCGTGGGCGCTTCCCGCACGCGGCGGCATCGCGGGCGGCGCGTGTGCGCAACGAGCCGACTGGCGTGGCGGGCGGATGGGATGGCGCGGACATCGGGAACATCGGGAACATCGGGCAGAGCGGGGCGGTGCGGCGTGGCATCGTCGATCTCCTCAATGGGCACCCGCCGTGGCGCGGGTGCGCCTATTCTGGCACTGCACCTGCCGGATTGTCGATAGCGGCGACGCCATGTCGCGCCGGGTGCCCGGTCGGGCGATCGGTGCGCAACTCCAGCCGGTAGCCCACGCCATAGATCGAGCGCACGATTTCCTCGTCGGGACGGATGGCCTGCAGCTTGCGGCGCAGATTCTTGATGTGGCTGTCGACGGTACGGTCGGCCACCACGCGGTGGTCGTCGTACATGCGATCGAGCAGATGCGCGCGCGGGAACGTCTTGTCGGGATGACTGGCGAGCGTGGCCAGCAGGCGCAGCTCCACCGGCGTGAGGGGCAGCTCGTGGCCGTCGAGGCGCGCGTGATGACGCACCGGATCGATCACGAGCGCAGGCGTTTGCGGCGCGGCGACGGGAGCCCCCGCCGTGGCGCCGTTGCCGCGAACGCGTCGCAGGATGGCCTTCACGCGCGCCACCACCTCGCGCGGACTGAAGGGCTTGCAGATGTAGTCGTCGGCGCCCAGCTCCAGACCGAGCAGACGATCCGTTTCCGCGGCGCGGGCGGTGAGCATCACGATGGGGACTTCGGAGATTTCACGCACGGCGCGGCACACTTCCAGCCCGTCCATGCCGGGGAGCATCAGGTCGAGCAGCACGAGACGCGGCTCGGTCGCGCGCACGGCCGGCAGCACGTCGCGGCCGTCGGCGACGATGCGGCACGGCATGCCGGCCGCGCGCAGATATTCGGCGAGCAATGCGGCCAGTTTCGGCTCGTCTTCGACAATCAGGATCGGGGCGGTGTCGGCAAAGGTCATCGCGTCGGACGGGGAGCGGAGGGGGATTCGGTCTGCAAGGCGGGATGCACGGATGACGGGCTCAGCAGAGGGCCCCCGGCGCGTGGGCGCCGAAGGCGGCGGCGCCCGCGCAATGCGCCGGGCTGTGGCGTGGCGCGGCTGCGTCGCCGGTGGCGCAGCCCGGGTACGGCAGCGTGATGGCGAGCGCGAGGCCGCCCAGCGGCGAATGCCGCGCCACGATCTGGCCGCCGTGTGCTTCCACGATGTGCTTGCACAGCGCGAGGCCAAGGCCGGCGCCGCCGCTGCGCCGGCTGCGCGACGCCTCCACGCGGAAGAGCCGCTCGAACAGGCGCGGCAGGGCGTGGTCGGGCACGCCGGGCGCCGAGTCCTCGATCTCGAGACGCAAGTGTTTGTCGGTGGATGACAGATACACCCGCACGGCGCCGCCTGCGTCGGTGTAGCGCAGCGAATTCTCGAACAGGTTGCCGAGCAGTTGCGTGAGACGGTGCAGGTCGCCCTCGATGACGAGCGTGTCGTTCGGCAGGTGCACGTTGAGCGCAATGCCCTTGGCCTCGAACCAGTCGCCGAAGGCGGTGACGGCCGTCGCGACCCGCTCGGTCATGTCCACGGGCGCGAACTGATAGGTCAGCGCGCCGATGTCCGAGAGCGAGAGTTCGTAGAGATCGTCGATCAGTTTGGAGAGCAGCGAAATCTCGACGCGCAGCGAGGCGAGTGCGTCTTGTGTCAGCGGGCGCACGCCGTCCTCCATCGCCTCGATCTCGCCGCGCATGACCGAGAGCGGTGTGCGCAGCTCGTGCGAGATGTCGGCCAGCAGGTCGCGGCGCAGCCGGTCGTTGTGAGAGAGCGTGTCGGCCAGCCGGTTGAGATCGGCGGCCAGGCGGGCGAGTTCGTCGGCGCCGGCGGTGGGCGCGCGTGCGCTGTAGTCGCCCATCGCCATGCGGTGCGTGGCCTCGAGCAGCGGGGTGACCGGCACGAGCAGTCGCTGGGCGAGGCGCAGCGCGACGGCCCCGAGCGCGGCCATGCCAAGCAACGCCAGGTACACCAGATTGTCACCCCGCAGCCAGCTCTGGCCGCCGGCGGCCGCGCGCACGACGAGCGCCGTAGCCATCATGGTGATCAGGCCCGTGGCGAAGATTGCGAGGAAGAGCTTGCGGGTGATGCCGGAGTTCATGCGCTTGCGTGAAAAGAAGTAGCCCGAGGAAGTGATCCGAGGAATGAGCGCGCAATGCCGTGTAATGGCCGCGCAATGCCGCGTAATGCCGCGCAATGCCGTGTAATGACCGCGGACCGGCGAGCGGCGAGGCGAGCGCTGTGCGTCTGGCGCGCCATTCTCTCAGCTTCGGCGCGGCGCGCGCCGTGCCTCCACAAATTTTCCTCGATTTGTCCGCAGTCGCTGCACGCGCGCTTTTTACCATGCCTTACCAGGCTGGCCGCCATGCCGTCATGCCGCTTGGCCGGCTGCTTCAACCGTTCACATCTTTCGAAGGGAACCGGACCCGGTCCGGAACCGGCGCGGGGGCGCCTCATCATGTCGAAGCTATCGATGCTCAAGCGCGACAAGTCGCGCGGTCTGGTCCGCACGCTTGCGCAGCTCGCGGGGGCGGGCGCCATGCTCGGCGCCTGCTCTACGCCGGCGCCCATGCCCACGCCCATGAGCGTGATGCCCATGCCGCGCGTGGCCAACGTGCAGACGGCCGGTTCCATCTACCAACCGACCACGGCGACGAACTGGTTCGAGACGCCGGTGGCGCATCGCGTGGGCGATCTGCTGACGATCGCCGTATCGGAAACTTCGTCGGGCAGCAACAAATCGCAGAGCGACGTGTCGCGCAATGCCAGCGTAACGGCCAAGAGCGCGAAGGCCGACGGCGCCGATTCGGTGCTCGAGCGCTGGTTCAACATCGGCCAGTCCGCGAGCAGTTTCAAGGGCAACGGAAATTCGGCCTCGAGCACGGCGCTTACCGGCACGATCACGGTGGCGATCGTCGAGGTGCTGCCGAACGGCGCCTACGTCGTGGGAGGCGAAAAGCAGGTGATGCAGGGGCACAACATGGAGACGTTCCGCTTCACCGGCGTGGTGAACAAGTTCGACATCTCGCCGGGCAATGTGGTGGCGTCGAACAAGGTCGGGCAGGCGAAGGTGGCGCGCGTGGAGGACGGGCAGATTGCCGACGGCAGCAGCGTCGGCTGGCTGCAGCGCGTCGTGCTCGGCGTGTCGCCGTTCTGACGATGCGCCTCGCGATGGTGCTGGCGCTCGCGGCGGCGGCGAGCGCGACGCTGGGCGGGTGCCTCTTCGCGACGCCGGTGCCGGTCGTGGCGGCGCAGGTGGCGGCCACGGTGGTCACCACGGGCGCGGCGCTCTCGGACCAGTTGCCGCCGGTGCAGCCACCGTCGGAGCCGGCCGCGCCGGAGCTGCTGTCGCACAATATGTGCATCGAACTGGCGCCGGACGGCATCTCCGACTTGCTGCCCGCCATCCAGGGGCGGCTGCGGGCTTACGGCATCGTGAGCACGATCTACAGTCCGGGCACGTGGCCGGCGGGCTGCATCGTGCTGAACTACCAGGTGCGGCGTGCATGGCGCAATTCGCTATGGGGCACGGCGCCGACCGAATACCTGGCCTACGCGACGCTCACGCTCAGCCGCGACGGCGCGATCATCAACACGGTGTATTTCGACGGGCGCTCGTCCACGATCGAATCATGGTCGGCGTCGAACTCGCGCATGGCGCAACTGGTGGACCGGCTGGTGGTGTTCTGAGGTCCGGAACGGCGATCGCTGCGCGATGCCTTCTCACCACGACGGACGAAGGGTGTTCGCGTGCCGGCAATACGCTCGGCCGAATCGGGTCGGCTCGAAGTGCTTGCCGACCCGGTGTATCAGTTCGCGAGCCAGCGATGCGGTTCGATAACCGCCTCGGAGGGTTGCTCGGAACGCTTTTCGGCGATGCGCTGGAGCGCGGCCATCATGGCATGTGCGGGCATGTACGGGCATGTGCGCAAAGGGGCGAGCACGGTCTGCTCCTGTCGACGTTCTATGGCCCGCAGGGCTTCCGGTACGGTGGACGCACTGCTTAACTGCGGGTCGGGTACTCGCCGACGTAGCGCCGGCTCAGCCATTTGCGGATTCGACCGCGCTGCACGGGCTTTGCCGCCATGCGGCGGCTCGCCTCGAGCGCGCTGGCGACAGACGGTCCGCCGAAGAACCGCGTCGTGTCCGGCGGCACGTAGTCCGGATACAGGAACCAGTTGGCGCGCAGGACCATGATCACGCCTGCACTTCGGTGCTGCGAATGAGGTCGTCGACCCAAGACCGTCCGAATGCCTCGCCGGCACGGCGCGCCTCACCGATCGAGTCGAAGGGCGAGCCGTCGAGGCGAAACAGTTTCGGTGCCAACGAGGATGCCGGGTCGTTCTCGGAAGTAGGGGAAATCCTTACGGAGACGCCGAACGTCCGATCATGCCTGCGCTCGATGGACCCTGCGTCCTGCTCACGGAATACGCAGGTTTCCAGGCGAAAACCTCGGTAAAACGGATTGATGTAAGCCATGTTTTCCTCCAGCGGCGAGTGGCGCAACATCACCGCGCGGGGGCGAGGTGATGTACAGGAAAGGCGACGGGGGGCGGTTACGCGGGCTTGATGTTGGAGGCCTGCATGCCTTTCGGCCCGCGGGCGACATCAAAGGAGACTCGCTGGTTTTCCTGGAGGGTACGAAATTCGGTGCGCCCTTGGGGCTGAATTTCCGAAAAGTGAGCGAACAGATCTTCGCTGCCGTCGTCCGGCTTGATGAAGCCGAAGCCCTTGCTGTCGTTGAACCACTTAACAATTCCGGTGCTCATGCGAACTCCTGGTTTTCCCGGTGTGCTGCCATCGCGAAATGCGTGACTGGACACCAGTGGCGGACAAACAAGAATTCAGAGATCGGAAGTGTCTCGCAAAGATCGTGAAGATCGACGCTGGTCGATGAAAGTCAGACTTGATGTTCGATGTGTCACTTATACGCGGGTTATGCCCGGCGCACAATGTATTTCGTGTAACGAGATGGGGGCCTCGGGTGCCGGCAATGAGCCGACGCAACCCATTGAAAAAATGTTGGCGCGCCCGACTGGAATCGAACCAGTGACCCTCGGCTTCGGAGGCCGATACTCTATCCCCTGAGCTACGGGCGCGGTGCTCGCCGCCGGGAAGGAGTGCGCGAGCGCGCTGCCGGCGGGCAAAGAGGTAGAAGCATAGCGGTTTTGCCGCGCGCCGTCCATGCCCTGTGCATTCTCGCGCCCCACAATGCGGCAATTTCATGCCGCACGACGCTGCTGCGCGGATTTGCTGTGCGCGCAACGCGCCCGCGCTTTGCGCACGAACCGCGCGGAACACTGCTTTCGCTTTCGCGTAAGTTAGGGAAAATACGGGACTTTTGCGGCGTCTACGCACCGCCTTCGCGTGTCATCCGCCGAACGTTTGTTGCTACAATGGTTCGTTATTTTGACTGGATGGTGCCAGCCATCCGGTGTGATGCACTCGGTTTCCACAAAAACTATTGAGAGATCCCGCATGAGTGAAGCACATAACGAGCATGAGTCCCTCATCAAAACACCGAAGCAGCTCATCGCCGCAGTCGTCGCAGGTTTTCTGGTACCGATCGTCATCATCGTCTTGCTGGTCAATTACGTGGGCAACAGCGCCCTGACCGGCGCCGGCAGTTCCGCCATGACCGAACAGGCCATTGCCGAGCGCATCGCGCCCGTGGCCAAGGTCGAGATCAAGGACGCCAGCGCGCCACGCGTGTATCAGACCGGCGAACAACTCTACAAGGCCGTTTGCGCCGCCTGCCACGCCTCCGGCGCCGCCGGCGCGCCGAAGGTGGGCTCGCCCGACTGGGCGCCGCGCATTGCGCAAGGCTATGACGAAATGCTCAAGATCGCCCTGGCCGGCAAGGGCGCCATGCCGCCGCGCGGCGGCACCAGTCCGGACGACGTGACGGACTACGAAATCGGCCGCGCCATCGTCTATATGGCCAACGCCTCGGGCGGCAAGCTCCAGGAGCCGCCAGCGCCGGCTCAGCCCGCCTCGGGCGCCGCAGCCGCGCCCGCCTCCGGCGCTGCCTCTGCCCCGGCCTCGGGCGCCGACGCCGGCAGTGCCGCGGCCGCCGCCGCCGCCATGGCGTCGCTCAAGACGGCCGCACCGGCCGCAGCGGGCGCGGGCAGCAACCTCGAAGCCGGCAAGAAGCTGTACGACACTGTCTGCATGGCCTGCCACGCCGCCGGCGTCATGAACGCGCCGAAGTTCGGCGACAAGGCCGCATGGGCGCCGCGCATCAAGACCGGCATCGACACGCTGCACAACGCCGCGCTCAAGGGTCTGAACGCCATGCCGCCCAAGGGTGGCGCCGCGAATGCCTCGGACGACGACGTCAAGGCCGCCGTCGATTACATGGTGAACGCCGCGAAGTAATACCGGCGCGCGCAACGTTTCGCAATCGCCACCCTGAAAATCCCCGCCTCGGCGGGGATTTTCTTTTTGGCGTCCCGGGGGGGGGCGGCGTCGCGCAGGCTCGCACGCGCGGCGTCAGCCCTCAGCGCTCATACTCGCACGCACAGTTGCGGATCGAAGCTGGCGTTCTCCACGCGTGCCTCGAAGCAATAGCCGCGCGGATTGCACAGCACGCGCGTGCGCCCGACCTTGTAGTCGAACGAATCGTGCGTGTGGCCGTGGATCCACAAGGCGGCCTCCGACTGCTCGACGACCGAGGTCAAATCCGAAATGAACGCCGGATTGACCAGCGAGCCCTCAAAGCGCGGATGGATGCTTCTCGGCGTGGGGGCGTGATGCGTGACGACCACCGTCGGCCCCTCATGGGGCGTGGCGAACACGCGCGCGAGCCACGCGACGTTCTCGCGACACAGCGCTGCCGAATCCTCCGGCGAGAAGAACGGCAGATCCGACCATGGCGCTGCCGGGTCGCCTACGCGAATGCGCGTGAAGTCGCGCACGAACTTGCGCGATTCCTCGATCACTTCGTTGTGCTTGCCCAGCGCGTCGTACAGCGCGAAGTCCGTCCACAACGTCGTGCCCACGAAGCGCACGCCGTCGATCACCACGGCCGCGCGCTCAAGCAGATGCACCTGGGTGCCCGCGACGAGGCGGCGCAGCTCGGCGAGCGTGCCGGCAAGCGTCGCGCCATAGAACTCGTGATTTCCGGGAACGTAGATGACGGGACGAGGCAACTGCTTCGCCCACTCGATCGCTTGCGCCGGACGGCTGATGTCGCCGGCGAGAATGGTGACGTCGGCGTCGACGTCGGGTACGGCCATCGGGGCTACGGACAAATGCAGGTCTGACAGGATATGCAGTCTCACGCACACGCTCCACTAGGCTTGAGGATCGGTGCCGCACACGTGCCGCGCGCCTGCGTGCCGGACGCATCGCCGTGCGTCGGACGTGTGGGCATTGGATCGAAATCAACGCAATTTGCGCATTGTTTCGCCCGTTTTTTACCGACTATCACCTGCGCGGCGCCGATGGTCAAGATGTCTTTGTCATCGATAGAACGCGCTTCTATAGTGAAACTTCACCTGACGAGTGGAGGAGAGCCTATGCGCAAACTGTGGGTCGCCGTCCTGCTTTGTTTGGCCGGTCTGACGGGCGTTGTCGCAGTATCGAGTCCGGCGGCCGCATGTGACCAGACGTCTTCGGGCGGCGGCAAATAGCAGCAAGCATTGCGTACACGGCGTGCCTGCCGCCGCCGACAGCCCCGGTACGGACATCGCCGCACCTCAAGCCAGCCCCCCGCTCGCGGGGGGCGACTCGTTTACGACGTCAAGGCGCCGGGGTCACGCGCCCGACGTCGACGGCGCCTTGCCGCCGCCCGCGAGCATCGCCTTGAGGCTGGCGAGCCGGTCCTTGGGTGACATGGGCGCTTCTTCCGGCGGCGGGGGCGGCGCGTCGTCCAGTTGCATCTCGGCGACGAACCGCGATACTTCGCACGAATACGTCTCGCGGGCCCGTTTGCGCTTCTTGCACCACGACAACTGCAGCGAGCGCTGCGCGCGCGTGATGCCCACGTACATCAAGCGCCGCTCCTCCTCGATCTTCTCGGCGGTGACCTCTTCGTCCTCGCGGATGTGCGGCAGGATGCCTTCCTCGACGCCCACGAGAAAGACGTGCGGGTACTCGAGTCCCTTCGACGCGTGCAACGTGGACAGACGCACGGCGTCCGGATCGTCGCCGTCGCGGCCCTCGAGCATCGACATCAGCGCGATGGTCTGCGTGAGCTCCAGCAGGCTCTTGCCGTCGTCGTCGGTCGCGTCGGCGTCGTCGAGAGGGTCGAGTCCGGTGGCGGCGTCCGTGGTGCTGCGCGTGCCCTTGCGCTTCATCCATTCGAGGAATTCGAGCACCGTCGTCCAGCGCGCCTGCGCCTGACGTTCGTCGAACGTGTCGTACAGATACGCCTCGTAGTGAATGCCTTCCATGAGGTCGTCAATCACTTCGTTGGCCGGATCGCGGGCCGCGCGCGCCGCGATGCGCTGGATGAAGTCGCAGAACGCGCGCAGCGGCTCGAGCTGCCGCGGCAGCAGCCGCGCCTCGACCGCGCCCATGTAGACGGCCTCGAACAGCGAAACCTTGGCCTGCCCCGCGAAGCCGCCGAGCACTTCGAGCGTGGTGCTGCCCACGCCGCGCCGCGGCGTGGTCACGGCGCGGATGAATGCGGGGTCGTCATCCGGATTGGCGAGCAGGCGCAGATAGGCGCACAGATCCTTGATTTCCGCCTTGTCGAAGAATGACTGGCCGCCTGAGAGCACGTAGGGAATGCGCTCGCGGCGCAATACCTGTTCGAAGATGCGGGCCTGATGGTTGCCGCGATAGAGAATCGCGTAATCGCGAAACTCGGCGCGACGCTCGAACTTGTGGGCCGACAGCCGGAAGACGACCGACTCGGCCTCGTGTTCCTCGTCGTTCATCGCGGTCACGGTGATCGGATCGCCCAGACCGTGCTCGCTCCACAGCTTCTTCTCGAAGAGTTTCGGATTCTTCGCGATGACGTTGTTCGCCGCCGTCAGAATGCGCGACGTCGAGCGGTAGTTCTGTTCGAGCTTGATGACCTTGAGCGTCGGGAAGTCCACCTGCAGCTGCTTGAGGTTCTCGAGCGTGGCGCCGCGCCAGCCGTAGATGGCCTGGTCGTCGTCGCCCACCGCGGTGAAGGCCGCGCGCTTGCCTGCGAGCAGCTTGAGCAGCAGGTACTGGCAGGTGTTGGTGTCCTGATACTCGTCGATGAGCAGGTAGCGCAGCTTGTTCTGCCAGCGCTCGCGCACTTGCTCGTCGCGCTCGAAGAGTTCCGCGGGCAGGCGGATCAGGTCGTCGAAGTCGACCGCCTGATAGGCCTGCAGTGTCGCCATGTAGTTGCGGTAGACGAGCGCGGCCTGGTGCTCCTCGGCCGTCTCGGCCGCGGCGAGCGCCGTCTCGGGCGTGATCAGCCCGTTCTTCCACAGCGAGATGGCCGTCTGCACGCCGCGAATCATCGCCTTGTCGGTGGTGCCGAGCTGCTCCTGGATCAGACCGAAGCAGTCGTCCGCATCGAGAATCGAGAACTGCGGCTTGAGGCCGACGTTCTCCGCTTCGCGTCGCAGAATCTGCACGCCCAGCGAGTGGAACGTACAGATCGTGAGCTGATTGACAGGGACCTTGCGACCTTCCTTGCCGGGTGTGGTGAGCGTCTTGCCTTCGAGCTGCTTGGCCACGCGCTCGCGCATTTCGGCCGCGGCCTTGTTGGTGAAGGTTACCGCGGCGATGTGCTTCGGCTCGAAACCCTTCGCCTCGATGAGCCACGCGATTTTCTGCGTGATCACGCGCGTCTTGCCGCTGCCCGCGCCGGCCAGCACGAGGCAGGGGCCGTCGAAGTAATGCGTGGCTTCGTTCTGAGCAGGGTTGAGCGGGAAGGACGACATGGCGTGAAGCGATGGGGACGGGAGTGGCAGCCGGCGGGTGCGCGCACGGCGCGGTGCGCATGTACCGGCGGCGTCGGCGTGGCGAGCGTCGGCCTGCCGGATAGCGGGCAAGTCTATCACGCGGCATGCACGTCGCCGTGACACGCCGGGTGCGCGACGCGCACGCACACCTGTCCCCATGCGCCACTGTGGGGCGGACGCGACGCGTGCGCTGGCGTCGACGCGCGGGCGGTGCCTATAATGAAAAACGTTGCCATCGTGGTGAGGTCGCCGTGCAATGTCCAACCTGTGGGACGAACAATGCGCCGCGTGCTCTGCACTGTGAGAAGTGCGGCGCGACACTCGGGGACGCCGAACCGGGATTCCGGGACGGCGAGCTGGCGGCGGCGGGCGCCCCCGCGGCGCCGCGGGGCCGGTTCCAGCGCGGCAGGCGCGACGGCGAGCCGGCCTGGCTCAACGGTGCGCTCGTCATCGGTACCGCCGTCTTTGCCGCCATCGCGCTGATCGGCATCTGGTGGAACCTGCGGGCGCCTTACGTCGACCCCGTTCCCAAACCTCCCGGCGGCGGACTCGCCGTCACCCCGTTCAACAGCGGCAATAGCCTGCCCGCCCCGGCAGGCGCCTCGGCCGCAAGCGCGGCGGCGCCCGCACCCCCCGTCGACGAAGCCTCGGCGGCGCTGGCCCGGGCACAGGCGCTGGCCGCGGCCGATGCCGCGGCGGCGGGCGCTGCATCGGAGGCTGCATCGGAGGCTGTATCGGAGGCTGTATCGGCCTCGAGCGCGCCGCTTACGGCCTCGGCGGCGACCGCCGCGCTCACCGCGCGCGCCACCGCCATGCCACCGGCGTCGCCGGCCCCTACCACCCCCGCCGGCAGCGACGCGCCGGACGCCATGATGCAGATGCTGAGCCGCCGCAACGCGCTTGACGCCGGCAACGTGGCGCGTCCAGGCGCCAACGCCGACCTGCCGGCCCACTACGACAACGAAGACTTCGGCCCGGCCACCCCGGCGTCCACGCAGCATGCCGCCGCGGCGCCGGCGGCTTCCCGGCCCGGCGCCGCGAGCGCCATCGCGGCCGCCCTCGCGCAATGCGAGCGTTATCGCTGGTACGAAGTGATTCCGAAGCAGCGCTGCATCTGGGCCGTGTGCAACGGGCATTGGGGCAAGGACGGCTGTCCCGCCGGCGCCAATCCGGGAGACACGCACTGACGCGCAGCGACATGCACCGACCGGCGGCGGCTTCGCCGCACCGCATTGCAACGGTCAGAATGGCCGGCGTGTGGGCGTGTGGGCGCGTTGCGGGTGTGTAGGCGCGGGAGCGGAGTGCCGGAAACCGGCGCCACGCGGCGCGACGCTCGAGCCGGGCGCGTCAAATTGACAGTCCCCGGCTTTCCCCGTAAAGTGCGCGAGCGTGGTCGGGAGAGCGCACCGGGAAGCACATGCCGGGGCCGCCGAAGGGGTAATACCCACAAACTCTCAGGCATCAAGGACCGTCCGCGCCGAAGGCATCGCCTTCGATCTCTGGAGAGCGGTTGCAGCAAGCGGGAGCGCGCTGGCAACCCACCGAAGGGGCCGGTACCGGTGGCAGACGCGGGCGCGTCGCACGGACCGGGCAATCTCTCAGGTACCAAGGACAGAGGGGTCATCTCGCCAACTGGCATTGCGTCGGGCAAGTGCGTCAGCACGGTCCGCACGCGCTAAGTGCCGGTCGTCGAGATGACCCCTTTTTGCGTTTTCGGACGCGGCTTATCCGAAATTCCCGAATCCTTGATGCCTGACGCCCCGATGACCGAACTCAAACGCACCCCGCTCAACGATACGCACCGCGCTGCCGGTGCCCGCATGGTCGACTTCGGCGGCTGGGACATGCCGGTGAACTATGGCTCCCAGATCGAAGAGCACAACGCCGTTCGCACCGATGCCGGCATGTTCGACGTCTCGCACATGTGCGTGGTGGACCTGCATGGCCCGAGCTGCCGCGAGTTCCTGCGCTACGCGCTCGCCAACAACGTCGACAAGCTGCAGAGCCCGGGCAAGGCCCTCTACACCTGCATGCTCAACCCGAGCGGCGGCGTGATCGACGATCTCATCGTCTATTTCATTGCCGAAGACTGGTTCCGTCTGGTCGTGAACGCCGGCACCGCCGACAAGGACCTCGCCTGGCTCGGCCAGCTCAACGCGCACGGCGACTACAGCCTGACGATCGTGCCGCGCCGCGATCTGTCCATCGTGGCCGTGCAGGGCCCGAACGCGCGCGCCAAGGTGTGGCAGGCCGTGCCGGGCAGCCAGGCCGTGAGCGAAGTGCTCAAGCCGTTCAATGCCGCCTTTGCGAAGGACACTCCGTTCGGCGAGCTGATGATCGCGCGCACCGGCTACACCGGTGAGGACGGCTTCGAAGTCATCGTGCCGGCCGATCACGTCGTGGCCCTGTGGCGGGCGCTCGTCGACGCGGGCGTGCGCCCGGCCGGGCTCGGCGCGCGCGACACGCTGCGTCTGGAGGCCGGCATGAACCTGTATGGCCAGGACATGGACGACAACGTCTCGCCGCTCGACGCCGGCTTGGGCTGGACGGTCGAGAAGGACAGCGAGCGCACGTTCGTCGGCAAGGACTCGCTGCTCTCGCGCGGCCAGACGTGGCGCTTCGCCGGTCTCGTCCTCGACGGCAAGGGCGGCGTGCTGCGCGCGCATCAGGTCGTGGCGACCGATGCCGGCGCAGGCGAAATCACCAGCGGCACGTTCAGCCCGAGCCTGCAGCAGTCCATCGCCTTTGCCCGCCTGCCCAAGGGCGTGCCCGACGGCGCGATCGTTCATGTGCAAATTCGTGACAAGCAATTGCCCGCACGTGTGGTCAAATTACCGTTCGTGCGTCACGGCAAGGCCGTGGTGGCGTGAGCGGACAGGCTCACCCCGCGCGGCAGACGGCACGACAGACTCTCAATACGACACCCCATACTGAAACCGGAGCGTCACAAATGGCGAACACCCCCGATAACCTGAAGTACGCCGAGTCCCACGAGTGGGCTCGCCTCGAAGCCGACGGCACCGTGACCATCGGCATTACCGACCACGCGCAGGAAGCGCTGGGCGACGTGGTATTCGTCGAGCTGCCGGACACCGGCCGCACGGTGACTGCCAAGGAATCCGTGGCCGTGGTCGAGTCGGTCAAGGCCGCCTCGGACATCTACGCCCCGATCGGTGGCGAGATTCTCGAGACGAACAGCGAAGTGCAGGGCGCGCCGGAGCTGGTCAACAGCGACCCGTATGCCAACTGGCTGTTCCGCATCAAGCCGTCGAACGTGAAGGAACTCGACGCACTGCTCACCGCCGAGCAATACAACGCCGGCCCGGGCGCCTGAGTCCGTCCGCGTCCGGCGACCAGCCGGGCGGCTCGGCGGTTCGGTGAATCGATGAATCGCGGTCTTCGCGAGTCTCCCGGTTCCCCACCCGCCGATGCGCCTGCAGACTTGCCCGCAGACCCGCACCGAAGCAATCCATTGCCGTTGTCACTTGCCGTGACCGCCCGAGAGATCCGACCATGAACGCCCCGTCCGACCTGCATCAGCCGCGCCGCTCGCTCGCCGAGCTCGAGCAGCGCGATAATTTCTCCGCCCGCCATATCGGCCCGGACACCCCCGAACAGCAGGCGATGCTCGCCGAGCTCGGCTACGCGTCGCGCGCCGCGCTGATCGACGCCGTCGTGCCCGCGTCGATCCGCCGCGACGGCAGGCAGTTCGCCGCGGCGCTGGGCCAGTTCGCCGCGCCGAAGACCGAATCGGAAGCGCTCGCGCAACTGCGCGCGCTCGCCGACCGGAACCAGGTCTTCAAGTCGTTTATCGGTCAGGGCTACTACAACACGTTCACGCCGGGCGTGATCCTGCGCAACGTGCTCGAGAATCCCGCCTGGTACACCGCCTACACGCCGTATCAGCCGGAAATCTCGCAAGGTCGCCTCGAAGCGCTGCTCAACTACCAGCAGATGATCATCGACATGACCGGGCTGGCGATCGCCAACGCGTCGATGCTCGACGAGGCGACGGCCGCCGCCGAAGCGATGACGCTGGTCAAGCGCACGGGCAAGTCGAAGTCGAACACGTTCTTCGTGGCCGACGACGTGCTGCCCCAAACCATCGAAGTGGTGCACACGCGCGCCAGGCCGCTCGGCATCGAAGTGCAGGTCGGGCCGGTCGCGGCAGCCTCCGGCGTCGATGCGTTCGGCGTGCTGGTGCAGTACCCGGGCGTGGGCGGCGACGTGCGCGACTACCGCGCGCTGGCCGACGCGGTCCACGCCAAGGGCGGCATGCTGATTGCCGCGGCCGACCTGCTCTCGCTTACGCTGCTCACGCCCCCGGGCGAATGGGGCGCGGACGTGGCCGTGGGCAACAGCCAGCGCTTTGGCGTGCCGATGGGCTTCGGCGGCCCGCACGCCGCCTACCTGGCCACGCGCGACGAGCTCAAGCGCTCCATGCCGGGCCGTCTGGTCGGCGTGTCGATCGACTCGCAAGGCAAGCCGGCGCTGCGCCTCGCGCTGCAAACGCGCGAGCAGCACATCCGTCGCGAGAAGGCGACTTCGAACATCTGTACGGCGCAGGCGCTGCTTGCCATCATGGCCAGCATGTACGCCGCATATCACGGCCCTCAAGGGCTGCGCGTGATCGCCGAGCGCGTGCATCGCCTGACGGCGGTGCTCGCCGCGGGCCTCGCGAAGCTGGGCGCCGCGCCGCGCAACGCCACGTTCTTCGACACGCTCACGGTGCCCGTCGCCGGTCGCGCCGACGCCGTGCATACGGCCGCCGCCGCACGTCGCTTCAACCTGCGTCGCGAAGACGCCGACACCGTTGGCATCTCGCTCGACGAGACGAGCACGCGCGATGACGTGATCGCGCTGTGGGAGGTGATCGCCGAGGGGCTGGGCAAGAGCGCCCAATCGTCGGGCGGGCTGGACTTCGACGCGATCGAGGCGGGCGTGGCGAACGGCTTCCCGGCGGCGCTGGCGCGCCAGAGCGCGTACCTCACGCACCCGGTATTCAACCGTTATCACTCCGAGCACGAGATGCTGCGCTATCTGCGCAGCCTGGCGGACAAGGATCTGGCGCTCGACCGCACGATGATCCCGCTGGGCTCGTGCACGATGAAGCTCAACGCCACGTCGGAGATGCTGCCGGTGACGTGGCCCGAGTTCGGCCAGATTCACCCGTTCGCGCCGGCCGAGCAGACCGTCGGCTATCGCACGATGATCGATCAGCTCGAGCAGATGCTGGTGGCCGCCACCGGCTACGCCGCCGTGTCGCTGCAGCCGAACGCCGGCTCGCAGGGCGAATACGCGGGTTTGCTGATCATCCAGGCGTATCACGCCTCGCGCGGCGAGGCGCATCGCGACATCTGCCTGATTCCGGCGTCCGCGCACGGCACCAACCCCGCGTCGGCGCAGATGGCGGGCATGCAGGTCGTGGTCGTGGCATGCGACGCGAACGGCAACGTCGACCTGGCCGACCTGAAGGCGAAAGCCGAGCAGCACCGCGACCGGCTGGCCGCGATCATGATGACGTACCCGTCCACGCACGGCGTGTTCGAGGCGGGCGCGCGTCAGATCTGCGAAATCGTGCACGCCAACGGCGGTCAGGTGTATGTCGACGGCGCGAACATGAATGCCATGGTCGGCCTGTGCGCGCCGGGTGAGTTCGGCGGCGACGTCTCGCACCTGAATCTGCACAAGACGTTCTGCATTCCGCACGGCGGCGGCGGCCCGGGCGTGGGCCCGGTGGCCGTTGGCGCGCATCTGGCGCAGTTCCTGCCGAATCAGCGCTCGACCGGTGGCTCGCGCCATGCGAATGGCATCGGCGCGGTGTCGGCCGCGCCGTATGGCTCGGCGTCGATTCTGCCGATTTCGTGGATGTACGTCGCCATGATGGGCGCGTCCGGCCTCGCCGCGGCGACCGAAACCGCGATTCTCAACGCGAACTACCTCGCCAAGAAGCTCGCGCCGCACTATCCGGTGCTCTATACGGGGCCGGGCGGTCTGGTGGCGCACGAGTGCATTCTGGATCTGCGTCCGCTCAAGGAAACGAGCGGCATCACGGTGGACGACGTGGCCAAGCGCCTGATGGACTTCGGCTTCCACGCGCCCACCATGAGCTTCCCGGTGCCGGGCACGCTCATGGTGGAGCCGACCGAGTCGGAGTCGAAGCACGAGCTCGATCGCTTCATCGAGGCGATGGTCGCGATCCGTGAAGAAATCCGCGCGGTGGAAGAAGGTCGTGCCGACCGGGAAGACAACCCGCTCAAGCATGCGCCGCACACGGCGGATGTCGTGACCGCCGACGAATGGCCGCACGCCTACGCGCGCAGCCAGGCGGCGTATCCGGTGGCCGGTCTGCGCGAGCGCAAGTACTGGCCGCCGGTAGGCCGCGCCGACAACGTGTACGGCGACCGGAACCTGTTCTGCGCGTGCGTGCCGATGAGCGACTACGAGTAAGCGCCGCGAAATTCGACGAACCGGGGCCGGCAGAAACATTGCTGGCCCTTTTTTGTCTCTATGGATGTCACGCGAATGCGTCAGCGTGAAGGCGCTCGCCGGGTATCACAACGTTTCAGCTAAATCAGGAAAGCCTCATGGCCGTTTCAGTTTTCGATTTGTTCAAGATCGGTATCGGACCGTCGAGTTCGCATACCGTGGGGCCGATGCGCGCAGCACTGATGTTCGTACAGGGACTGGAGCGCGACGCTTTGCTGCCGAAGGTGGCATCACTGCGTGCGGAGCTCTACGGCTCGCTCGGCGCCACGGGCAAGGGCCACGGCACCGACAAGGGCGTGCTGCTCGGCTTCATGGGCGAAGCGCCGGACACGGTCGATCCGTCGACGATCGCCGGGCGGCTCGCCACGCTGCGCCGCGAGAAGGTGCTGTCGATTCTCGGCAAGCACGAAGTGCCCTTTGTCGAGAAGGAGCACATGGTGTTCTTCCGCCGGGAGGCGATGGCCGAGCATCCGAACGGCATGAAGTTCCATGCCTTCGACAGCGACGGCAACAAGCTGCGCGAAGGGCGCTACCTGTCGGTGGGCGGCGGCTTCGTGGTGACGGCGGGCGCGTCGAACACGCAGGTGCTCGCCGCGCACGACCAGTTGCCGTACCCGTTTCGCACCGGCAAGGAACTGCTCGAGATGTGTCGCGCGAGCGGCAAGAGCATCGCCGGGCTGATGTGGGAGAACGAGAAGGTCTGGCACAAGAGCGACACTGCGGAGGAGGACATCCGCCGCGGCCTGCTCAACATCTGGGCGGTGATGCAGTCGTGCGTCACGCGCGGGTGCGGCATCGGCAACGACGAAGCCGACGGCGAACTGCCCGGGCCGCTGCATGTGCGTCGCCGCGCGCCGGAGTTGTATCGCCAGCTCACGCAACGCGCCGAGCGCACGCTGTCGGACCCGCTCTCGGTGATGGACTGGGTGAACCTGTACGCCATTGCCGTCAACGAGGAGAACGCCGCGGGCGGGCGCGTGGTGACCGCGCCGACGAACGGCGCGGCGGGCATCATCCCGTCGGTGCTGCACTACTACGACCGCTTCGTGCACGGCGCGAACGAGCAGGGCGTGATCGACTTTCTGCTCACGGCAGGGGCCATCGGCATTCTGTACAAGCTCAATGCGTCGATTTCGGGCGCGGAAGTGGGCTGCCAGGGCGAGGTCGGCGTGGCGTGCTCGATGGCCGCGGGTGCGCTGGCAGCGGTGCTGGGCGGGACGGTGGAGCAAGTCGAGAACGCCGCGGAAATCGGCATGGAGCACAACCTGGGGCTCACCTGCGACCCGGTGGGCGGTCTTGTGCAGATTCCCTGCATCGAGCGCAACGCGATGGCGTCGGTCAAAGCCGTGAACGCCGCGCGCATGGCGCTGCGCGGTGATGGCGCCCACTACGTCTCGCTCGACTCCGTCATCAAGACGATGCGCGAGACCGGCGCCGACATGAAGACGAAGTACAAGGAGACGGCGCGCGGCGGCCTGGCGGTGAATATCGTGGAGTGCTGATGGCGCGGTGGGCCATGGCGGCACGGCGGGACTGTCACGCGGCAGACACATGCCGCGATTAACCTCTCCCCGATGTCTCCTTGCCTTGTCTTTACGCCGCCCGGCAACTGCCGGGCGGCTTTTTTATTGCACGAACAAAAAGGGGCCGACGAGACAGTCTCGCCGGCCCCTCGTACCGCGGATCGCGGGTAACGCCGACGGCTTACTTGCCGCCGACGGTCTCCAGCACGGTCCACTTGCCATCCACGACCTTGTAGACGGTGATCGAGCCGTACTTCAGATCGCCCACGTTGTCGTAGGCCAGCTCGCGCGTGGTCACGCCCGGCATGCTCGTCTTGGCCAGTACCGGCAGGTACTTCGCCGGGTCGGTCGAGTTGGCCTTCTTCATGGCCGACATCATGGCCATGGCGCCGTCGTATGCGTATGGCGAATACGTTTCCGGCGCCGCGCCGAACTTGGCCTTGTAGCGCTGCTCGTAGGCGGCGCCGCCCGGCATCTTGTCGAGCGGCAGGCCCGCGAGCGACACGACCGAGCCGTTGGCGGCGTCGCCGGCGATCTTCAGGAACGCGTCGGACTTGACCATCTCGCCGGCCATCAGCGTGCTCTTCATGCCCAGTTCGCGCATCTGCTTGGCGAGCGGGCCGGCTTGCGCGTCGGCGCCGCCGTAGAAGATCACGTCCGGATTGGCGCGCTTGAGGTTGGTGAGAATGGCGCGGAAGTCCACGGCTTTGTCGTTGGCGAATTCGCGGCGCACGATCTTGCCGCCGGCGGCCTTGGCGGCCTTCTCGAATTCGTCCGCCAGACCCTGGCCGTAGGCAGTGCGGTCGTCGACGATGGCGATGTTCTTGAAGCCCAGCTTCTTCACGGCGAAGTTACCGACGACCGAGCCTTGCTGGATGTCCGAGGTCATCATGCGGAACGTCGTCTTGAAACCTTGCTTCGTATATTCCGGGGCCGTCGCCATGGCGATTTCCGGAATGCCCGCCTGCGCGTAGATGCGCGACGCCGGAATGGTGGTGCCCGAGTTGAAGTGGCCCAGCATGCCCTTGATGCCCGAGTCGACGAGCTTTTGTGCGACCAGCGAGCCTTGACGCGGATCCGCCTGATCGTCTTCCGACTGCAGCACGAACTTCACCGGCTTGCCCTCGATGGTCGGCTTCGTCGCGTTGTATTCGTCCACGGCGAGCTGAATGCCGTTCTGCATGTCCTTGCCGTAGTGCGCCTGGGCGCCCGTGAGCGGTGCGGCAAAGCCCAGCTTCACTTCCTGCGCCTGTTGGGCGTGCGCGGCGCCGCCGAATGCGAGCAGTCCCGCAACTGCCAGTGCGCCAGCCGTAAGCTTCGATTGCATCAACCCTCTCCTTGCATGTGTATGTCGTTGAGTGGCGCGCCTGCGGGATCGCCGCGACGCGCTTTCTTGGAACGCTGTCTGCCCGGAGCCGGTTGACTCTGGGACGGCATCGACCGAAATCAAACGCACTATGCGTCCGACGCGGCAGTATTGGATGGCTGCGCGCGCCGGTCAAGAGGGACATATTCCGATAGAAGGTGCTACCGGCTTATGGCGAAGGTTGCGCCGTCGGCGCGTCGGTGGCACCCGGCTCGGCCGGCGTGCCCTGACGGATTTGCGCCAGGGTCTTTTCAGCGGCTGCATAACGATCCAGCACCTCGGCGCCGGGCGGCTGGCCGAGCCGGCTTACCGCGACCAGGGCCAGACCGCCCAGCACGAAGCCCGGCACGATTTCGTACAGGTCCAGCCAGCCGAACTGCTTCCAGACGAGCACCGTCGCCGCGCCGACCACGATGCCCGCGAGCGCCCCGTTGCGGGTGACGCGCGGCCACAACAGCGTGGCGAGCACCAGCGGACCGAAGGCGGCCCCGAAGCCGGCCCACGCGTAGCTCACCATGCCCAGCACCCGACTCTCGGGATCGAGGGCCAGCAACACGGCGACCACGGCCACGGCGAGCACCATCGTTCGGCCGATCCACACAAGGCGGCGCTGGCTTACCGGCCCGCGCACGAAGATCTTGTAGAGGTCTTCCGTCAACGCGCTGGCGCACACGAGCAACTGGCACGACAGCGTGCTCATGACCGCGGCCAGAATCGCCGCGAGCAGGACGCCGGCGAGCCACGGCGCAAAGAGACGCGTCGTGAGCGACATGAAGATGGTCTCGGGGTTGGCCGCGACGTCCGCACCGAGGTCCGGACGCGCGCTGTAGAACGCCAGCCCGAAGAAGCCGACGGCCACCGCGCCGCTCAGGCACAGCACCATCCATGTCATGCAAATGCGGCGCGCCTGCGGAATTGCCGCGGCCGAGCGCGCGGCCATGAAGCGCACCAGAATGTGCGGCTGCCCGAAGTAGCCCAGGCCCCAGGCCAGCATCGAGATCACGCCGATGGGCGCCAGATCGCCGAACCAGTCGGTATGCGACGGGTGGACGGCCGTTACGGCGTCCACGGCCGCGGCCGGGCTGCCGTCGAGCGCGACCACGGCGATCGGCGTGACGACCAGCGCCGCGAACATCAGCGAGGCCTGCACCGTGTCCGTCCAGCTCACCGCCAGGAAGCCGCCGATGAAGACATACGCGATGGTCGCCACGGCGCCGATCCACAGCGCGGTGTGGTATTCGAGGCCGAACATCGTCTCGAACAGGCGCGCGCCCGCCACGACGCCCGACGCGCAATAGATCGTGAAGAAGATGAGAATCACCAGCGCCGTGACGATGCGCAGCACGTGGCTGCGATCGTCGAAGCGCTGTGTGAGGTATTCGGGCAGCGTGAGCGCGTTGCCGCAGACTTCCGTATGCACGCGCAGGCGCGCGGCGACCAGATGCCAGTTCGCCCATGCGCCGACGGCCAGGCCGACGGCGATCCACACGCCGGACAGGCCGCCCGCGTAGATTGCGCCCGGCAGTCCGAGCAGCAGCCAGCCGCTCATGTCGGACGCGCCGGCGGAGAGCGCCGTGACGAAGCTGCCAAGCCGCCGTCCGCCCAGAATGTAGTCGGAGAGATTGCGGGTCGAACGGTAGCCCAGCCAGCCGATCGCCAGCATCAGCAGCAGGTAGACGGTAAACGACACCGCGGTGGGATTCCAAAGGGACATGTTGCCTCCTTGTGCGACACCGCCACGCACGCTGCGCGTCTGCCCCGGCATGACGAGGGAGGCGGCGGCGCAGGGCGGCGATCGCGGCGGCCGGCGATACGCGTCGCCGGCACGGGTTGACCGCGCGAAGGCGGTGAGACGCGTGATATGTCGGGGGCGGGCGCGACGATACCGCGAATGGGCCGGCGGTGCTGGGCTACGGGGTTTGCGTGTGAACGCAAAGGGCGGACGCCGTTGCCGGCAAGGAGGCAAGGGGGGCGGAACGGCAGAACGACGACGGCCACCCGGCCCCGCAGACGCGGGACACGGGTGGCCGCGGGCGGCACGGCGTGATCAGCCGATGGTCATGAGGTTGGCGTTACCCCCGGCGGCGGCCGTATTGACCGACACCGAGCGCTCGCACAGCAGACGCTCGAGCGCGTAGTCGTCACCGGCGGCCAGCGCCTCCGGGGAGAGCCCCTGCGTCGACAGGATCGGGCCGCTGCGCGCGGCGATGCGGCGATTGAGCGCACGCAGTTCGTCGCTGTCGCCCTCGAACAGGACGGCGGCAAGCGAGGGTTCGCCGGCAACGTCCGCCCCGGCGGGCAACACCGACGCGCGGTCCTTGAGCGAGGCCGGCAGCGCATCGATCAACTCGCGCGCCGCGGCGCCGTCGGCAAAGCGCGCGTGGTTGCCGGTGGCCAGCACGGCGGCCAGTTGCGTGCGCGCGCCGAGCGGCGTGGCGGCCACGCAAAGCACCGGGCCGCGCGGCTCCAGGCCGTAGGTGTTGCGCTCGCCGGTCGGGCCCGGCAGCACGGCGGTCGCATCGAGCGCCGAGGTCGCCAGATAGCGGTCGACGCGATCGATCGCGGCAGCGGTGTGCGCGCCATTGCCCTGCTGGCGCAGCCAGTCGCGATACACCACGAGCGGCGCGAGCGCGGCCTCGTTGCGATTGAGCTCCGGCGCAAGCGAGGCCGGGCGCGTGGCGAGCAGGCGCGGCAGATACATCGGGCCGCCCGCTTTCGGACCCGTCCCAGACAGACCCTCGCCGCCGAACGGCTGCACGCCGACCACGGCGCCGATGACGTTACGGTTCACGTAGATGTTGCCCACATGCGCGCGTTCGGTCACATAGGCGATGGTCTCGTCGATGCGCGTATGCACGCCGAACGTCAGTCCGTAACCCGTGGCGTTGATCTGCTCGAGCAGCTTGTCGAGCTGGGCGCGCTTGAAGCGGATCACGTGCAGCACCGGGCCGAAGACTTCGCGCTGCAGCGCCTTGAGGTCGGTGAGCTCGATGAGCGTCGGGGCGACGAACGTGCCGTGGCGCGTTGCTTCGGGCAGCGGCAGCTGCTCGACCGGGAAGCCCTTGCCGCGCATCTGTTCGATGTGGCGATTGATGTTGCCCTGCGCCTCGGCGTCGATCACGGGGCCGACGTCGATGGCCAGGCGGTCCGGGTTGCCGATGGCCAGTTCCTGCATCGCGCCCTTGAGCATGTGCAGCGTCTTGTCGGCAATGTCGTCCTGCAGGCACAGCACGCGCAGGGCCGAGCAGCGCTGGCCGGCCGAGTCGAAGGCCGAGGCGAGCACGTCGTACACGACTTGCTCGGGCAGGGCCGACGAGTCGACGATCATGGCGTTCTGCCCGCCGGTCTCGGCGATCAGCGGGATCGGGCGGCCGTTGGCGTCCAGCCGCTCGGCCAGCGTGCGCGCGATGATGCGCGCCACTTCGGTCGAGCCCGTAAACATCACGGCCTTGGTGCGTGCGTCGGCCACGAGCGCGGCGCCGACCGTCTCGCCGGTGCCGGGCAGCAGTTGCAGCGCACCCGCCGGAATGCCGGCGGTGTGCATCAGTCGCACGGCTTCGGCGGCGATGAGCGGTGTTTGCTCGGCCGGCTTGGCGATGACCGGATTGCCGGCGGCCAGCGCGGCCGCGACCTGGCCCACGAAGATCGCGAGCGGGAAGTTCCACGGGCTGATGCACAGCACGGGGCCCAGCGGGCGGTGCGTGTCGTTCGAGAAGCCCTGGCGGATCTGCGCGGCGTAGTAGCGCAGGAAGTCGACGGCCTCGCGCACTTCGGCCACGGCGTTGGGTAGCGACTTGCCCGCTTCGCGCACGCAAAGGCCCATGAGCGTGGGCATGTGTGCTTCGAGCAGGTCGGCCGCGCGCATCAGGCAGTCGGCGCGCTCCTCGACCGGCGTGGCCTGCCAGATCGGCGCGGCGGCCACGGCGTGCGCGAGTGCGGCTTGCACGTCGGCCGACGTGGCTTCGATGACCTGACCCACGGTGTCGCGCAGGTCGGCCGGGTTGCGCACGGGGCGCGGCGTGCCGTCGGTGCGCTCGCCATCGGCGAGCATGGGCGCGGCCCGCCAGGGCGTGCCCGCGCTCGCGAGCAGCGCCGAGGACAGCGAGGCCAGGCGGTGCTCGTTCGACAGATCGAAGCCCGACGAATTGGCGCGCGCAGGTCCGTACAGGTCGCGCGGCAGCGGAATCTTGGCATGCGGCGCGCCGAGCGGCTGCACCTTCTCGGCCTCGGTGACGGGGTCGGCGATCAGCTCGTCGACGCTGATGGTGTCGTCTGCAATGCGGTTCACGAACGACGTGTTCGCGCCGTTCTCGAGCAGGCGTCGCACCAGATAGGCGAGCAGGGTCTCGTGCGTGCCGACCGGGGCGTACACGCGGCATGGTCGTGCGAGCTTGCCCGCCGCGATGGGGCCCACGACTTCCTCATAGAGCGGCTCGCCCATGCCGTGCAGGCACTGGAATTCGTACTGGCCGGGGTAGTAGTTGTTGCCGGCGAGGTGGTAGATCGCCGAGAGCGTGTAGGCGTTGTGCGTGGCGAACTGCGGATAGATCGCCTCCGGCACGGCGAGCAGCTTCTTGGCGCAGGCGAGGTACGACACGTCCGTATAGATCTTGCGGGTGTAGACCGGGTAGCCTTCGAGCCCGTCGACCTGCGCGCGCTTGATTTCCGTGTCCCAGTACGCGCCCTTCACCAGACGCACCATGATGCGATGGCGGCTGCGGCGCGCCAGATCGATGATGAAGTCGATCACGAAAGGGCAACGCTTCTGATACGCCTGCACCACGAAGCCGATGCCGTTCCAGCCGGCCAGATCGGGGTCGAAGCACAGCGCCTCGAGCAGATCGAGCGAGATCTCGAGGCGGTCGGCTTCCTCGGCGTCGATGTTCAGGCCGATGTCATACGAACGCGCCAGCTTGGCGAGCGCCTGCACGCGCGGCAGCAGCTCGTTCATCGTGCGCTCGTGCTGGCTGCGCGAATAGCGCGGGTGCAGCGCGGAGAGCTTGATCGAGATGCCCGGGCCTTCGTAGATGCCGCGTCCGGCCGACGCCTTGCCGATCGCGTGGATCGCCTGCTCGTAGCTCGCGTAGTAGCGTTGCGCGTCCTCCTCGGTGGTCGCCGCTTCGCCGAGCATGTCGTATGAGTAGCGAAAGCCCTGGGCCTCATACTTGCGGCTGTTGGCGAGCGCTTCGGAGATGGTCTCGCCCGTCACGAACTGCTCGCCCATGAGGCGCATGGCGATATCGACGCCCTTGCGGATGAGCGGCTCACCGCCACGGCCGATCAGGCGCGTGAGCGCCTTGGTGAGACCGGCTTCGCTGGTGGTGGTGACGAGCTTGCCGGTGATCATCAGGCCCCAGGTGGCCGCGTTGACGAACATCGACGGCGAATTGCCCACGTGAGCGTGCCAGTCGCCCTTGCTGATCTTGTCGCGAATGAGCGCGTCGCGCGTGGCCTTGTCCGGAATACGCAGCAGCGCTTCAGCAAGGCACATGAGCGCCACGCCTTCCTGGCTCGAGAGCGAAAACTCGTGAATGAGGCCCTCCACGCCGCCGCCGGTGCTCTTGCCGCGCAGGGCGACGACGAGCTTGCGGGCCAGGGCGGAGGCCGAGGTGGCCGTGGCCGGCGCAAGCTTGGCCTGCCCGATGAGCACTGGCACGCATTCCGGTTCCGGACGGCGGTAGGCGGCCGTGATGGCCGCGCGCAGCACCGACTGCGGTTGCACGTTCTGCGCGAACTCCAGGAACGGGTGCGGCACGGTGTCGTCGCCGGTGTGGCCGTCGATCACCTCGGTGCCCGACTGGGTTGCACCGCTGAGTTCGGGCGGCAGCACGCCGCTTTCCACGCGCTCCAGATAGGCGAAAATTGCCTGCTTGATCAGCCAATGGGGGGTGCGCTCGATTTGCTGGGCGGCGGTCTTGAGCCGGGTGCGCAGGACGTCGTCGACTTTGACGCCGAGAGTGGTGTTAGCCATGGAAGGGTTACCTGATGACGCAAGAGAGCAAAAAAGCGTGACACCCATAGCGGGTGAATTGCGGCATCGTAACCGGCTTTCCGGGCAGGTGCAACCAGAGTCAATATTGGGGTTGCACCCTATGAAGGGTCAGATTCTGGTGCGCCAGCAGATGGCTCGTCCGTCGCGTTTCTTGACGCGGAACAGCCATTCGGTGTTCTCGTAGTACGTCTGCGGCGGGTAGAGGTCCAACTCCCAGCCGGGCCAACTGTTTCCATATGATCCGTCGACGATGCAGTGGTCCCAGTCACCGAGCTTGTAGTGATAGCCAGCGTCGCCCGACAGGAACCGGAAGCGGTCGTAGGTAAAGGACCGGTATTCGGTGGTGGGGGGATTGGCCTGTACGAAGCTGCGCGCGGCGGCGCCGTCGAAACTGCCGCTCGCGATGGGCTGCAGGTAAGTCTTGTACCCGCCGTAGCGCGCCGCGTAAGCCGCCGACGGCGTATCGGTATAGAGGCAGGCGACCGTCATGCGCGGCAGCGCCGCGCGTACTTCGTGCGGTACGTCGACGATGTACTCCCTGCCGTCGAACCGCAGATATCGCGGGGAGATGCTGGGGTGCTGGGAGGCCGGGTTGAAGTGCTGGTTCGACAACAGCCGGCACACCTTCGCGTTGCCGAATCGATGGTTCCGAACGCCTGAGTCGTTGGTGCCCGACAGGTCCCACTCGCGATAGCTCCATTTCACGGGGCGATCGACGTAGTGCGTCTCGGTCTTGAGACTGATTTGCCAGCGCCCCGACTGGCACGAGACGACGCGGCCGGCGCGGTTTACCGCAATGCCGCCCTCCATGCCGGAACATGATGTGTTGGCCTCGGCGCGGAAGTCCTTGAGTTGCAGCGCGCCTCCCTGGGAAATCAGGTTTCCCGACGCCGTGACCGTGCCTCTCGAGTGCAGCGTGCCGCCGGTGACGCTGCCGTCCGCGATCACGTTGCCAGTGTTGTTGCCGGCTCGCCTGCGCTCGGCACGGATGTTCCCGCCTTCGCTCTGGATGTCCCCCTTGGCCCGAAGGTCGCCGTAAGACCAGACGCCTTTGGAGCCCGCCACGATCCCGTCGCCTTGTCGCCTGACGTCCGCGAGCATTTGCGCGTCGGTTCCCGCGACCACCTGGCCCGATGCGATGCCCTTGCCGGCAATGACCCAGCCGGGCGCATCGCCGCCATTGACCGCATTCGCCCGCCGTCGGGCCGCCTCTCCGCCCACGAGTGCATTGCGACGGGCCGCCACGTCCTCCTGAGCGTCCAGGGTTTTCGCCTTGAGCGTGCCGGTGGGCGACTCGAGGTTGCCGTCAAGCCGGATATTGCCGGCGCCGACGATGTCCTTGCCGCCCATCCTCAGAGGCCCGGTCATTGCGTCCGTACCGTCGCGTCTGAGATAGCGATTGAGCGGGCTGAGCGAATATCCGGCCCGAACCGCCAGCAGACCGGGCGTGTCGCTCGTGCTCGGGAGCGTGTTCTGGAGCGTCGTGTCGCCCGGCGGCGTCAGCGGGAAGGTGAAGCGTCCACTGTCGTCGCGCGACAGGCCGCCGTTCGGGCCGATCTTGCGAACGGCGGTGCCGAGCATGTCCCAGTCCGGATCAGGCCCGTAAGTGGTGCGCAGCGTCCTGTCGAGATGGACGACGGCGCGAATGTTCGGATTGTTCACATCCCGGAAGATCCGCACGACGTAATTTGCGCCCGGTAACGGCGGCCGGTCTCCGACCCCAGGCAGACGCGTCATCCGAATGATTGCCGCGGCGCTCGGTGGTCCGGTGTGGCCGTCGATGCGCATCTGGAGCACGTGGCCGAAGCGAACGTCCGTCGTGCGCGAGAGCGGGACGTTGGTCAGCTCGCCCGCGCGGGCGAGCGTGACGCCCGGCACGCCGTTCAGCGCCTTGTCGATGTTGTCGTGATGCTCGACGATGAAGGACTCGACGCCATTGCCAATGATCCTGAGCGCGCTGCCGATGTTCTCGGCGCGTTGAATACGGGTTTCGTGGACTTGCTGCCTCATGTAGAGGGTCAGCAAGATCCCTGCGATGGCGACGGCAATGGTCGCGCCGATCAGGAAGAAGCCGGATTGTCGGTTCCGCATGGGTGTCCCCGGTCAAGGAAAAGACCGGGAAACGCGCGTGTCGATAGTCCCCGGGCCAGCGAACGATTTTATTGGCGACCGCTTGGGAATAGGCGCCGGGAGAAGTCTTATATGGCGGTCGGCGTGATCGGAATCGAAAGGATTTGCACGAAAGAAAAGTCCGGTCGGCGAAAAGGCGGTGAGCCGGCCATCGCCCACCCGTGCCGATCCTCACCGACTCTCACCGACTCTCACCGACCCTCGCTGGCCATCCCCCGGGGGCTTCCCCGGGGGATGCGACTTACTTCGCGTCGTTGCCGTATGTCTTGCCGAGATATTCGGAAATCAGCTTGACCTGGTCTTCCGGAATCGGCGCGCCGTAGACCTTCACCATCTTCGTGACTTCCGCGCTCCAGAACGACGCCGGCATGGGCGGCTGGCTATTGATGTAGTCGATGGAATGGCACATGACGCACCACGCGCTGGCGGCCTGATGGCCGGCGAGCGTGGAGGCCTTGAGCTGCGCGCTCTCCTGCGGCAGCTTGATCTCGAGAGCGTGGGCCGGGGTGAAGGCAGCGGCGCCGAGCAGGCCCGTCAGGCCGAGCACGGCCGCCGCGCGCGTTGCGAACTTTCTGGCGTTCATGATCGTCCCCCGTCTCAAGCCGCGAGCACGCGCACGGTTTCCACCCCGTTGCGCAGATAGCCAGCCGGATTCCACAGCGATTGCAGCGGTTGCGTAACGCCCGCCCGATTCGTGGCACGAACCTTCAGCGCGTATTCGCCTGGCTGCGCTGGCGTGAACGACGCCGTCCACTCGCGAAACGAGTACTTGGAGAGTTCTTCGCCGAGCTGTGCGACCTGCCACGTCTGCCCGCCATCGGAGGAGAACTGGACGTCGCGAATGCCTTCGCCGCCGTCGAACGCAATGCCGCGCACACGCACCGCCTTGCCCGCCGCCACGCGCTGGCCGTCGGTGTGGCTGGTCACGAACGAGCGCACCGTGAAGCGGCCGATCGGCTTCGTTTTCTGCGGCGCGGCGCCTGGGGCCACGCAATTGCAGTCGTTGTCGGGAATGCGATACGCGCTGGCCATCCAGAAGCCGTCGAATACCTTGTCGATGACGTTGATGTCGGCCAGATGCTTGACCCAGTACGTGCCGTAATAGCCCGGCACGACCAGACGCACGGGAAAGCCGTTAAGCATGGGCAGGTCCTGGCCGTTCATCGCGAACGCGATCATCACTTCGCCGTCCATCGCGTGCTCGATGTCGAGCGCTTTCACGAACTCCGGCGTGGCCGGCACGATCGGGCGGTCGAGCCCTTCGAACGTGACCTGCTTCGCGCCGGGCGAGACGCCGGCGCGCTCCAGGATCCGCTTGAGCGGGATGCCGCGCCAGCGCGCGTTGCCCATCGCCCCATTGGCGATCTGCCCGCCGCCCACGCGCGGCTCGAAGAAGCCCCGGCTGTTGCCGGAGCACTGGTGTACGGCCACGAGTTCCACCGGCGCGCCGTAATCCTTCTTGAGCGAGTCGAGCGAGATTTCCAGCGGCCTGGCGACGCTGCCGCCCACGCGAATGCGGTGCTTCGCCGGGTCGATGTCGGTCGGAATACCCGCGAGGTGGTAACGGACGAAAAAGGCGTCGTTTGGCGTGATGAGGCCATCGTTGAACACTTCGAACGGCGTCTCGAGCTGCGGCGGGCGTGCCGTGAGCCGGATCAGCGGCCGCTTCTGGGGGTACGCGACCAGCTCGCGCTCGCCGTTGGCGAACGGCAGCGTGACCGTCTGCGGCGCGGCGGCCGCGGCGATCACGTCGAGCGCGCGGCCCGCAAGGCTGGCGCCTACGCCGAGCGCACCGGCGCGTCGCAGAAAACGGCGGCGCGAGGCAGCAGCGAGCGGTGATTCGAGGGGCGGGGCGGCCAGCAGGGCGTCGCCTGGCGGCGCGGCGGACAGCGAGGTGGACAGTGGGGCGGCATGCGGCGTCGTGGGGGCGGCGCTCTGATCGTGCGACTTCATCGGATCGTCTCCTGTAGGACTTCTCATGGCGCGAACGACGTGTGAGCGCGTGCGCACCGGCAACCTCAGCGTGCAACGAATGCCTGCATGGTCGGAGATTCTGCCGACGTTGTCAAATTTCCGGAACGTTATATACCGTTTAATACTTCGCTCTAGATCTCGAGCGGGTCGACTTCGAGATGCCAGTGCACAGGCGTCTTGAGCGCGCGCAGCTCGCCCATCCAGTGCGAGAGGAAGCGCTGCAATGCGCCGCGATGCGGGCTTTCCACGACGAGTTGCGCACGCTCGGTGCCCGCGATGCGCACCATCGTCATCGGCACCGGGTCCCACAGGGAGATGCGCGGGTCGTGCAGCGACGGATCGGCAGCGATGTCGCGGGCCTGCCGCAGAAACGCCATGGCGTCGTCGAGCTTGCGGGCTTGCGCGCGCAGCAGCGCCTGATGCGTGAACGGCGGGAGCAGGGCGACGCGGCGCTCCTCCAGTTGCTGGGCCGCGAAGCCCGCGTAGTCGTGGCGCATGAGCGAGGCGAACAGCGGATGCGAGGCGTAGCGGGTCTGGATGAGCACGTCGCCGGGTCCATCGGCCCTGGCCGCGCGGCCGGCGCGCCCCGCGACCTGCATCAGTTGCGCGAAGAGGCGTTCGGCGGCCCGGAAGTCATGCGAGAAGAGCGCGCTGTCCGCGTTGACCACGCCCACGAGCGTGACGTTGCGGAAATCGTGCCCCTTGGCGACCATCTGCGTGCCGATCAGGATATCGACCTCGCCCGCGTGCACCTGCGCGAAGAGGGCTTGCGCGCTGCCCTTGCGACGCGTGCTGTCGGCGTCGATGCGCGCCAGACGCGCGTGGGGGAAATGCTCGGCCAGCGTTTCCTCGATGCGCTGCGTGCCGCGCCCGAGCGGGGCGAGATCGAGGTTGCCGCAATCGGGGCAGGCGTGCGGAATGCGCGACTCGGCGCCGCAGTGATGACAGCGCAGCCGCCGCTCGGGCTTGTGCAGCACCATGTGCGCGCTGCACCGGCGGCAGTCGCTGACCCAGCCGCAGGCGTCGCAGTTGAGTACCGGCGCGTAGCCGCGGCGATTCAGGAACAGCAGGCTCTGCTCGCCCGCGTCGAGGCGCGCACGAACCGCGGCCAGCAGCGCTTGCGACAGCCCCTCGTGCACGACACGCTGGCGCTTGCGCTCGATTTCCATGTCGATGAGCGACACGCGCGGCAGCACGGCGTCGGGCGTGGCGCGCTCGGGCATCGACAGGCGCACGTAGCGGCCTTGCTCCGCGCGACGCCAACTGTCGAGCGAGGGCGTGGCCGAGCCCAGCACGACGGGAATGCGCAGCCGGTTCGCGCGCCAGATGGCCAGATCGCGCGCCGAGTAGCGCAGCCCTTCCTGCTGCTTGTAGGACGGATCGTGCTCCTCGTCGACGACGATCAGCCGCAGGTGCGGCAGCGACGCCATGACCGCCAGCCGCGTGCCCAGCACGACGCGCGCTTCGCCGCGATGCGCCGCGAGCCAGTGCCGGGCGCGCTCGCCTTCGGCCAGCCCGCTGTGCAGCGTGACCAGCGTCTCGCCCGGGAAGCGGCTGCGAAAGACGCCTTCGAGCTGCGGCGTCAGGTTGATTTCGGGCACCAGCACGAGCACCTGTGCATCGCGCTCGCGCAGCGCCTCGGCCACCGCGCGCAGATAGACCTCGGTCTTGCCGCTGCCGGTCACGCCATACAGCAAAAACGGCGGACAGGCGGCAGGTTCCGCCGCGGCGCTCGCGGAGTCGGCGCACACGCCGGACGGGGACGATGGCGGGGGTGGGGCCGATGCTGTGGACTGCGGTGGGTTCGACGCGATCGAGCCGAGGCGCCGCGCACCGGCCGCGACAAGTGCATGGTGAATCGCAGCGACGGCGTGGGCCTGCCCGGCGGTGAGCGTCTTCGCGGTGTGCGAAGCCGGCGTCTCGTCGACTGCGGCGTCGCGGGCTTCGTGATCGATGCGGCTATCGATCTCGTCGCGGGTCTCGTCGCGGGTCTCGTGCATGGCTTCGTGCAACGGCACGGTTTCGACGGCTACCCAGCCGGCCGCCGCCCACTGCTTGAGGACATCGGCAGCCTTGGCGCACAGGGCGCGGGCTTCGTCGGCGTCGAGCGTACCGGCCTGCGCCAGCCCTTGGGCGAGCCGGCGCTGCGCGCGAAGCCGGGCGGGAACGTTCTCCATCAGCGCCCCGAGCGCCCCGTCGGCAATCCGGTAGCGCTGCACGCCGCGCCGGGCCAGCAGTCTTGGCCAGCGCATCGGGGTACGAAGGTGTCCGGGCACGGCAGGCAGCGCGACTTCGCCGATGCCGCGTTGGTAGTAGCGCGAAGCGAACTGCATGAGGGCGCGCCACTCGTCGCCCAGCGCGGGCAACTCATGCCAGACGGCCGTTACTTCGCGCAACTTGCCGGGGTCGACTTCGCTGCGCTGCGTCAATTCCCACACGATGCCCACGACCTGCCGTCTGCCGAACGGCACCTGCACCAGTTGGCCGGGGCTCGCGGCTTGATCCAGACGGTAGTCGAACAGCGTGAGCAGCGGGGTGTCGAGCGCCACGCGGGCGATAGCCGGCGCGCCGGTGCGGGATTTTTCCGCCGGAGAAGCGACATCGTCCGCCGATGTCGCCGAGGGTGCTGGAAGGTCGTCGGCGCGGGTCAAACTTAAAGTGAATCCTGAGAAGTTTCGCTAAACCCCGGATTTGAGTCGCCTTTCCGGTGGGCTCGAAATGCTTGTGGATAACTATGTTGAGAACTGTGGGGACTATCGTCCGTCAGCCTCGCCGCACGGCCTTCGCGCCGTATGGCGCTGCCGTCCAGGCAAAATCAAAATTGCTTTTTGATCAATAGCTTATGAACAAGCCCCAAAGTATCCCCAACGCATTCCCCGGTTGCGGCGGCGCAGCGAGAATTTGTGCATAAGTCTTTGGGACAACGCACCAAATTGGAGGACTTCCTCGACTGTTTTTTCCTTGACATTCCATCGCTGGAACGGCGGTCGGGCTTGCGCGGCAGAAATGCGTTGCGAACCCGCACCGTTACTTGCGTGCATCGCGTCTTACGGCCTCTGGCGCACCTTCCGGCTATAGGAATGCACTTCGTCGACCAGTGCCGCGACGTGTTCGGGGTCGGTGAACTGCGAAATGCCGTGGCCGAGGTTGAACACATGTCCTGGTGCATTGCCGTAGGCGTCGAGCAGGCGACGGACCTCGCCGCGAATGGCATCGGGCGACGCGAACAGGGCGGTCGGATCGAAATTGCCTTGCAGTGCACAACGGTCTCCCACGCGGCGGCGCGCGCCCGCCAGATCGACCGTCCAGTCCAGGCCAATGGCGTCGGGGCCGGTGTCGGCGATCGCTTCGAGCCACTGTCCGCCGCCCTTGGTAAAGACGATGTGCGGAACGCGCGCGCCGTTCCATTCGCGATGCACGCCCGCCAGCGCCTGTCGCATATAGGCGAGCGAGAACTGCTGATAACGCCCGTCGGCGAGCGCGCCGCCCCAGGTGTCGAACACCATGACGGCCTGCGCGCCGGCTTCGATCTGCGCGTTGAGATAGTCGCCGACGGCGCGCGCATTGGTCTCGAGGATGTGCGTCATGAGGTCGGGACGCTCGTACATCATCGTCTTGACGGTGCGAAAGTCGGACGAGCCCCCGCCTTCGACCATGTAGCACGCGAGTGTCCACGGACTGCCGGAGAAGCCGATGAGCGGCACGCGGCCGTTCAGCGCGCGGCGAATCTCGCTCACGGCGTCGAACACGTAGCGCAGGCTGTCGAGATCCGGCGAGCGCAGGCGGCGCACGTCGTCTTCGGTGCGAAGCGGATGCGCGAAGCGCGGGCCTTCACCGGCTTCGAACGACAGGCCGAGGCCCATGGCGTCGGGAATGGTAAGGATGTCCGAGAACAGGATGGCGGCGTCCAGCGCGAAGCGCTCGAGCGGCTGCAGCGTGACTTCGGTCGCGTAGGCGGGGTTCTTGGCCAGCGCCAGGAAGCTGCCGGCCCTGGCGCGTGTGGCGTTGTACTCGGGCAGGTACCGGCCTGCCTGGCGCATCAGCCAGATCGGCGTGTACTCGGTCGGCTGGCGCAGCAGTGCGCGCAGGAAAGTATCGTTTTGCAGGGCTTGGGACACGTCGAAGCGGTGGTGGAATGGTGTTGGGCAAGCGGCCATTTTACTCGGGTATCCGGGGGCCAGCCCTCGGCCGGCCGTTATGTCGCGGATTCATGTTCCGCGGTTTATGCCGCGGACTGATAAAGACTCGTTGGCGCGAGCGCGCGCTGTCATTACCATGAGGGGCTCGCTTCACCGCTTCACGGCCCCCGCATCCCGGCTGGGCGCGCGAGATTGGCAGGCCGCCCCGAACGGTCCGCCAGACAGGCAACTGCGTCACAACGACAACAATCAGGAGATACGTATGAAAGTCATGATGGCGGCCGCTTGCGCGGCTCACGCGGCGCTCGTGGCGGGCGTGGCATTCGCCGCGACCGCGGCTCAGGCACAACCGGCCGCACCGCTCGCACCGCCCGCCCCAGCCGCCGTACATTCGCGCCTCGACGATGTTCAGAAGGCCGGGACGCTGCGCGCCTGCGCGACGGGCGACTACAAGCCGTATTCGTATCGCCGTCCCGACGGGCAATTCGAAGGCATCGACGTCGATCTGGTCGCTTCGCTCGCCAAGTCGCTCGGGGTGAAGCCGGTGATCGTCCCGACCACGTGGAAGGGGCTGATGGACGACTTTACCGCCGGCAAGTGCGACATCGCCGTGGGCGGCATCTCCGTCACGCTCGATCGGGCCGCCCGCGCTTATTACAGCAGCGTCGTCATGGTCGACGGCAAGTCGCCGATCGTGCGCTGCGCCGACGTGGCGAAGTACCAGACGCTCGCCGATCTGAACAAGCCGAGCACGCGCGCGATCGCGAATCCCGGCGGCACCAACGAACGCTTCGCGCGTCAGTACCTGCCCAATGCAACGCTCACGATCTACCCGGACAACGTGACAATCTTCAGGCAGATCGCCGATGGCAAGGCCGACGTCATGGTCACGGACGCCTCGGAGACGCTGCTCCAGCACAAGCTCAACCCCTCGCTCTGCCCGGTGAACCCGGACAAGCCGCTCCAGTTCGGCGAGAAGGCCTACCTGCTGCCGCGCGGCGACGACATCTTCAAGCACTATGTCGACCAGTGGCTCAACCTCGCGCAAAAGACCGGCGAGTATCAGGCGGTGGTCGACAAGTGGCTTAAATAAGGGGCATGTCGGTTCGCGCCGGTCAGCAGGTGAGGCGATTCACCCGCTGACCGAAGGCTCCAGGCCGGGCTGGAGCCTTCCAAGCGTCAGCCGAGCCAATCGCGCAGGCGTTGCGCCGCGTCGTGCATCACCAGCCTCGCCTGCGGCACGAACGGCTGCAATCTCGCGAAGCTGTGCGTCAGTCCCGACGCTTCGATTACCTCGGCGCGCCCCCCCGACTGCGCGACGAACTGCGCATACGCCAGCGCCTCGTCGTGCAGCGGATCGTATTGCGCCGCGATGACCAGCGTATTGGGCAACGGGTGCCGTGGCGCCTGCGCCGTCAGGTTCACCCGCACGTCGTCCGCCGCCGGCTCCACGTCGCCCAGATAGTGCTTCCAGTACCAGCGCATTTCGTCGCGCGTGAGACCCGTGCCGCTGGCCAGGCGCTCGTAGCTCGGCGTGTCGAACCGGTATTGCACGACGGGGTAGATCAGCAACTGGGCGCCCACCATGCCCGGATGCCTGTCGTTGAACCATGCCGCCGCCTGCGCCGCCAGATGGCCGCCAGCGCTGTCGCCGGCCACCGCGAGGCGGTCCAGGCTCAGTCCCAGACGCGCCCGCTGCTCGGCCGCCCACGCCAGCGCCTCGCGTGCATCGTCGGCTGCCGCGGGGAACGGGTGCTCCGGGGCGAGCCGGTAATCGACGCTCAACACCGCCACGTCGCCATCCTGCGCAAGAAAGGCGGTGAGGGTGCCGTGCGTGTCGACATCTCCCACGACCCACCCGCCGCCATGGAAGTACACGACGAGCGGCACCTGTCGGCCGACCGGGCGGTACAGCCGGGCGCGCAGATGGCGTCCCGGCAGCGGAATCTCGAACGTCTCGCTGCGCAGGCCCGCCGGCAACGGACGCAAGGCTTCGGTGGCAACGGTCGCGAACCTGGCGCGCACCGCCTGCGGGCTCGGCGGGGCAGCGTCGGCGGGCTCGGGATATTTGCGAGCCATCTGGTCGTAGTAGGCGAGAAGGTCAGCGTCGATGGTCATGTCGGCAGTGCTCGGTGCTCAGCGCTTGGTGGTCAGAGAATTCGTCGTTATTTCCGGAAACGGCAGTGCTTCGGTTCTGCGAGCGATCGATGCGCGGCGGCGCGCGGCGCATTCCCCCCGAGGGCGGCGCAGGCCACTCACGCCGGGGCTTCATCGTAGGTTCGCATGCTGCCGGGCGTGGCCGCCCTGCATCAGCCAGCGCTGATGCTCGATCTTGACGCAGCGGTCCATCACGACATCGAGCCCGGCGGCCAGCGCGAGTGCGGCCGCCTCGTCGTTTTCGATGCCGAGTTGCATCCACAAACTGTTCGCGCCGATGGCCACAGCCTCCTGGGCGATCGGCGGAATGTCGCCGCTGCGCCGGAAGCAATCGACCATCTGGATCTTTACCCCCTCGGCCCGCAGCGCATCGGCCGCTTCGGTGAGGCTCGCGTACACGGTCTCGCCGAGAATCGTCGCGTCGGAATCCGCCGCCTGCGGATTGACCGGCACGATCCGGTAGCCATGCTGCTGCATGTAGCGCGACGTGGTGAAACTCGGCCGGTCCGGCCGCGGCGACAGGCCGACGACCGCGATCACGCGGTCGCGCGCCAGAATCTGTCCCAGACGTTCGATGGTGTCCATGCGAATTCGGCCCTGCCAGGCCGTGGCTGTAGGGAGAAAAAGCGTGCGCTTCTTGCGCGGCGTTCGTCGTCTGCCGGTCATCTCCGAGCAGTTCCCGGGATTTCCGGGATTTCCGGGCGGCTGGACACTTTGTTGCCACGCACAAAGAATGACGTTAGCACATTGACGAAGTTCGCGTGAAATGGCCGCCGTAGGGGGCTGTTGACGCAGCGGGGGGCGCGCTCGGGCGAGCGGCCGATGCCTGTTTCCGCAAGTTATTCAGGAATGCGAACAAAATTGCGCGGACCGGCGTGCGTGCCAGGTCCTTGTCCGGCAAGGCGTTGGGGACGGCGAGAGCAAAGGTGAAACGCCCGAGGTGTTACAACCTGAAACACTTTGTTACCCCTCACGCCATACGTTTCCACCACAATGCATCTCAACGCTGATGTGCTTATCCCCCGGTAACGCAGCAGCGCGACTGTATCGGCAAAAGGCGTCCCCCGGCGCGGTTTGCAAGGTGGTTCGATGCAGTGCTCCGAATCTGGTCTCCTCGCGCTAACCCCGTAGCGTGTGGTTTTGGCGGGCCCGTGTGCCCCGCCATTTTTTTTTGCCTGCGGCCTCCTACATCTTTCCTAACCCTTTCTCCGACAAGTGCGAAAAATCGTTCGCTGTCCGAGAAATTCGGAAATGAATTCACTCCTGCGTAATTTGAGAAGCGCGTCAGAAGCGCATCGGAAGCGCACGAGGGGCGCATGAGAGGTGCGCGCGCAACGAAATCGAGCCGGCGCCGCCTTGCGCCTGCACAATACCGGCTCCGAGTCGGCATTGCGTGCGCCGGGGTGCCGCCGCGGCGTGGCTATCGCGTGGCCCGGAGCCACGGTTTGAGCCAGCCGAGTCCGGCGCGCGTCTCGCCCTGCGGGCGATACTCGCACCCCACCCAACCGCTGTAGCCGAGTTCGTCGAGCAAACGGAAGATGAACGGATAGTTCACCTCGCCCGTGTCAGGCTCGTGACGCGCCGGTACGCCCGCCACCTGTACATGCGCGATGTCGGCGATGTGCTGGCGCAGCTTCATGGCGAGATCGCCCTCGGCGATCTGACAGTGGTACGCATCGAACTGCACCTTGAGATTGCTCGCGCCCACTTCCTGGCGAATGGCGTGCGCCTGGTCCTGGCGCGTGAGGAAATAGCGCGGAAAATCGCGCACGTTGATCGGCTCGATCAGGAGGGTGACGCCGTGCGCGGCCGCCTGCTCGCTCGCATAGGCGAGGTTTTCCAGATACACCGCGCGGCATTGCGCCGGCGATTGCGAGGCGTCGGGGCACCCGGCCATCACGTGCAACTGGCGGCAGCCGAGCGCGTCGGCGTAGTCGAGGGCGAGCTCGACGCCGTCGCGAAACTGCGCTTCGCGGCCCGGTAGTGCAGCGAGTCCCCGCTCGCCGCTCGCCCAGTCGCCCGCCGGTGTGTTGAACAGCACCTGCGTGAGCCCGGCATCGTCCAGGCGTGCCCGAATGTCGCGCGCGCAATGCTCGTAGGGAAACAGGCATTCCACGCCGCGGAAGCCATCGCTGGCCGCTTCGCGGAAACGTTCCAGAAACGGGACTTCCTGATACAGCAGGGTCAGGTTCGCGGCAAATCGCGGCATGAGAAATCTCCGAAGCCCAGGGCGGCCCGTCGCGCGCGGGGCCATGCCCGTCACAATATCATTGCCCGTCGATCTGAGGCGCCGCCACGCTGCGCAGTTGGAAGCGACCGTCGTTGTTGAAGAGCCAGGTCTCGACGGCGCGCACTCGTCCGCTGCTGTCCACGAGCGCCCGGCTTGGCGCGGGCAGCGGACTGGCCCGCCGCAGGCTCGCCACGGCTATGCGTTCCGCTTCGTGATCGCCGTTGCTGCGGTAGAGCGCCACGCTCGTCACGTTGCCGTTGCGGTCCACCCAGTATTCGAGCGAGACGACCGAGCGCAGCATCGGTTGGGGATTGCCCGGCGTAATCTCGCGCGCATTGACTTCGGTGACGCGCTGCGCGGCCGCAACCTTGTATTGATCGAGCGCGGAGAGCGGCGCCGGGCCGGGTGTCAGATTCAGGACGAGCGGCTTCTTGGGCTCGAAGTCCGGATTGGCACAGCCCGCCCAGAGGAGCGTTTGCGCCGCGAGCGCCCACCACGCGAATGCACGCGCTACCCACCGCCTTTGAGAAAGTTGCGTATTCATGCGCTGTCTCCCGCAACGTCCGCGACACTTTTCTTCTTTTCACGTCCCCGCCGCACGCGCCTTGCGCGGCGCGCCCGATGCGCATACGTACTATGCGTGCTGTACGTGTGCGCGCCGGGCCGTCGTTTCCTGCCGGGCGGTCTGACTACTGCGCGCGAGTGCCGAACGACCAGTTCGGCATGAGCGTGTTGGACGGCAGGTTCTCGTCCTGCAACTTGCGCGCCGTCTCGATGCCGGCCACCGGCAGCCCGGTCGGATCGAGCAGGCCGATCTGCACGAGCACGCTCGCCTGGTCCCAGTAGATGTGTTCGTGCTCGAGCTTGTCGCCACGGAAACGAACGATGGCGACCAGCGGGATCTCCACGCGGCGTCCGGTGGGCGCCACGCCCGGCAGCATCCAGTCGACGGGCGTCGTATGGGTGAAGCAGAACAGCAGTTCGTCGACGAGCTGCGTCGCCCCGATGGTGCGCGAGATCGGAATCAGGCGCGTATCCGGCGGATTGCTGTCGACGAAGTGGTTCCGGTAGAAATGCGCCAGTTGCTGATGGCCGACACCGCCCGTCATCGTGGGAATGTGGTTGACATAGGGCTCGGCCACCATGGTCTTCATCAGCGGATCGATCTCGCGGGTGGCGAATTCGTAGGCGCAGTGCGTCTCCCAAAGCGACGCGAAGTCGTAGTGCGGGCCGAGCACGCGGCGCAACGCGCCCACGGTGCGCTGATGCGCGAGTTGCGTTGCCGCCCGGTTGAAGTGGTCGCCGGGACGCGCGAACGCATGGTCGGCCTCCGGATAGTGGTACAGCGTGACGTTGGCGTGTTCGCCCAGGCGGTCGGCCAGCGTCGCGCGCACTTCCGGCGGCGCGTACTTGTCGAGTTCGGCGATGTGCAGCACAAGCGGCGGGTGCTCGCCGGCGAGTTCGTCGATATGCTGCTCCAGGCCCACGCCGTAGTAGCCGACGGCCACGTCCGCGCTCGTGCGCGTGACGGACAGCGCGGCGAGCTTGCCGCCGAGGCAGTACCCCACCACGCCCACCCCGCCGACGCATTCGGGCAGCGCGCGCAGCGCGTCCACGGTGGCGCCGACGTCTTCCATGCCGAGATCCACGTCGAAGCTCTGGAACAACGCGAAGGCCCGCTGCCAGTCGCCGGGCGAGTAGCCGAGCTCGATGCCCGGCTCGATGCGCCAGAACAGATCCGGCGCAAGCACGACATAGCCCTCCTCGGCGTAGCGGTCGGCGAGTTCTCGGATGTAAGCGTTCACACCGAAGATCTCCTGGCATAGCACCAGACCGGGGCCCTTGTGGGCGCCGCCTTCGGGGACTGCCAGGTAGGCCTGAAAGGTCTTGCCGTCTCGCGACTTGATGCTGATGAAGCGTCCTGCCATGTCACTGCCTCCTCAAAAAAAGCCACCGTGCGACGCAGACGCTCCTTGCCTATCTTAGGCGTCGCCCGCGCGATGCGCAGCGCGGTTAACACCGAGATGGACCGAGACGGACCGGGACGGCACGAAGCTGCCGGGCGAGCGCCGCGGCGGCGCCTGCGTCGGGCGATGCATGAAGTGAACGGGGTGAAGCCGACAAAGAAGCGGGTCGTGCCGTCACGGACGCGCCGTGAGTAGCGACATCCGACGATACCATGCATACTCGGAGCGCACGTTCGCGGCGTGACCGACGACGTCACGCCGGACGCACTTTTCGACGCATTGGAGTCACCATGATCACCGTGTATCACAACCCGCGCTGCTCGAAGTCGCGCGAGGCGCTGGCCCTCGTGGAAGGGTCGCCCTCCGTTGCCGGCGGCGATCTGCAAATCATCGAATATCTGAAAACGCCGCCCACGCTCGCCGAACTCAAACGCCTGCACAAGCTGCTCGGCGTGCCCGTGCGGGACATGATTCGCAGCAACGAAACCGAGTACACCGAGCTGGGGCTCAACGATGCCTCGCTTACCGACAGCGAACTGCTCGCGGCGATCGCCAGGCATCCGAAGCTGTTGCAGCGCCCGATCGTCGTCAACGGCGACAAGGCGGTGATTGCGCGTCCGCCGGCGTTGGCAAACGAGGTGCTGTAGCCGACCGCGGCGGCCGGCGCCGGTCCTGCGGCCTGGACAGCGGGTCGCCCGGTCGCCCCGCCGCCCCGGTCGGCGCGTGTGGGCGCGTGTGGGCGCGTGTGGGCGCGTGTGGGCCGCGTCAGCCGTGCGCCGCGCTGTCCTTGCCGGGGCCGGTCTCCGGCGATTCGGCGTCGGTGGCTTCGGCCTGCGCCGCCGCCCCGGACACGGGCGCGTCGGCGTTCGCGGTGAGGCCCACGCCTTGCCAGCCCGGCAGGGCGGCGAGTGTCTTTTGCTGCTCACGCAGCTCGGCCAGCATGTTGCAGAAGAGGGCGCCTTGCTCGAGCGCGTCGTCGAGCGCCACGTGGGTGTGAGGCAGCGGGTCCAGCCAGGCTTGCGGCAGCCGCGGCTTGATGCACTTGCGATACGGCATGCCGGTCATCGCAAACGCCAGCGTCTTGATGTCGAGTGCTGACCACGAGAACGGGCATCGGCCAACGAAACGCATCATGTACCAGAACATGAACGTGAAGTCGAAGCCGGCCGGGTAGGCGACGAACACCGGCTTGCCCGGCAGCTTCTCCACCCACTTCACATACGCCTTGAGCGCCGTGGCCGGATCTTCCGGATCGACGCGGCAGGCGGCCCACGCGTGCGGCTCGGTTTTCCACCATTTCATCGTGAGCGGATGCCCCTTGGCGTCGGGCAGCAGCTCGAGGTTGGCGCTGAACGTGCCGATCAACTCCTTGTCGGCCGTGTATGCTGCCGACGCGAAACTCAGCATGGAATGCGGACCCGGGATCGGACCGTCGGCTTCGACGTCGGTACTGACGAAAACTTCCTCGTCGACGGGAATGATCCGCGACGGCGTGCGCGACATCGCTTCGCTCATACGGCGCTCCGGGCAAGCACCGCGTCGGCGACGTAAGGATTGGTCTGGCGTTCCTGGCCGAACGTGGACACGGGCCCATGCCCCGGGATGAACGTGACGTCCTCGCCCAGCGGCCAAAGCTTGTCGCGGATGGACGCGATCAGGTCGGCATGATTGCCGCGCGGAAAGTCCGTGCGGCCGATGGAGCCGGCGAACAGCACGTCGCCCACGCTGGCGAGCCGTTCGTCGGCCGAGAAGAAAACGACGTGGCCGGGCGTGTGGCCGGGGCAATGCAGCACGTCGAGGGTGATGTCGCCGAACTTGACGGTGTCGCCGTCGCCGAGCCAGCGATCGGGCGTGAATGGCTGCGGTTCGGGGAAGCCGAAGCGCGCGCTCTGCGCCTGGAGCTGGTCGATCCAGAAGGCGTCGTCCGGGTGCGGACCTTCGATCGGCACACCGTACTTCTCGGCCAGCGCGCCCGCGCCGCCGCAGTGATCGAGGTGGCCGTGCGTGAGGAAGATCTTTTCGAGCGTCACCCCCTGGCGCTCGATTTCGCCCACGATCCGGTCGATGTCGCCGCCGGGGTCGACCACGGCGGCGCGTTGCGTTGCATCGCAGACGAGCAGGGTGCAGTTTTGCTGGAAAGGTGTGACGGGTATCAGGGTGACGTTCATGAGGTATTGGGGACGCGGTTTTCGTCTATTGTAATTCGGGCCGCCGCCGCACCGCCCGGCGTGCCGACGCCCTGGTCGCCACCCGGGTCGCGCCCTGGTCCGAGAGCGGCAGGAGGGCGGCACGAGAGCGGCACGAGAGCGGCACGAGAGCGGCCCGCAAACGGTGCGCCGAGGCGCCCGGAGACCTGTTGCGAAAGGCGCTGCCATGCGCGAGCGGCGCGGCGGCGCCCGTCACGTTTGTAGCGCCTGTAACGCCCGGCAGTGATGTTCGGCAGTAACGCTTGGTAACAAGACTTACGAAGTAAGTGAACGCTCGCTGATAGGTTGACTTCGGTGGCATGTTAAACTCCGGCCCTATGCGAACACGCGACATGCTCACACGGTTCGCGGTCGGCTGCGCCCTCGCCCTGACGTTGACAGCCTGCACAACGCCGCTCGAACCCCCCAGCCAGTCGGCTGCCGCCCCTTCGGCGACAGGCGCAGGCACGCGTGCGCGCGAAGCCAACGCACCGGTCGGCTCGAGCTTCGACCTGCACTGGCCGGGACGGGTGTACCACAACGGGGGGCTCAATCCCGGCGACCCCGACGCCCCGGAGCGCGACGGCGAAGCCCGTCTGCGGGCGGACGCGGGCACGTTCTTCCAGACCGGCACCGCCTCGTGGTACGGCAAGAAGTTCCACGGGCGCCGCACCGCTACCGGCGAGACGTTCGACATGAACGAACTGACTGCCGCACATCCCACACTGCCGCTCGCGAGCTTCGTGCTGGTGCGCAACGTCGCCAACAACAAGGCGGTCGTGGTGAAGATCAACGATCGCGGACCCTATACGCGCAAGCGCATCATCGATCTGTCCTACGGCGCGGCCAAAAAGCTGGACTTCGTCAACGCCGGTCATGCCAAGGTCGAGATCCGGCGCCTGTCGCGCAGCGAAATCGCGGCGCTCGGCCTCGAGGACGGCGGCAACAGGAACAGTAGCGGCAACGGCGCTGCGCGCGCATCGTCGTCGCCCACCGAGGCGTCGGCGCCCTCAGCCGATGCGATTGCGCCGCGACCGACGCCGGAAGCGTCTTAAAAATCGGGACGCGCACGACCGGTTTGTTGTGCAATTCACGCACATTGCGGGAAAAATCACCTTAATTATTTCGCTTTCCGCGCCAACGTTGCGGCGGAGTGCGTCGCATGAATGTGCGCACTTCAAATCGCCCGCGACCAAATCCACTATTTTTTTTCCGATCCTCGCATCAATCTGCCAGCCTTTGGCCGCAATGCGACGCATGACGGGCTTTCCAGGAGGTTGCGTTGGCAACCGTTGTTCGCCGCAGACGATGTGGGTAGACTGTGCCCCACGCGCAGATGCACGCTTTGTGTGCATCCGATTGAGGCCTGCCGAGACCCGGGCCCGGCGCACCTTTCAAAAAAACGCATTCCTGGAGGAGTTTTAATGTCGACGATGGGTAAATACGCCAAGCGCACCCTGCTGTGCGCGGTGGCCGCTACGTTGTTGGGGACGACCGGCGCGGCATTCGCGCAGGACACGAAGTCGGTGTCGGTGCTGGCGATCGTGGAGCACCCGGCGCTCGATGCCATCCGCGACGGCGCGCGCGACGAACTCAAGGCAGAAGGCTATGAGGTCGGCAAGAACCTCAAGTGGGAATACCAGAGCGCGCAGGGCAACGTCGGCACCGCGGCGCAGATTGCTCGCAAGTTCGTGGGTGACAAGCCCGACGCGATCATCGGCATTGCCACGCCGACCGCGCAGGCCGTGGCCGCCGCGACCAAGAGTGTGCCGCTGGTGTACTCCGGCGTGACCGATCCGGTGGCCGCACAACTCGTGAAGAGCTGGGAGCCGTCGGGCACCAACGTGACGGGCGTGTCGGACAAGCTGCCGCTGGACAAGCAGGTCGCGCTCATCAAGCGCGTCGTGCCGAACGCCAAGCGCGTAGGCATGGTGTACAACCCGGGCGAAGCGAACTCGGTCGTGGTCGTCAACGAGCTCAAGAAGCTGTTGCCGGCCGCCGGCATGACGCTGGTCGAAGCTGCGGCGCCTCGCACCGTCGACATCAGTTCGGCGGCGAGCAGCCTGGTCGGCAAGGTCGACGTGATCTACACGAACACGGACAACAACGTCGTGTCGGCCTACGAGTCGCTGGTGAAGGTGGCCAACGACCGCAAGATCCCGCTCGTCGCCTCGGACACCGACAGCGTGAAGCGTGGCGCCATCGCGGCACTGGGCATCAACTACTACGACCTTGGCCGCCAGACGGGCAAGGTCGTGGGTCGCATCCTCAAGGGCGAGAAGCCGGGTTCGATCGCGTCGCAGACCAGCTCGAATCTGGAACTGTTCGTGAACACGGCGGCGGCCGCGCGCCAGGGCGCCACGCTGTCCGACGACCTGGTGAAGGAAGCCAAGACGGTCATCAAACAGTAAAGCGTGCGTGACACCGGTGCGGCGGGCCGCCTGCCCGCGGCGCCGGCGAGCGACAGGGCGGCGCCCGGACACGATCTGTCCCCGCCGCTCTTTTCCTATCGAATGGGCGGGACGGCTCCCCCCGAACGCGGTCGCAAAACGACCGGCTATGACCCGATTGGCCGACGTCGGCCGTGCGAGCGCTGATGCCGTGACCCGGCAAGGGCCGTCTTGCGCAGTGGAATTACGAAAATGTCCCTTTTTTCTATGATGGGCGCGCTGGAGATCGGTCTGATCTTCAGTCTCGTGGCGCTCGGGGTGCTGATTTCCTTTCGCATCCTCAATTTTCCCGATCTGACCGTTGACGGCAGCTTCGCGCTTGGCGGCGCGGTGGCCGCCACGCTGATCGCCGGCGGCACCAATCCGTTCGCGGCGACGTTGGCCGCCATGGCGGCCGGCGCGGTGGCCGGCTTCATCACGGGCTGGCTCAATGTGCGTCTGAAGATCATGGACCTGCTCGCCAGTATCCTGATGATGATCGCGCTCTACTCGGTGAATCTGCGCGTGATGGGCGCGCCGAACGTGCCGCTGATCACGTCGCCGACCGTCTTCACGATGCTGCTGCCCGAGAACGGCCCGAGCTGGCTGCCCGACTACGTGCTGCGTCCGGCCATGCTGCTGGTGGTGGTCGTGGTCGTGAAGCTGGGCCTCGATTACTTCTTCTCGTCGCAGCAGGGGCTTGCGATGCGCTCGACGGGCGCCAACCCCCGCATGGCGCGGGCGCAGGGCGTGAACACCGGTCGCGAGATTCTCGCGGGCATGGCGCTGTCGAACGCGCTCGTGGCGCTGGCGGGCGCGCTGTTCGCGCAGTCGCAGGGCGGCGCGGACATCTCGATGGGGATCGGGACCATCGTGATCGGTCTGGCGGCGGTGATCATCGGCGAGACCATCCTGCCGGCACGCCGGCTCATCCTCACCACGCTCGCCGTGGTGATCGGCGCCGTGCTGTATCGTTTCTTCATCGCGCTGGCGCTCAACAGCGACTTCATCGGACTGAAGGCGCAGGATCTCAACCTGGTGACGGCCTTGCTCGTGGCGGTGGCGCTGGTGCTGCCGGCAACGCGTCGCAAGCTGTTCGCACGCAAGAACGGAGGCGCCTGATCATGTTGAGCGCAAAAGACCTCAAGATCACTTTCAATCCGGGCACGCCGATCGAAAACCGCGCGTTGCGCGGCATGTCGCTCGATATTCCGACGGGCCAGTTCGTGACGGTGATCGGATCCAATGGCGCCGGCAAGTCGACGTTCCTTAACGCCATCAGCGGCGACCTGACGGTCGACTCGGGCACCATCTCGATCGACGGCAACGACGTCACGAAAAAGACGGCATGGCAGCGCGCGAGCCAGGTGGCGCGCGTGTTCCAGGACCCGATGGCCGGCACATGCGAGGCGCTGACCATCGAAGAGAACATGGCGCTGGCCGTCAAGCGCGGCGAAGGCCGCGGCTTCCGGTTTGCGTTGAACAGGGAACTGCGCGAGCGCTTTCGCGAGAAGCTGAGCCTGCTCAACCTGGGGCTGGAAAACCGTCTTTCGGACCGCATCGGTTTGCTCTCGGGCGGCCAACGTCAGGCCGTGAGTTTGCTGATGGCCTCATTGCAACCATCGCGAATTCTCTTGCTAGACGAACACACGGCGGCGCTCGATCCGAAGACGGCGGCGTTCGTGCTGGAGTTGACGGCGCGCATCGTCGAGCAAAGCAAGCTGACGGCCATGATGGTCACGCACAGCATGCGCCAGGCGCTCGACTACGGCGATCGCACGGTGATGCTGCACCAGGGCAAGGTCGTGCTCGACGTCTCGGGCGACGCGCGCAAGGGCCTCGACGTGCCCGACCTGCTCCAGATGTTCGAGCGCACGCGCGGCGAACAGCTCGACGACGACGCACTGCTGCTGAGCTGAGCGCGCGTTGCCGCCACGGAAAAAAGCCCGCTTCGGCGGGCTTTTCCTTGCGTGCCACGGGGACTGGCAGACCAATCGCCGGCGGGAAAGTGTGGGGGAATGCCGGAAATGCCCGCGGAAATATCCGATGTCGTTCTCCCGGGCCGCCCTGACGGCGCCGCTAGCCGTTCTTGAGCGCCAGCGCCCGCTCGTACAGCGCATTCCGAGGGGCGCCGGTGATGGCGGCGGCCAGCTTGGCGGCGCTCTTCGTCGGCAATTCGGCCACGAGCAGTGCGAGCACGCGCTGCGCTTCGGCGTCCACGCCGTCCTCGGCGACGTTCGCGGCCGCGCCCGACACCGCCAGGACGAACTCGCCGCGCTGGCGATTCGCATCCGCTTTGAGCCACGCCACGCCGTCGCCGAGCGCGCACTCGTGAATGTCCTCGAAGCGCTTCGTCAATTCGCGTCCGATCAGTAGCCTGCGCCCGGCGCCCAGTCCTGCCGCGAGCGCGCCGACCGTCTCGACGATCCGGTGCGGCGCTTCGTAGAACACCTGCGCGCACGGCGACGCCGCCAACGCAGCGATGGCCTGTGCGCGCTGCTGCGCCTTCGGCGGCAGAAAGCCGACGAACGTGAACGACTCCACCCACGCGCCCGCCGCCGACAGCAACGTGATTACCGCGCTGGCGCCCGGTATCGGCACCACGCCGAGCCCGGCTGCGCGCACCGCATCGACGAGCCGTGCGCCCGGATCCGAGATGCCGGGCGTGCCAGCGTCCGAAATATAGGCGACGCGCTCGCCGGCTCGCAGACGCTCCACCAGCCGCGCCGCGGCGGCATTCTCGTTGTGTTCGTGGGCCGCGATCAACGGACGATCGATGCCATAGCGTTGCAGCAGCTGTGCGCTGTTGCGCGTATCTTCACAGGCAATGGCGTCCACCATGCCCAGGATGTGCAGGGCGCGCACGGTGATGTCGGCGGTGTTGCCCAGCGGTGTGGCCACGACATACAGCGTGCCCGTCGGGTAATGCTGGCCCTCGGCCAGCGACAACAGACGGTCGCTCATGCGCGGGGCCTCCGGTAAAGCGAAGTCGTCGCCTCACGCACCCCGCAGGACGCAGCGACACCGGCATTGCCGGAAACGGTAAACATTGGAACAACCATGTCGAATCAGCTAGGAGTTTCGTTCGAGAGCCGCGCGCAGACCCTGCTCGAGCGACGCGGCTGGCAGCTCGTCGCGCGCAACTATCGGTGCCGCGGCGGTGAAATTGACCTCATTATGCGCGATCGCGCGGGCGTGCTCGTGTTCGTCGAAGTCCGCGCACGGGCGCGCAGCGATTTTGGCGGCGCGGCCGAGAGCATCACCCGCGCCAAGCGAAGGCGCCTCGCGCTGGCCGCGCGACATTACCTGTTGCGGCGCCCGGCCGCGCGCTGCCGCTTCGACGTCGTGGCCTTCGACGGGCGCCCGCCCGTCGCACACTGGCTGCCGAACGCCTTCAGTGCCGACGATCTCTGACGAAACCCGCCCCGTCGGCCCTGTTACACTTGCGAAAGTGCCGTTTCATGATATACGGCCCCGGATTGCCGGCCGACGCCGGGCATTGCCCTCGCGAGGCCGGCTGCTTTTGCGACACCCTGGCAAACGACCATGTCGATCGAACGAATTCAGCAACACTTCACGGATAGCGTCGAAACCAAACTGGCCGCGCGCGACGCCCTGGCGGACCCCATTGCCGCCGCCGCCGAGGTCATGTTCAACGCGCTGTCCAACGGCAACAAGATCCTCGCCTGCGGCAACGGCGGGTCGGCTGCCGACTGCCAGCATTTCGCCGCCGAACTCGTCGGCCGCTTCGAGCGCGAGCGTCCCGAACTGCCGGCCATCGCGCTCACCACGGACTCGTCGATCCTCACGGCCGTCGGCAACGACTACAACTTCGACGCCATCTTTGCCAAGCAGGTGCGCGCGCTCGGCCAGCCGGGCGACATCCTGCTGGCCATCACCACGTCGGGCAACTCGGCCAACGTGCTCGCCGCCATCGAAGCCGCGCACGAGCGCGAAATGCACGTGATCGCCCTCACGGGCAAGGGCGGTGGCAAGGTCAACGACGCGCTGGGCGAGCTGGACGTGCACATCTGCGTGCCGGCCGATCGCACCGCGCGGATTCAGGAAGTGCATCTGCTGACGATTCACTGCCTCTGCGACCTGGTCGACGCGATGCTTTTCGGCGACGCGTGAACCTATTGTCATCCTGAGGCGTCAAGATCATGACGGGCACCGGGTCGCGGGGGCGGACGGTGCCGGCCGGGCGCGGCGGGGGCCGCCCCGTTCGATCATCCAACAAGGAGAATGACCGATGAGTTTCCAACGCGCGCAAGGCGTTGTTAAGCCGCTCGTAGCGGCAGCGTTGATTGCCGCGACCCTGGCCGGTTGCGCCCCCATCATCCTCGGCGGCGCGGCCACCGGCGCGCTCGTGGCCACCGATCGCCGCTCCGTCGGCGCCCAGACGGAAGATCGCGAAATCCAGATCAAGGCGGAAGCGAATATCGCCAACACGCTGCCTGAAGCGGCGCACGTCAACGTCACGGTCTTCAACCGCCGCGTGCTGCTCACCGGCGAAGTGCCGGACGAGGCCAGCAAGCAGCGCGCCGTCGAGATCGTCAGGCAGATCAGCAATGTGCGTGGCATCGTCGATGAGCTGGCCATCGGGCCGGCAAGCTCCTTCGGCGCGCGCTCGAACGACGCGTGGATCACCAGCAAGGTCAAGGCGAACCTGATCAACACGAAGGAGATTTCGGCCAACGTGTTCAAGGTCGTCACCGAACGCGGCGACGTCTATCTGATGGGCCTCGTCTCGGAAGAGGAAGGCCGCATTGCCGCAAACGTCGCCAGCCGCGTCGGCGGCGTGGAAAAAGTCGTCAAGCTCTATGAGTACGTGAAGCCGGAAGAGGCGCAGCGTCTGTCGACCGAAGCCGCGAAGAACCCCGCCCCGGCGCAGCCTGACGACGCGAACGCGGCGACCGTCACGACCACCCCGATCGGCAACGACACCGTCACGGCCAAGCCGCTGTCGACGCCCGCACCGATCACCGAGGGACCAGTCAAGCCCGGGCCGTCGAACAAGACGGGTAATTGACGCGCGCCGGCGGCGCGTGCCGACGCGTCCCCAAGTGCTCACACACGCGTTGCGAATGCGCGCCATTCCTCCCATGCCGAACCGCCGGTATCGCGCCCGCCAAGGGTGGGCGACGCCGGCGGCTCTCGTTCTGGGCGCCGCGATGCTCGTAGCGTCGGCGGGCCATGCCGCTTTCGCCGAAGGCGCGCCCGCGGCGGCACCATCGCCGGCGCCATCGCCAGCGCAACCGGTCGCGCAACCATCCACGGCACGCGCCCCGTCGCCCGACTGGCAAGCCCGCGACTGGGCGCTTGCCTGCATGAGCTGCCATCACGCGTCGGCGCCGGTGAGCGCCGGCAACGCAACGCTCCCCACACTACCGACGCTCGAGGGCCGCCCGGCCGCCGAACTCGTTGCCGCGCTGCAGGCCATGCGCGACGGCCGGCAGCCCGCCACGCTCATGCCGCAACTTCTTCGGGGCTACCGCGACGACGAACTGCGGCGCATCGCCGAGTACTTCGCCGCACAGCCCCGACTCCCGGGGCGGCCCGCCCGGCCAGGGCCGCGTGCGGCTTCGCGCACATCACGATAGGCACGCCCGCATGCAACGTCGCGATTTCCTTTTGCACCTGGGGACGATGGCCGCGCTGGCAGGCATGGCGGGCGCGCCATGCACCGCGAGCGCACAAACGCGCCTCGCGCCGCTCTGGCCCACGCCAGTGAAGGCGCGCGCTCGCGTGGTCGTGGTCGGCGGCGGCTTTGGCGGGGCGACGGCGGCCAAAGCACTGCGGACGCTCTCCGGCAATACGGTCGAGGTCACGCTGATCGAGCCGAACGCCGCTTTCGTCTCCGCCCCGTTGTCGAATCTGGTCGTCGGCGGCAACTTGCGCGTGACCGATCTCACGGTGCCCTACGACGCACTCGTCGCACGCCACGGCGTGGCCTGGCGGCGCACGCGCGTGAGCCGCATCGACGCCGGGCGCAAACAGGTGCAATTGGCCGACGGCAGCCGCCTGCCATACGACAAGCTGATCGTGTCGCCGGGCGTGGCGCTGCGCCGCGAGGCGATCGGCGGACTATCGGAGCCCGCCACCGCCGAGGCTCTGCCGGTCGGGTGGACCGACGCGCGCGAGAGCGCCATGCTGCACGCCCGGCTTCGCGCGATGCCCGACGGCGGGGTGTTTGCCATCACGATTCCCGAAGCGCCGTTCCGGTGCCCGCCTGCACCGTATGAGCGCGCGTGCCAGGCGGCGGCCTGGCTCAAGCAGCACAAGCCGCGTGCCAAGGTGCTCGTGTTCGACGCCAACGACGAGGTGCTGGCCGAAGCCGAGCAGTTCCACGACGTCTGGCGCACGCAATTCGGCGGCATGCTCGAGTATCACCCACAATTCAACTGCACCGAGGTTGCGCTCGATGGCGCCAGGCAGCTCGCGCGTTTCGAGCTTGGCGAGGAGATCCGCGCGGACGTGCTGAACGTGATCCCGCCGATGCGTGCGGGCGAGATCGCCACGTCGAGTGGCCTGGCGACGGCCAACGGCCGCTGGTGCGACGTGGACTTTCTGACCTTCGCCTCGACAGTGCAACCCGATATCCACGTTCTGGGCGATGCCGTCCAGATCGCGCCCCAGATGCCCAAGTCCGGCCACATGGCGAACCAGCACGGCAAGGTGTGCGCGGCGGCGATCGTCGCGATGCTGGCCGGCCGCCCGGTTAACCCCGAACCGCTCTACAGCAACACCTGCTACACGTTCGTCTCGGGGACCGAGGCCATGCACGTCGCGAGCGTGCACCGATACGACGCCTCGCAGCGCACCATGATGCCGGTCCAGGGCACCGGCGGCGCGTCGCCGCGGGCCACGCGCGAGGAATTCGCGCTGGGACTCGCATGGGCGCAGGGCATCTGGGCCGACATGCTGGCCTGACGCGGATTTCGACGGCATTCCCGGTCGCGGCAAGTGCGTTTGGAGGACTTTCTCTAAGTGCCGCAATGTGCGTGTGGCCACGAGCGACTCCGGCAATGTTGTGTGAGTGCCGCATTTGCGGCAGCCTGCCTCGTTGACGGGGGCTCGGACCTCTCGGTTACACTGCCCCAACGAAAAAATAATCGTTGGGGGGCATAGGGATGGCGCATCGCCAGGGAGAGTCCCGTCTCGCGTCGCGCGTTGCGCGTGCGGACACCATCGAATCACATCGTGCGTTTCATCGCGGGTTGCGCCGACACCGTCGCGCCGTTCGGTTCGTGGCCGCCGCGACGGCGGTCATCGGCCTGCTCGGCGCGCAGCAGGCGCGCGCCGACGCCAGTCCGGTGCGCGGCGACCCGATGCAGAGTCTTCCCAAGATCGAGGCACCCAAGGCCCCGGCCGCGACCATCCGCATTCAGCCGCCGACCCAGGAAGACGCCCTCAAGGCACTGCTCGCGCGTAAGATCACGCCGCAGCGTTTCGGGATCGAAGGCGTGAAATCGCTGCCGTTCGATCAAATCGCGGCGCTGTTCGCGCCCATGGCGGGCAAGGAAGTGACCATCGGCGATCTCGTCGAGACGGCCAACCAGGTCACGAAGATGTACCAGGACGCCGGTTACCTGCTGTCGTTCGCCTTCGTGCCCGCGCAAGACTTTGCCGGCGGCTTCGTGCGCGTGACCGTCGTCGAGGGTTACATCTCCGGCACGAAGATCTCCGGCACGCCCGGCCCGTCGGAGCAGCGCCTGCGCGACATCGCGGCGCACATCGAGGCCGAACGCCCGCTCAGGCGGGCCACGTTCGAGCGCTACCTGAACCTGCTCACGCTCGTGCCGGGCATGAAGATCAAGGCGGACGTGCAACCGCCCACGCAGACCGATGGCGCGACCGAGTTGTCGCTCGACGTCTCGCGACAGCCGGTGGCGCTCGGCACCTCGCTCTCATACAACAACCCTGGCATTCGCGGCGTGTTTACCGTGACGAGCAACGCGCTCACCCCGCTGGGCGAACAGATCCAGCTCACGGCCATCGCGCCCAAGGGGCACAACGACGAGGAATTCTACGCGGCGTCCTACATCCAGCCGCTGGGCTCGAACGGCCTGCAGGCGCGCGTGGATGCGTCGCACTATCGCGGCCAGCCTGACGACCAGGGCCTCCCGGGCCTCACGCGCCACCTCGACACCAAGCGTCTGGCGGTGGGCGTGTCGTACCCGCTGCTGCTCAACAACCAGCGCAGCCTGACGATCAGCGGCGGCATGTACGGGGTGAATTCCCGCGATCGCTATGAAGTGCCGGATAGCCCGAATTTCATCAATTCGCAGACCAACGTGCGCGCCGCGCAGGCGCAGCTCGCCTACAACGAAGTGACCGAGAAGCAGACGCGCAGCGCCACGCTGGGCGTCTTCAAAGGCTTCAACGGGATGGGCGCGAGCCAGTCGTACACCACGCAGCCGGCCGGCGTGGTGCAGATACTCGGCCCGTACGATCTCGCTTTCTGGCGCTTCACTCTCGACGCGAAGCAGGGCGTGGTGCTGCCGTGGGACTTCGGCGTCGTCGTCTCGGCCGGCGCGCAGTACAGCAGCAACACGCTGCCGACCTCGGAGCAGGCCACGTTCGGCGGCCAGCGCTACGGCCTCGGCTATCCCGCCGGGGAGATTGCCGGCGACAAGGGTTGGGGGGCGTCCATCGAGGTCAATCGCATGTTCCGCACGGACTTCCGCTATCTCAAGACGGTACAGCCCTATCTGTTGTTCGATACCGCCAAGGTCTACATGAACTACGGGCAGTTGTTCCACAACCAGCTCGCGTCGCTCGGGCTGGGGGTGCGCATCTCCGACAGCAAGTACTATTCGCTCGATCTGTCGCTCGCCAAGCCGATGGCCGACGCGCCGACCAACGCGCCGCGGCGGCCGCTGCGCTTTAACGCCAACTGGTCCTATCAGTTCGAGTGATGCGCGGCGGCGACAGCGACGACGTGGATGATGACGAGGATGACGACGTGGATGAGGAGCAAGGGCGGGCGCCGCCACGGCGTCCGCCTTTGTCGTTTTCGGCTGCCGTCGCACGGGTGAGTGTCGCGCTGTCCTTGCCCTCGTTCGACGATGCCAGCAATACGGATCACCGCTGTTGCGACGTTCCCCACCCATTTTTCTTATCAGGTTTTTCCCTGATGCCGCGCCATCCGCATTGCTTACACCGCTCGGCTGCCCCATCAAGGCGCGTCGCGCCGAACGGCCCGCTAAAGCCCGAGAAAAAGGCCGCTATATCTCGTCGTATACATGGAAACGGCAAGAGCGACCCGGCTTTCGCGCGCGATATGTCCGATACGTCGGCCTCCGATATGTTGCAGTGCAGCTTGCGTCCGTCGCCCGTTATTTTGATTATCCGTATATGCGTATGTAGGCATATACGAAATTTCCTGTGCCTTCACACGAACCCAAAGAAAGACCGTCATGGAAGAACTCGATCGCGTATTCGAAAAGGTATCGCACTACTTCAGCCTGCTCTCCGAGCCGACGCGGTTGCGAATTCTGCACGCGCTGTGCGGGGGCGAGCGTTCCGTGAACGAGGTGGTGACGGAGGTGGGGTCGTCGCAGACGAACGTATCGCGGCATCTCGGCGCGATGTACCAGGCGGGGGTGCTGGCGCGCCGTCGCGAGGGCAATCAGGTGTATTACGCGATCGCGGACACCGGGGTGGTCGAGATCTGCCGCGCCGTATGCGTGCAGGTCGCCGGCCGAATCGAGGAGGAGGCTCTGCCGGAGCAGGCCGTCGACGGCTTCATGCCGCGAGGGCGCTGACACACGCCGCAGGCCGATGGGAAAGCCGGGGGCGCGTCGCTTTGGCGTTGCGCACCCGATGTGGCGCTCCAGTGACGCCGCAATACCGCAAGACCCGCAGGACAGCGCGGCAACGAGACTGCGCGCAAGTGCCTTAAGCCCGTCAGTGTCCTCGCGGACGCCGACGGGTGCCACAAAACGCGAGGAGACAGGGTGAGCGACAAACCATCGCGGGCCGGCCGTTTGCGCCGAGCACCGGAGAATTTCATCGACGGCGCACTCGCCGCCGATATCGCACGCGAGGGGCTGAACCCCACGCGGCGCGGTTTTCTGCAGCGCAGCTTCCTGGCGGCGGGCGCCGCGCTCGCAGGCGGCGCGGCCTTTGCCGCCGACGCCCCGAAGACGGCCGGCGCAGGCGACCCCATGATTCTCGAGCCGCGCGCCTGGGCCACCTCGCTGGGCCAGCCGGTCGCCGCGCGTGCTTACGGCGTGCCGTCCCGGTTCGAGTCGAACCTGCAGCGCCGGCAGTCGCCGGGCCTCACCCAGACGGCACAGGCCTCCGTGGCGTTCACCCCGCTGCAGGGCCTGTTCGGCATCATCACGCCCAGCGGCCTGCACTTCGAGCGCCACCATCAGGGCTGGCAAGAAATCGACCCGACACAGCATCGCCTGATGGTGCATGGGCTCGTGCGCGAGGCCAAGGTCTACACGATGGACGACATCATGCGTCTGCCGTCCGTCTCGCGCATGCATTTCATCGAATGCGGCGCGAATACCGGCATGGAATGGGGGAACGCCGCCGTGCCGACCGTGCAGTACACGCACGGCATGCTCTCGTGCTGCGAATTCACCGGCGTGCCGCTGTCGGTATTGCTCGACGACGTGGGCGCCGACACCCGGCGCGGCCAGTTCGTGCTCGCCGAAGGCGGCGACGGCTCGGGCATGACGCGCACGATCTCGATGGAGGCGGCGCTCTCGGACGTGCTGGTCGCCTGGGGCATGAACGGCGAAATGCTGCGCCCCGAGAACGGCTATCCGCTGCGGCTCGTCGTGCCCGGCGTGCAGGGCGTTTCGTGGGTGAAGTGGCTGCGTCGCATCAAGGTGGGCGATGCCCCGTGGAACACCAAGGACGAAACGAGTCACTACGTCGATCTGATGCCCGACGGCCAGCATCGTCAATACACCTCGATCCAGGAGTGCAAATCGGTGATCACGTCGCCCTCGGGCGGCCAGGCGCTGCTCGATCGCGGCTATTTCAACGTGACGGGGCTGGCCTGGTCGGGGCGAGGGCGCATCAAGCGCGTGGACGTGTCGACCGACGGCGGCAAGTCGTGGCGGCAGGCGCGCCTGGAGTCGCCCGTGCTGCCCAAATGCCTCACGCGTTTCAACTTCGACTGGCATTGGGACGGTTCGCCGGCGCTGCTGCAAAGCCGCGCGGTGGACGAAACCGGCTTCGTACAGCCGCGCTATCGCCAACTGCGCGAGGTGCGCGGCACCAAATCGATCTATCACAACAACGCGATCCAGACGTGGCAAGTGGCAACGAGCGGGGAGGTGACCAATGTCCACGTCGATTGAACGCGAGTCGCTGCACGCCGTGAGCCGCCATGTCGGCCTGTTCCTGCTGGGCGCGCTGTGGGCGAGTGCGCTGGTGGTGGTCGGGCTGACGCTTGCCGCGTGGACGTCCAGGGCCGCCGCGGCGGCGCCTGCCGGGACGCCGCCGGCCATCAAGGCGCCGTCAGGCATCGGACGCCACGCCACGCCGGCCGAGCTGAGCGCGTGGGACATCGACGTGCGCCCCGACTTCAAGGGCCTGCCGAAAGGGCAGGGTTCGGTGGCCGACGGTCAGAAGCTCTTCGACGCGCGCTGCGCGTCGTGTCATGGCACGTTCGGCGAGAGCAACGAGGTCTTCAATCCGCTCGTGGGCGGCACCACCCCCGAGGACATCAAGACGGGGCACGTGGCGTCGCTGCGCGCGAACAATCAGCCGGTGCGCACCACGCTCATGAAGGTCGACACCGTCTCGACGCTCTGGGATTACATCCGCCGCGCCATGCCGTGGAATGCGCCGCGCTCGCTCACACCCGACGAGGTGTACGCGGTGACGGCCTACATTCTCAACCTCGGCGAAATCGTGCCGTCGGACTTCGTGCTCTCGGACAAGAACATTGCCGACGTCCAGAAACGCATGCCGAATCGCAACGGCATGACGCGCGCGCACGGCATGTGGCGCGTGGGCGACAAACCGGATACTCATAACAAGGCGTGTATGCAGGATTGTCCCGAGGCTGGTATCGTGACGTCCGCACTCCCTGCGTACGCCCGCGACGCGCATGGAGATCTGGCCGCGCAAAACCGTGTCATCGGACCGGTGCGCGGTGTCGATACGAAGCTGCCTCCGCTGTCGGGCACTGCCGCGCAAAATGCGTCGGTGCGCAAGACGGCGGCTCTCGCCACGCTCGGCATGGCGAGTCCGGACGCGCCGGCCCAAACCGCCGCTGCGACGTCATCGGCAGCAACGCTTGCGGACAAGAACGGTTGTCTGGCCTGTCACGGCGTGACCGACAAGAAGATCGGGCCCGCCTTCTCGGAGGTCGCCGCCAAGTATCATGGGCAGTCGGATGCGACTGAAAAACTGGTGGCGAAGATACGTGCCGGCGGCGCCGGCAACTGGGGCAGCATGCCGATGCCGCCGCAGTCGCAGGTCGCCGAAGCCGACGTCCACACGATGGTCGACTGGATTCTCCGTGGTGCACATTGAGCGGGCAGGGCGTCCGACGGCCGGGCCAAACCACACAGGTCGCCGCAGGACGCCATCCCCTACCCAAATCGAAGGAGATACGATGAAGAAGATTCTGATCGCTGCGGCCATGCTGGCCGGCGCCTCGCTGGCCCATGCCGGTGTCGATGTTGCAGCAGCGACCAAGCTCGCCGCCGCCAACGCCTGTATGGGTTGCCATGCGGTCGACAAGAAGCTCGTGGGCCCGTCCTATCAGGATGTCGCCGCCAAGTACAAGGGCGACAAGGATGCCGTGGCCAAGCTGGTGAAGAAAGTGAAGGGCGGCGGCTCGGGCGTGTGGGGTCCGATCCCGATGCCGGCGCACCCGAACATGTCGGATGCCGACGCCAAGATCCTGGTGGACTGGGTTCTGGCCGGCGCCCCGGCGAAGTAAGCCCGGGGCAGGGGGCTCGCCGGTCGGCCGCGCGGCAATGCGGCACGGCCGGGCGAGCGAACGGCGGCCGGTGCGGCATACGAATATCGCGCCGGCGGCCCTCAGAGAAGGAAACACACAGAGATGAACCAACAGCGACGCGACATGCTGCGGTTTTCCGCGGTAATGGGGCTGGCGGTGGCCGCCGGGCTGATCAAGCCCGAAGAGGCACGCGCGGCACAGGTGGAGTGGAACAAGGCGGCGTTTGCCACCAAGAGCGTGGCCGACACGGTCAAGGCGCTCGGCGGCACGAGCGCGAGCCCGAGCGACCTGGTCGTGCTGAACGCGCCCGACATTGCCGAAAACGGTGCGGTCGTGCCGGTGGCGGTGACCAGCAAGGCGCCGAATACGCAATCGATCGCGATCCTGATCGAGAAGAATCCGAACACGCTCGCCGCGTCGTTCGACATTCCCGACGGCACGGAGCCGTCGGTGACCACGCGCGTGAAGATGGGCCAGACCTCGAAGGTCTACGCGCTCGTCAAGGCGGACAACAAATTCCTCGTGGCCGAAAAGGAAATCAAGGTCACGCTGGGCGGCTGCGGCGGTTGAGCGGCGCATCGTAGAACAAGAGGAGCCAAAACATGGGTAATCCGATGCGCATTCGCGCAACCGAGGCCGGCGGCGTTGTCGAGGTCAAGGTGCTGATGAGCCACATCATGGAAACCGGCCAGCGCAAGGACGCTTCCGGTAATATCGTGCCGGCACACTTCATCCAGAACGTCACGGTCGCCTGCAACGGCAAGACGGTGCTGTCGGCCGAATGGGGGCCGGCGGTGTCGAAGGATCCGTTCCTGTCGTTCAAGTTCAAGGGCGCCAAGAAAGGCGACAAGGTCACGGTGACGTGGACCGACAACAAGGGCGACTCGCGTACGGACGAGACGACTGTCGCCTGACGGCGAATGCCGGCCCCGGCCGGGTAGGACGCGCGGCTCGCACGCGCGTCGTGCGCGTCGCGTTGTGTGCACGGGGGTGTTCCGCCCCTGTCGTCGTGCCAACCAACCCACAAGAGGAGAGCCAGATGAAAGAGGCGCGGAAGAGCGCACGAGCGAGCAGCGCACGGGCCGTTGCGCGAGCCGGCACCGCAGGCGGCCAGTGGCTGCGACGCGGCGTGCTCGGCGGCATGCTCGCCATCGGGGGCATCAGCGGCCCCGCATTCGCAGCCGACAGTTCGACGGCCGACGCCATCGCGCAATACCGCGAGATGCTCGCCGACGGCAACCCGGCGGAACTCATCGAAATGCGTGGCGAGGAGCTCTGGAAGACGCCGCGCGGCCCGAACAACGTGTCGCTCGCGCAATGCGACCTCGGCCTTGGCGCGGGCGTGGTGAAGGACGCTTACGCGCAACTGCCGCGCTACTTCCCCGACTCGAAGCGCGTGCTCGACGCCGAGTCGCGCATCGTCGAGTGCATGGTGAACCTGCAGGGCTTCAAGCGCGCGGACGTCATCAAGCAGCCGTTCTCCAAGGAAGGCCAGGACCCGACCGACCTCGAATCGCTGACGGCTTACGTCGCGGGCCAGTCGCGCGGGGCGCTCATTCGCGTGCCGCAATCGCACAAGGAAGAGAAGGAAGCCTACGCGCGCGGGCAGAAGATTTTCTATTACCGAGCCGGGCCCTACGACTTCTCGTGCGCGTCGTGCCATGGGGCGGACGACAAGCGCATCCGTCTGCAGGATCTGCCGAATCTGACCAAGCCGGCGGCCGCGCGTCAGGCGTTCGCGACGTGGCCGGGCTACCGTGTCTCGCAAGGCGCGCTGCGCACCATCCAGTGGCGGATGTACGACTGCTTCCGCCAGCAGCGCATGCCGGAGCTCAACTACGGCTCGCAGGCGTCGATCGACCTCATTACTTTCCTCGGTGTGATGGCCAACGGCGGCAAGATGGACGCCCCGGGCCTGAAGCGCTGACCGACCGCGAGGCATACCCATGAAAACATTCGCATTGCGCGCGACGGGGCCCGCGCTGGCAGCGGCCGGGGCTCTCGTCGTCGGCATGGCCTTCGCTCAGGGCGAAGGTGTGAAACTCGTCACCGGGACGTCCGACGCAGCCGTGGTTCAGGAATTGCGCGATTCGTTCCGTGGCTCGGGCATTGCGCAGCTCGACCGCATCGATCAGAGCGAATTGCAGAAGCTGTGTACGCAGTACGCTACCAAGCCGATGCCCGCGAAGATCGCCGAGCGCCTGCAAAAGGCCGAGCTGGCGAACGTGAAGGCGCCCGCCGACGGGAAGTATCTCGGCGACTGGAAGGAGGGCGAGAAGGTCGCGCAGAACGGGCGCGGCATGCAGTTCTCCGACAAGGCCGACACCGTCAACGGCGGCAACTGCTATGCGTGCCATCAACTGACCAAGAGCGAGATCTCGTTCGGCAACATCGGCCCGTCGCTCTACAACTACGGCAAGCTGCGCGGCGACTCGCCCGAGGTTCTCAAGTACACGTGGGCGAAGGTCTACGACTCGCACAGCTACATGGCGTGCTCGAACATGCCGCGCTTCGGCGCGGCGGGCATCCTCACGGAGAAGCAGTTGAAGGACGTCATGGCGCTGCTGCTCGATCCGGCCTCGCCGGTCAATCAATAAGGCGGCGAGGCGGACGCCGTTCTGCCGACATGGACGAGGTCCGCGGCCGGTGCGCGTGATCGTGAGATCGTGCGCATCGGCGTCTACCACGGTGCCACTGCGTGGCGGGCGATCTGTCCGGACGGCGCCCACGCGAGCCTCGCGGCCGCCCGTTGCCGTCTTCGTCGTTGAATTCGTCGTTGAATTCACCGTTGAATTCACCGTTGAATTCACCGTTTAGTGAGATTTCGTTCGCCGTCGACTTCCGGAGTACCGCATGAAACCCGAGACCGGTTGGATTCGCCACGCGAGAACGCCTGCATGGCCGCTCCGGGGTGCCAGGCGCGCGCTCGGTGCCGCGCTGAGCGCGCTGGCCATGCTCGCCGGGGTGCCGGCGCACGCCGTGGAAGTCGGCGATACGGTAACGCTGCCGTCGCTCACCCTGCTCGACGGGAAGACCTTGCCGGCCAGCGCGTTCAGGGACCGCACGGTCATCGTCGAATACTGGGCGTCGTGGTGTCCGTTCTGCGCGCAGCAGAACCCGCACGTCCAAAGGCTCTACGAAGCCACGCGCGGCAAGCCGATCCAGATCGTCACGCTGTCCATCGACAAGACGCCGAAGGAAGCGGCCGATTACATCCGGACACATGGCTACACGTTCCCCGCCGGGATGGAAAGCGACGCATGGCGCGCGGCGCTCGGCAAGCGCCGCGGCTTGCCTGAGCTGTATGTGATCGGCCGAAACGGGCGTGTGCTGCGCAAGGAAGTCGGTGAGATGTTCGGCGAGGATGTGGCGGCGCTTGCCGACTATGCCGGCAAGTGAGGTGGTGGCTGCACGCGAAAACCGGCCGCGCGCCGATGCGGTGCGCAGAGGGTTATGGTCCGGCGGCGAATGCCGGGCGGATGTCGCGCGACGCCATCGTCGCGTAATGGATAACGACAAGGGCGGTGCGTCGCCGGATGCGCTTGCCACGGAGACGAAATGAATCGACGCGAATTCATGCAGGTGTTGGCGGTGGCGGCAGCCGGGGGAATGGCGCTCTCGCATCGCGAGACGGCGGCTGCCAAGGCGGCCGCTGCGTTCTACGATCTGCCGAAGTTCGGCAATGTGCACCTGCTCCACTTCACCGACTGTCACGCGCAACTGCTGCCGATTTACTTCCGTGAGCCGAGCGTCAATCTCGGGATCGGCGAGCAGGCGAACAAACCGCCTCATCTGGTGGGCGAGGCGTTCCTCAAGGCGTATGGGCTGCGCGCGGGAACGCCCGAAGCCCATGCGTTCACATATCTGGACTTCGCGTCGGCGGCGCGCACGTATGGCAAGGTTGGCGGCTTCGCGCATCTGGCCACGCTGGTCAAGCGTATGAAGGCGTCGCGTCCCGGCGCGCTGCTGCTCGATGGCGGTGATACCTGGCAGGGTTCCGGCACGGCCATGTGGACCAAGGGCCAGGACATGGTCGACGCCACGTTGGCGCTTGGCGTTGACGTCATGACGGCACACTGGGAATTCACGTATGGCGCCGAGCGCGTGAAGTCGGTGGTCGAGGAGCAGCTCAAGGGCAAGATCGACTTCGTTGCGCAGAACGTGCAGACGAACGACTTCGGCGATCCCGTCTTCGCGCCGTATACGATCAAGATGATGAACGGCGTGCCGGTGGCGATCATCGGGCAGGCGTTCCCGTACACGCCGATTGCCAATCCGCGCTACTTCGTGCCGGACTGGACGTTCGGCATTCAGGAGGAGCGGTTGCAGTCGATGGTCGACGAAGTGCGCGGCAAGGGCGCGCAGGTCGTGGTCGTGCTCTCGCACAACGGCATGGACGTGGATCTGAAGCTGGCGTCGCGCGTGCGCGGCATCGACGCGATCATGGGCGGGCACACGCACGACGGCGTGCCCAGGCCCGTGATCGTCGAGAACGCCGGCGGCAAGACGCTCGTCACCAATGCCGGCTCGAACGGCAAGTTCCTGGCGGTGCTGGACTTCGACGTGAAAGGCGGCAAGCCGGTGGACTTCCGTTACAAGTTGCTGCCGGTGTTCGCCAATTTGCTGCCGGCCGACGCCCAGATGCAGGCGCTCATCGAACGCGTGCGTGCGCCGTTCGCGGCGAAGCTCGCGGAGCCGCTGGCGGTGACCGAAGGTGTGCTATATCGCCGGGGCAACTTCAACGGCACGTTCGACCAGCTGCTGCTCGACGCCGTGATGGCGGAAAAGGATGCCGAGATCGGCTTCTCGCCGGGCTTCCGTTGGGGGACGTCGCTGCTGCCGGGGCAGGCGATCACGATGGAGCAGTTGCTCGACCAGACGGCCATCACCTATCCGTATACGACGCTCACGCCCATGACCGGTGAGACGATCAAGACGGTGCTCGAAGATGTGGCCGACAACCTGTTCAACCCGGACCCGTACTACCAGCAGGGTGGGGACATGGTGCGCGTGGGCGGCATGGACTATGCGATCGACCCGATGGCCCCGATGGGGCAGCGCATCACGGAGATGCGCCTGAACGGCAAGCCGATCGAGGCGGGCAAGACGTACAAGGTGGCCGGGTGGGCGCCGGTGGCCGAAGGGGCGCAGGGCGAGCCGGTGTGGGATGTGGTGGCGCGTTATCTCCGTGCGCAGAAGACGGTGGTGGCGAAAGCGCCGAAGGTGCCCGTCATCAAAGGGATGACGGGGAATCCTGGGGCGGCTTGATGCGATGGGGGGTGAGATCCTCGGGTTGCCTCGTTGAAAAGAATATGGAAATATCGCAATCTTGAAGATTTTCGATCCGCGGGGCCTGCAATTGATCCGTATCCATCCCAGCGCTGTCGTTGAAGACGGGGCGCAAATCGGCGATTTCACGTCGGTCTGGCATTTCTCGCACGTCGAGGCTCGTGCGATCGTTGGCGAAAATTGTAATCTTGGCCAGAACGTGTACGTCGGTAACGACGCCGTGGTTGGTAATGCCTGCCGTCTTGGTAATTCTGTGTCTGTCTTTTCGCACGTGGAATTAGGTGATTTCGTTTTCTGTGCGCCGTTTATGGTCTTCACGCATATCGGCTTCCCGCGAGCGGCGGTCAACCGTCATGCGGTATTCAAGAAGACCGTTGTCGGAACGGGCGTGACGCTCGGCGCAAATTCCACGGTGGTGCCTGGCATCAACGTCGGTGCCGGCGCTTTTCTCGCCGCGGGTTCTGTCCTGACCAAGGATTGCCCCGACTGGGCATTCATGGTGGGATCGCCCGCGCGGCATATCGGGTGGGTCAGCGCGTATGGTGAGAAGATTCCGCTGCCATTGACGGGCGAGGGGGAGTGGACCTGTGAGCACACTGGAGATGTCTACGTGCTGGAAGGCGGCGCGATGGTCCGTCGCCCGGGCTCGAAGGACATTCTCAAGTACGAACCTGGCAAGAAAATCGAACGGGTGAAGGGTACGAACGGCTGATTCGGAAGTTCGCCGGATGGCTTTGAAGCGGCGAAATCCTGTTGCGTGTCGCGGGAAAAATTTCAGGCTATAATTAGCGATCGTTGGGGCGGTAGCTCAGCTGGGAGAGCGTCGCGTTCGCAATGCGAAGGTCGGGAGTTCGATCCTCCTCCGCTCCACCAACCGGTCATTGAAGGCAGTCTTGTAGGGCGGAGTGCGTTGTTGCGTGCTCCGCCCTTGTTGTTTTCCACCGATCAGATCAGGTTGTCCGAGCTGAGAGTCGGGCTAGAACTCAGAGCGAGTGGCTCTGCGTGAGCGCATCAATCACACGATCCTGTATGTCGTCATTCAGGTCATACCACAGTGGCAGGCGAATCAGACACGCTGATTGTCGGTTTGTTACGTCGAGTGGGCCATGGGTGCGGCCATAACGGCGACCCGCGGGCGAATCGTGCAGCGGTACGTAGTGGAACACGGACGATACGCCACGTTGCTTCATCCGCTGGAGCACCTGTTCGCGATCCACGTCGCCCGATAGCAGCACGTAGTACATATGCGCGTTGTGCTGGCACTCGGCGGGCACGATCGGACGACGCAGCAAGCCACGCGTTTCCATGGCTGCCAAACGTTCATGATAGCGCTCCCAGCGTTCGAGGCGTCGCGCCGTAATGCCGTCGGCGTCGTCCAGTTGCGCGAGCAAGAATGCCGCTATGATCTCACCGGGCAGGAACGACGAACCGACGTCCTGCCACGTGTACTTGTCGACTTCGCCGCGGAAAAAGCGGCTCCGATCCGTGCCCTTCTCGCGAATGATCTCGGCGCGCAAAGCAAATGCCGGATCGTTGACGAGCAACGCACCGCCTTCGCCGGAAATCACATTCTTCGTTTCATGGAAACTGAAGGTGCCTAGATCGCCGATGGCGCCCAGCGCGCGTCCCTTATACGACGCCATGACACCTTGCGCTGCATCTTCGACCACCGCCAGCCCGCGACGCCGCGCGATCTCCATGATCGTATCCATATCTGCCGCAACGCCGGCGTAATGCACGGCCACGATGGCTTTAGTGCGCTCCGTGATGGCGGCCTCGATCAGGTGTTCGTCGATGTTGAGCGTGTCTTCGCGAATATCGACGAAAACCGGCACACCGCCGCGCAGCACGAAAGCGTTCGCCGTCGACACAAAGGTGAACGACGGCATGATGATTTCATCGCCGGCCTGGATATCGAGCAGTAACGCTGACATCTCCAGTGCAGCTGTGCAGGAGTGGGTGAGTAACGCCCTTGCGCACCCTGTGCGCTCCTCGATCCATTGGTTGCATCTGCGAGTGAACGGACCGTCTCCCGCCAACGTATTTCGCTCGCGCGCTTCAGCGATATATTCCAGTTCTTTGCCCGTCAAATGCAGGCGATTAAAGGGAACTCGATCTCTTTCCATTAAGGCTCCCGAAACTCAGCATGCCAACGGCGACATTGCCGTCAGAGGGTTCGTTTTGCGATCACAAGTCGCGACCCGCCCGCAAAAAAATTTCCACTGGCACCGATAAACAGTGTTTCAAGGTGCATTAGCGCACCAAATAGGACATTCAACATTGGCGATATCTTTAGTTCCGCTTCGCCGCTGATGTCTTCGACCGACTTCTTGCGCGCCAGTCGAAATGCCAGCATTGCCGGCAGCAATATCGAGACGAACGATGTGCTGCGCACGATTTCGAAACCGTTCGACCGAAGTTTATCGTGGAGCTCGGATGCCGAGTAGCGTCGAACGTGGCACGCATACTCGTCCACAGCGCTCCAGAGCCAGGCATGCTGCGGCACTGTCAACAGAAAATACCCGCCGGGCTTCAACGCGGCATGCACCTGCGCCATCACGCGCGTGTCTTCTTCGATATGTTCGATGACGTCGAACGCACCGACGACATCGAAAGCCTCGCTGAACGGCACGTGGCGCGCATCCATTTGCATCAACTGCGCTCCCGGCACCCGATCGGCCGAGAAGCGCAAGCCATTGGTGAAAATCTCTGTGCCGTAAATCGAAGCTTGGGGAAATGCTCGAGCGATACCGGACAAGACATATCCCGTGCCACAGCCAATTTCCAGCAATGAATGAAACTGAGAGCAATACTTCCTTAACGCCCAGAGAATCAAACGATTCCTTGCACGAAACCAGAAATTCTCGCCTTCGAGTGCCGCCAGATCTTCGAAGTAGCTGGCCTTGAAACCACCACCCTCATGGGCCAATGCCGGTGCGTAAGCATGGAAACCGTCAACGTCGATTGGACGGTATCCACACTCGGGACACGTTTCCGAATTCATCGGAAAAAGGGTCTGGCATTCGAGACAACGTTTCATGCGCGCTCCGCTTCAGGACGTCGACGTTTTGCAAATACAAAGTATCGGAACGCCAGAAAGAGAAATCCGGCAACGACGAACACGGCGGTGATCTGAACCCATTGATGTGGATATCCCAGCCGGTCGACCAAGGCATAGAGCATCGCGAAATTGATCCCGTATCCCACACTATGCGCCATGATGTAGCGAAGCCCGCTCGACAGCCACGTGCCGTCATGCTCGAAGGTCCACTGCCGGTTGCCGAAGAAGCCGACCGTCGCGCCCACGGCGTACAGCAGCGTCATGGTGACCTTCGGCGTTCCGCCGAAGTGCGTAATCAGGAGGTAGACGAGGTAGCCGCTGAGGTTGCTCAATAGGCCCACCACGATATACCGAATGAACTGACGGCCAAGCACCAGCACGTCGTTCGCTTGCCCCTCATTCGCCATCGAGAATCGCCAGTCCGAATCCACTCTTGCCGAAGCCGTCGCCGTTATAAAGCATGTACGTCGCGTCCTTGTGTCTGAACACAAAGGGATATTCAATCATGTCGGCGTCCCATCCCGACGGTGAGACGTCGATACCCGAGGACGCGAGGTCGAGCTGCCATTGCCGACCGTCGGGACTAAAGGCATAGCCGATCCGATATTTCTCGCCGGTGCCGCTTCGATAGGAAAACCACATATCGTAGCCGTCGTTCGGCGCGTTGCGTATCACCGTCGGGCGGGAAAACGCCTGTGCTGTGCCGAGTGCATACGGGACCGCCAGACCGTGACGGTTCCAGATGTGGCCATCCTGCGAGGTGGCGTAATTGAGCACGTGCAACATCTCGCCATTGCCGGCGTCCCACGTCACTGTGGAGCCGTACCACATGTAAAAGCCCCCCTGTTCGTCGGGCATGACCCATGGGTAGGACAGGCTGACGGGGTCCGTGGCATCGGTGGCCATGAACGGCAAGTCGTTGTCCAGCGTTAGCGAAAGATCGTCGTTTACCACCAATCGTCCAATATCACCTCGCCAATGCTGATCGGGTACGGTTTGCCAGCCCATGAACAGCATGTAGCGTTGCCCGTCGGCCTTATAGACGTTGCCGATGCTCACGCCATCGGCGAAGAACGACCCCGCAGGTCCATGCTCGAAAAACGGTTTGGCGAATGTTCGGACGACCTCGTGTTTGACGATGTTGATGTCCACAGCGCCAACCGATGAACGGTTTTGCGCGTCACGTCCACTGAAGAATACGCGATAAACGTCGCCTTCGATCAGCAAAGGCAGAGGATTGGCCGCGTGAGAAATCAGCTTCGGATGCGAGGCACTTTGACCGGGTTCGAAGATTCGGCCGAGCTTTCGCCAATGTTTCTTGCTGCTCATATGGATCTCAACCGGGAACTTGGAACTCGAGAGCGCTCGGTCGCGTTACCGAGATAAACGCCATCCGGCTCAGCGTCGGCGAGTAGGAGTGCGCCCGCCCCGATAACGCAGCGGTCACCGATCTTAATATGATCGCGAAGTGTCGCATTAACTCCGAGAAAACACCGTTCACCGATCTCGACGCCGCCCGACACCACGACGTGCGACGTTACAAAGCTGTGGTCCCCGATCGACGAGTGATGGCCGATGTGGTTACCGCTCCATAGGGTCACATTATTGCCGATGCGCGCGAACGGCTGAATCGTGTTGTCTTCGAAGATAAAGCAGTTGTCGCCGATGACTCCGTTGTTCAAAACGCTGGCGCGCGGGCTGATGAAACTTGCCAGACGATAGCCCGCCGCTTTGGCCGCCACGTATTTTTCCTGACGCAGAGCGTTGAGCTTCGAATAACCCAGGGCGATGAACATGTCGAACGCCTCAGGTGGATAGCGTTCGTTCACTTCCTCGAAGGGCACGGCCGGGAGCCCCTGAAACTGTTCGACCTGAAGAAACGTTCGATCAAGCGTGAACGCGGCCACTTCGCGTTCGGATTCATGCGTGAAATACCAGTGTGCCAGCTCGGAGGCATCGGTAACACCGAAGATTACAAGGGGTTTGGCCAATTTTCTCCTCCTCGGTGCTGGGCCGCGACGCCACGACGATAGATTTCTCGGATAATGGTGTAAGGTCGCTGCTTGGTTTCGGTAAAAACTTTCGACAGATAGATGGCGACAACGCCCAGGGAGGACAGAATCAAGCCGCCGAGAAACCAGATGGATGCCATCACGGAGGTCCATCCACTGACAGCCTGGGTCTGCATGAAATAGTGCACGACGAGATAGGCGATATAGATGGAGGAAACGCCGGAGATTCCCATACCGAGATAGAAAATGAAGAACAATGGCGCGCTACTGAACGACGTGACAGAGTTGATTAGAACCGCCAGTTTTCGTCGGAAATTGTACGTCGTCTCGCTGGTGCTGTGTTTCCTGATTCGCTGTGGCTTCTGGCTGAAACCTGTGATCAACCAAAGCCCTGCAATCATTAACTCGCGTTCGCCGTGCCGCAGTAACGCGTTGACGTATCGCCGAGTCATCAGCCGTGCGGTGACCACGCTTCTGGGAAGTTGGAGCCCCGTGAGCGCGTTGAAAAGCACATAAAACCAATGACCGCTCCAGCGCTCGACCCAGCCACCTTTGCGCTGCTCCTGCACGCCGTAGACGACATCGCACTCGTCCTGCGTCATTTGCTTCGCAAAATAGAGGAGCCACTCCGGTTCCTCCTCAAGATCACTGTCGATCAAAAAAACCAATTCTCCCTGTGCGTGAGCAAGTCCAGTCATCATGGCCTTGTGGTGACCGAAGTTTCGCGACAGGTCGATGACCGTGACATGTGGGTCAGCTTGTGTCAGCTCGACGGCTAACGCTAGACTCTCGTCGGGGGAGCCGTCGTTGACCAGTACGATCTCGTAGTCGTCCGCAACCAAGTCTCGCGCAACGCTGGCGGCTCGCTGGTGAAATTCAGCAAGATACGGCGCGGACCGGTACAGGGTGGTCACGATGGATAGCTTCATGTGCGTACGTATTTCATCTGGCGAGGCGCCGCTTCGCCGCAATTGAACAGTAGATCCAGAATGGTAACGCCGTGCTCGAACGTCCCCCATTGCTGCGCATACTCGGTGGAGTTGCCCCTGTAACTCAGGACACGCGGACACCGTTAGGTTGATGACACCGCATTACGCCTGAACTCGCGAGGCGAGCGGTATTTCAGGGCTTTG
>NZ_NJGW02000014.1:0-116884 GCF_002216225.1 Pandoraea sp. CB10b_02
ACGCCAGCCCGAACGAATTCGCAAGTATTTCGAGCACGGCCCTGTTCGCTATGCAGCTTGATACAAGTTCACAGGGGCCGGATCAATATTCGTCGATTGTCGAAGTCCAGTCCGACGTGAGGCGAGGCAGCGACGTGTACCCGAAGATATTCAAGGCGCTTTCGGCAAGCGCGGCAGTCACCGCATTGGTTGGTACGTCGCCGGTGCGCGCCTATCGCCATGGGAGCGCGCCGCAAGGTGTTTCCTCACCCTATCTAACGTTCTCTTTCCCTGGCGGTGCGCCCGAAAATGCGCTCGAAGGCGCCTGTGCTGACCAGTTCCGTGCGCAGGTCGACTGCTGGTCGATCGGCGACGCCGAGGTTGAGGCGCTCGCAGAGGCAGTTCGATCGGCCCTTGAGCCATACGCATTGTGTGTTGGATACGTGGCAGACGAGCGGGACGCTCAGACCGAGAAATACCGAATCTCGATGGTTTTCGATTGGTGGCTACCGCGCTGACGGTTGCCGACTTGCTTTGCACTGAACCGCCTTCGGGCGGTTTTTCTTTTTTTGGAGCCGAAAATGGCCGCTGAAGAAATCATCAAGTCCCAAGGGACTGAACTCTACTTCGTCAACCCGATGGGCAATACGGTCGAGCGCGTGGTATGCGCAACGTCGATCTCGGGCCTTGGTGGCGCGCGCGATCAGATCGAGATCACCTGCTTGGACAACACGGGGGACCGTGAGTTTGTCGGCGGCCTGGGCAACCCGGGCCAAGTTTCGGTGGCATTCAACGTCCACAAAAACGAAGTTGCTCACGAAGACCTGCTGAACCTGAAGAAGAGCGGGGAAACGGTCTCGTGGGGCATCTACTCGTCGGATGGAACGACAACCCCGACGGCCGACAGCACCGGCACGCTGCAGACGGTCGTCGGTCGGGCGTCAGCGATTTTCAACGGCTACGTGTCGGACATCAACATCGATATTCAAGGCAACGACATCTGGAAGGGGACGATCACCATCCAGCGCTCCGGCGAAGTCGACTTCGACCTGAGCACGGTGTGAGGTGACCATGCTCGATCGCAAGTTTTTCGTGAGCCCCGAAGTGGTCGGCAAGGACATCCAGCTTAAGGACGGTTCGACCCACCAGCTCTATTTCCGCCGTGTCTCGTCTTACGACTATCAGCGGTTCCTCAATTGCTTGCGCTCGCCGTCGATTGATGACCGAGGCATGGCATATCACGTGCTCGTCGCGGCCAGCCTTTGTGATGCGGACGGGAAGGTCGCGTTGACTCTTGAAAAGGCCAAGGAGCTTGAAGAAGGCGTGCTCGAACGTCTCTTCGCGGCCGCGCTCGAGCTGAACAAGCGTCAGGAGGACGAGCCGGGAAACGCATAAAGGCCCGGGGCGAGGAATGGCTCTGGCACGTCCTTGCGCTCGCGCTGGGCGGCCGAACGGTCGCCGAGTGGAAGGCAGCCATGAGCGACCACGAATTCCAGCGCTGGGTCGACTTCTATCAACAGTGGCCGTTCGATGACTACCACAGGTTTTATCGGCCTGCTGCGCTGGTGGCCGGCGCGATGTCGTCGGGCGATGACCCGGAGGCCACGATGAGGAATCGCCTTGAGTGGCTCCAGCCAAGCAGTGAAGTGAAGCCCAAACACACCCAGGCCGATATCGACCTCTTCCGCGCAGCGGGGCGCCGAGTATGAGCATTGGAACAATCACCGTCGATTTGCTCGCGAAAACGGGCAGTTTCGAGACGGACATGAATCGTGCCGCCAAGCTGGCCGAGAAGCGAGCGAAGGAAATCGATGCTGCTTTCGCAAAGCTCGGCGTTGGGATAGGTCTTGGGCTGACCGCGGCCGGCGGCGCGGCAGTGCTGCTGGGAAAGAACGCAATCGATCAGTTGGCCGCGCTCGACGATGCAGCGCAGAAGACCGGATCCTCAGTCGAGAATCTCTCCAAGATTCAGCAGTCGACGATGTCCTATGGGCACAGCTTCGACGAGGTCGAGTCGGCCATCAGCAAGCTTGCCAAGGGCATGGCCACAGTCGACGACGAGTCTAACAAGACCAACAAGGCCCTGGCGGCGCTGGGAGTGTCGGCGCGGGATGCCGGCGGCAATCTCCGCGACCCTGCACAGGTACTCATCGACATCTCGAAGAGTCTGCAGAACTATCAAGATGGCGCGGCCAAGACGGCGCTGGTTACGGACTTGTTCGGAAAGTCTGGGGCGAACCTGCTGCCTGTGCTGAATGACATGGCTGAGAGCGTAGACGGTTTCACAGGTGCATCGAAGGAAGCCGCCGCAAATGCCGCTGCGTTCCAAGACAACTTGAATAGGCTGACCGCTCAGTTCAAGGTCTTGGTGCAGGAAGTGATATCCAATGTGTTGCCCACGTTGAACACCCTCCTTGGCCAGTTGCAGGACGGCATAAAGTCAAGCGGCGGGTTCCTAGATGCGATGTTGACGATGTCCACCATCAATCCGTTCAAGACGGCTGGTGAGAACATCAAAAGCTACACCGACAAGTTGGATCGTCTGCAAGCTGACCGGGAAAAATATGCGGCGCGCGGTGCCGATGTGCGCAGCATTGACATCGCGATTTCGGACACGCAGAAGAAGCTCAGTTTCCTCAAGTTGCAGCAGCAGCGCGAAGCATTGGCGATCGGCGATTCGGCAGGCGGTGACAAGTGGGACAGGCTGCTTAAGTCGCCACCACAGGTGCTTGATTATCAGTCAGGCAGGGGAAAGGCGGAGAAGTCGGCGAAGGACAGGAAAACTGAAGCTGACCGCTACCTCGAGTCCCTGAACAAGCAGGTAATCACCGTCCAGAACCTGACGGCCGCCGAAGAGGCGCTCGCAATGATCCAGTCTGGGCGTTTAGGCACAGTGACCGAAGCGCAGAAGGAGCAGATCCTCACGGCGGCGACGCTCGTCGATTTGGCGAAGGATGGCATCGAGCAGGAGCGGCAGCGGCAGGAACTGATCGCAAAGGGAAAGAAAGTCTACGAGGAGACTCTTTCGCCCTTCGAGCGGATGCAGCAGGACTACCAGGAGTTGAACACGCTTCTGCAGGGCGGCTACATCGACGCGCAGACGTATGACCGTGCCATCACGCAGGTCCAGAAGAAATTCGACGAGTTGACGGACAAGGCAAAGGATTCGCAGAGCGAGCTCGACGAATTCGCTAAGAGCGCGGCACAGAACATCCAGTCGTCGTTCGCCGAATTCCTCTTCGATCCGTTCAAGGAAGGACTCGACGGAATGCTCAAGGGCTTCCTGGATTTCCTGCGCCGAGCCTTGGCGAACGCTGCTGCAGCAAATCTCTCCCAATCGCTCTTTGGCGGTCTTGTGGGCGGTGGCGCTGGCACGGGCCTGATCGGCTCGATCTTCGGAGCCGTCGCCGGGGCATACGGTGACGCCACGGGCACTGCCGTTGGTAACGGGATCTACGGGCCTCAGACGCAGGCTGGTCTTGATGACCTTATCTCGAAAGTGAGTTTGCGAGCGAACGGGGGCCCGGTGACGGCCGGCCAGCCATACATCGTTGGCGAACGGCAGGCTGAATTGTTCGTACCCAACACGTCGGGAACTATCCTCCCATCGCTCCCGTCCGGCGGCGGCGTGAACGTCAGCATCGTGACGCAGATCGACAACAACGGGAACGCGACGACGCAGACGAGCGGTGACGCGGACCGGACCGGCAAGCAGCTTTCATCCGCTATCCGCACCGTCGTGACGGACGAACTCTCTCGACAGATGCGGCAGGGCGGCTTGCTCTGGCGCGCGCGAACCGGGATGGGCTGATGGCAACGGAAACGTTTGACTTCTGCGTCAAGGTCGGTTCGTCTGGAACGACGAACTTCCGAACGCGCAAAGCCCAGTTTGGCGATGGATATGAGCAGCGCGTTGGGGACGGACTGAATACGGCCGTGGCCTCATGGTCCGTGAGCAGTACGAACACAGCGGAAAAGCTCCAGCGCCTCAAAGACTTCCTGGACCGTCACAGCGGCTACAAGTCGTTCTATTGGACGCCCCCGATGGGCGTCGAGGGCTTGTACTACTGCGAAACCTACACGCTCTCCGGTGAGGGGAATCAGGTCTTCACGATCAGCGCCACGCTTCAACAAACCTTCGCTCCATAAATGGCACAGCAAATCATCAATCTCGGTACGCCGCCTGGTGGGACCGATGGGGACACTTCGCGTGTTGCTTTTGAAAAGACTAGCGACAACTTCGACGAGCTTTACACGCGAGCGCAAGGCAAATTGACGAAGGATGTCAGCGGAGCCGGCACACTCGCGCTATCTCCGGCCGAGGCTATCAACGGCATAATCGACATGACGGGCGCTCTTACGGGCAACCGCATTGTCACGGTTCCGCCTAGCCCGACGCAGGTATGGGCGATTCGAAACAGCACCACCGGTGCGTTCACGCTCGCATTTCAGACGTCGTCCGGTTCCGGGATTCAGCTGGCAGCAGGTCGTTCGACCGTGGTGTTTTCCGACGGTACGAACATTGTTGATCTTTCGGCAATGCCTGCTCCATCGACGGGCCGGTTGCTCGGCGTTCGAGTGATCACGACCAGTGGCACGTATACGCCGACGCCGGGCTGCACGTACGCGATCGTCGAGATTCAGGGCGCTGGCGGTGCTGGCGCGGGGGCGCCGGCAACTGGGGCAGGACAGTGCTCGGCAGCAGGCGCTGGTGGTGCCGGCGGCTACATCCGCCTCTACGTCCAGTCGCCGACGGCTACTGCGGTCGTCATCGGCGCTGGCGGTGTTGGAGTATCCGGAGGGGATGGCGGGAATGGAGGTGCGACGTCGTTTGGTTCGGTGACGGCCGGCGGCGGCTCGGGTGGAAATCCATCGGTCGCGAGCGCTGATGTAGTTTCCGCGATCGGCGGTGCCGGCGGCACGGCGACGGGCGGCAATCTCCTGAACATGCCCGGAACGTCTGCACCGGTCAGCCTGAGCAGTTACACCCTGAACATCCTGATGAGCTTTCCGGGCGCGAATTCGCCGCTCGGCACTGGTGGTCGACAAGGGCGCGCAGGTGCCGCATCACCCGGCACCGGCTATGGCTCCGGTGGCGGTGGTGTCGTTCTCGTAGCTAATCAGGGGCCGACTACCGGAGCGAACGGTGCGCCTGGCGTGGTAATCGTTACGGAGTATTCATGACGTCAAAATATGCGGTCATTGAGAATGGCGTTGTCGTTAACGTCGCGCTGTGGGATGGTGAGGCGGAATGCCCCATTCTGGATGGGGCTGTGCCGCTGGAGCCCGATTCGACAGTGTGCCCCGGCTACCGCTATTTGGATGGCGCTTTCTTTCCACCGGTACCGGTAGTTGACCTGGCCGCCGAGCTTATGGGGCGCTGAAGGTCAATGTCGATCGTTGCTGATATCCAGCGTCTCGAGCCCGGTGCACTGGTCGAACTATTCGAGCTGGATGCGACCGCTCAAGGAGGCGAGATTCTGCGTTTTCACGGCCACACTCAGGTCGGTCCAATCTGGTGGCAAGGCAATGAATATTCGCCTTGGCCAATCGAGGTCCAAGGCTTCGCACGCAGCGGAGAGGGCCAGCAACCGACGCCGTCACTGTCGGTGGGTAACATCGACGGATCGATCACGGCGCTGTGTCTGTACCTTGACGACATGGTTGGGGCGAAGCTGACGCGCATGCGCACGCTCGGCCAGTACTTGGACGCACGTAACTTCCCGGAAGGGAACCCGACGGCCGATCCTAACGAACAACTGCCGCCCGAACTCTGGTACATCAACCAGAAGACGGAAGAGACGAATGAATCGGTGACGTTCGAGCTTGCTAGCGCGCTCGACTTCAATGGCGAGCAACTGCCGCGGCGGCAGATCATCGCAAACGTGTGCATCTGGCTGACCATCGGCGGATACCGAGGCCCGTATTGCGGGTACACGGGCACTGCGTATTTCGACCGCGACGACAACCCCGTGGCAGACTCGTCGCTCGATAAGTGCGGCGGGCGCGTCTCGTCGTGCAAGTGCCGCTTCGGCGAGAACAACGAACTGCCGTATGGCGGTTTTCCGGCCGCTGACCTCGTGCGGACTTCCTGATGAATCAGAGAACGTTGAAGGCCATCCGCGAGCACGCTGCGGAGGACTACCCGCGCGAAGCCTGCGGCCTGGTCGTGATCGCCAAGGGGCGCGAACGGTATGTGCGCTGCAGGAATCTCGCACAAGGCACCGAGCATTTCGTGATGGCGCCGGAGGATTACGCGGCGGCCGAAGACATCGGAGACGTGGTCGCGGTGGTGCATTCGCACCCCGACGCCCCAGCGACGCCAAGCGAAGCGGATCTTGTGAGCTGCGAGGCCACCGGGCTGCCGTGGCACATCCTGTCGTGGCCAGCGGACGACTTTCGAACGATCGAGCCCAGGGGGTACCAGGCGCCGCTCGTGGGACGAACGTTCGCACACGGGGTGCTGGACTGCTGGTCGCTCGTGCGGGACTTCTACGCGCGCGAGCTCAGGATCGACCTGCCGGACTTCCCGCGGCGGGACGACTGGTGGACGAAAGGTGAAAACCTGTACATGGAGGGATACCCGAAAGCGGGTTTCGTGCATCTGAATCAGGACAACCCAGAGAAGGTTGGGGACGTGATCCTGATGCAGCGCCGCGCCGATGTGCCGAACCATGCCGGCGTCTACCTTGGAGACGGGCTGATGCTGCACCACATGCACGGCCGTCTCTCAACGCGGGAGGTGTACGGCGGGTACTGGCGCGAGATCACGCGATGCGTTCTGAGGCACAAGTCACTGATGGGGTAATATCGTTGCCCTGAGCATTGTTGACGGGGTGAACGATGAAAATTCTTGCCGCTTCGGCATTTACACTTGCTGTCTTAGCTGGCTGCGCTACATCGAAAATCGATCCTGCCTCGGCGCCGAAAGTCGGAACCGAGAACGTAATTGATCGCAGCATCCTCGAAGGGGCCGCGTCAAAGGGCGCTGTGCGCATCGCGCGTGATAGTGGCGCTTATGGATCCGGCCTCGACGTTTTGATTTACATCGACGGGCGCCATGTTGCAAACATGGAATCTAACTCGGTGCTGGTGGCGAACCTACCGGAAGGCCGACGTAACATCGGGATGCAGGTGGATAGCCCGACAGCGAAGATTCAGCAGATCGCCGTGGATGTTCAATCAGGAAAGACTGTGGACGTGCGAATATCGATGGATGGCGGGGATTGGCGAATCTCCCGTCAGTAGCGAAGACACTGGCCGCCCTGCGGGGCGGTTTTTTATTGGGCGCTGAAATTGGAAAAGATCAGAAACGTTCGGCTGTATGGCTGGCTTGGGGCCAAGTATGGGCGAATCCACCGCTTCGCAGTGAACAGCCCGGCAGAGGCATTCCGAGCGCTCGCAAGCCAGTGCAAGGGGTTCTATGAGGACCTGGTGGGCAGTCGCGCCCGCGGTATCGGATATGCGGTCTTGGTAGGCAAGCGTCATCTGAGCTGCGAAGAGCTCGACATGCCACCCGGCAATGATGACATTCGCATTGCGCCGGTGATGCTGGGGGCGAAGCGCGGTGGCTTGTTTCAAGTCCTTCTTGGCGCGGCAATCATCGCCTCAGCCTGGTATCTCGGGCCGTCCTCTTCGCTCGCCGGTACGTTCAGTGCTGGTGGCGTGACGCAGGCGAGTGCCATGTTCGGTGCTGCGATGTTTGTGGGCGGTATCACGCAATTGTTGTCTCCGGCACAGCAAGGGCTTTCGGTGAAGGACAGTCCCGACAACGGCGCGAGCTACAACTTTAACGGGCCGGTGAACACTCAGGCGCAGGGCAATCCGGTGCCGGTGTTGTACGGGCGAATGATCGTCGGCGGCGCTGTCATATCGGCGGGTGTCTATGCAGAAGATCAGGCGTGATGTTGTAGGAGCGTCCTATACAACATGGACAGATTTTTCTGAAACGGCATTCTTGCGATAGTAGAACGCAAGCGCCAGCCCCAAAAAAGCGAAAGCCCCGGACTGTTAGCAGCAGCCGGGGCTTTCTGTTTCAACCCTCTGTACGCCCAGAAGGAAGAACCTTGTTCAAGTATACGCCGAAACATCAGGTAAAAGTGGACGGGAAAATGAGTACTGACGACGCCGGAATCGTAGGACGGCGCCTCGCGAACGCCGCGCTTATTCTGGCCGTCGGCGTTGCTTTGGCTGCGGTCATTTATGCGATTCGTTGGTGGTAGCGCGCCATTCAAATACAAGTCGATTTGCAATCCTGAACCCCGCTTAAAGCGGGGTTTTGCATTTCTGGGGCCCATGAAATACATCATCGGTTATGGCGGTAGCGGAGGGAAGGGGGGCGGCGAGAGTCGCGCGCCCACCGAGAGCCCCGATAGTCTTCACTCGATCTCGTACGCGAAGGTCTTGGATGCGGTGTCTGAGGGGGAGATTGCCGGGTTGGTAAACGGCTTGCAAAGTGTTTTTCTCGATAGCACGCCGATTCTGAATCCGGACGGCTCATCGAACTTCCAGAACGTCAGCGTTGACGTCCGAACCGGAACGCAGGATCAGCCTTATATCCCGGGCTTCCCATCTGTAGAGAGCGAGTCGTCAGTCGGGGTGCCGCTGACGTCGTCGACGCCTTGGGTGCATGCCGTCACCAATACGCAGTTGTCAGCCGTCCGCATCACCTTGTCGGTGCCAGCGCTCTCCCAGGCAAATACGAGCAACGGCGATATTACCGGGTACCGCGTCGAGTATGCGATAGATCTCTCGACAGACGGAGGTGCCTTTCAGCAGGTTTTGTCGTCAGCATTCGATGGGAAGACGACGTCGAACTATCAGCGGAGCCACCGAGTAAATCTCCCAGCGGCATCTACCGGCTGGACGGTCCGCGTCCGACGGATTACACCGAACGCGAACAGTAGCACCATCGCTGACACGACCAATATCGAGAGCATCGCCGAAATTATCGATGCGAAGCTGAGGTACCCGAATACCGCGCTAATTGGCATTCAGGTCGACGCGCGGCAGTTCAAGAGCATCCCTACGCGCTCAGCGGACCTCAAGGGCCGGATTGTCCGAGTGCCATCCAACTACGACCCTACGACGCGCTCCTACAGCGGCTCGTGGGATGGCACGTTTAAATCTGCGTGGACCGACAACCCCGCCTGGGTCTTTTATGACCTCGTGTTGCATCCTCGCTATGGCCTGGGGCACCGGATTAATGCCGCGCAGGTGGACAAGTGGTCGTTGTATCAAATCGGGCAGTACTGCGACGAGCTCGTTGACGATGGGAAAGGCGGCCGGGAGCCGCGCTTTACCTGCAATTGCTATCTGCAGGCTCGCGCAGACGCCTACAAGGTGCTCCAAGATCTCGCGACGATCTTCCGAGGCATGGCCTACTGGGCTAACGGAAACGTGGTTGCTGTGTCGGATATGCCCGGCGATCCGGTGTACAGCTTCACCAACGCCAACGTCATCGACGGCAAGTTCACTTACACGGGAACTAGTTGGAAGGCCCGCAAGACAGTCGCGTTGGTCACATGGAACGATCCGAGCGACTTCTATAAGGCGAAGGTCGAATACGTCGAGGATCAGGATGGCATTGCGCGCTATGGCGTGCAGCAGACCGAGACTACCGCCTTCGGATGCGCGAGCCAGGGCCAAGCGCAGCGCGTGGGGCATTGGACGCTTCTGAGCAGCCGCCTCGAAACGGAGTCGGTATCGTTCTCCGTCGGGCTCGAGGAGGCGATGGTTTCGCCAGGAAGTGTGGTCAGCGTCGCCGATGCATCGCGCGCCGGGCGCCGAATAGGTGGCCGCGTGAAGTCGGCGTCCGGTACGACGGTCGTGCTCGACAAGGCGGAACAGATTGCTCCCGGTGACACCTTGACGGTGATTCTGCCGAGCGGGGCGCGCCAGACGAGAACCGTTCAATCGGTATCGGGGAACGCCGTCACGGTCAGTGCAGGATGGACCGAGGCGGTGCAGCCGCAATCGGTATGGGTGGTCGAGAGTTCTCAACTGAAGACGCAGCTCTTTCGGATTCTCAGCATCTCGCAGGGTGAAGGTCTTCAGTGGGATGTGTCGGCCATCCAGCACAACCCTGACAAGTATGGCGCTATTGATAGCGGCACTCGGCTGCAACAGCGCCCGATCAGCGTAATTCCGCCTTCCGTGCAGCCGCCCGCGAGGGACGTGGTATGGGATTCGTATTCGGTCATCGCGCAAGGCTTCGCATCGACGACAGGCGTCATCAAATGGACGCCTGCAGATAAGGCGATCGCCTATGAAGTCGAATGGCGCCGGGACAATGGCGAGTGGGTAAAGGCCGGTCGCACAGGTTCGCAAAGTCTTGAGGTGCCGAACCTCTATGCAGGCCGGTATGTGGCGCGCGTGACGGCTCTGAATGCGCTCGATGTCCCGTCTATTCCAGCCTACTCGGCGGAGACCACGCTCAACGGCAAGACTTCGCCGCCGCCTACGGTGACGAGCCTCATCGCAACGGGCATTGTTTTCGGCATCCAGGTCAACTGGGGCTTCCCGACAGGGCCGCTTGACGTCGAACGCACGGAGGTCTGGTACAGCCAGACCAACGACCGCGCGACGGCCATCAAACTGGCCGACTTCGCGTTTCCGCAGAACACTCACACGATGATGGGGCTCGCGGCGGGCGCGACGTTCTTTTTCTGGGCGCGCCTGATCGACAAGTCCGGAAACGTCGGCGCGTGGTATCCGGCCACGAACGGTGTTATGGGGCAGGCCAGCGCTGATGCCGACGACATCCTCGGCTACCTCAACGGCAAGATTGGCGAAACGCAACTCTCGCAGGATCTGCTCGCGACGATTGCGACGATCCAGCCGCCGTTCGCCGGCAGCGAGGAGGATTACGCCGGCTCGGTCAACATCTACGCCGGTATCCTGTCGGTGCAATCGCTGATTCAGGATGGCGATCGAGCAGTCGCGCAGCAGGTGACGACGCTTCAGGCGACGGTGGGGGAGAACACCGCGCTCGTGCAGACGAACGCTCAGGCGCTGGCCAGCCTCGACGGCAAGGTGTCCGCGTCCTACCAGATGAAGGTGGGCGTGACATCCGGCGGGAAGTATTACGGCGCTGGCATTGGGATCGGCGTCAGCAATGAGACGGGGCCGGTGCAGTCCCAAATCCTGTTTCTCGCAGATCGATTCGCCTTTCTCAACACGGCGAACGATCAGGTGAGCACGCCTTTCGTGATCCAGAACGGCCAGACGTTCATCAGCCAGGCGTTCATCGGCAACGGCTGGATCACCAATGCCATGATCGGCGACTACATCCAGTCCAACAACTATCAGGCCGGGGTGAGCGGGTGGCGCCTGGACAAGTCGGGAACGCTGTATATGAACGGCGGGGCCAGCGGTCAGGGCCGTGTTGTCCTCTCGCCCAACGGAATCAGCGTCTATGACGCGAACAACGTGCTGCGCGTGCGCCTGGGGTTGCTCTGATGGTCGCCGGACTTCAGCTTTTCGATCCGGCCGGCAATGAGATCCTCAATCCGTTCAGTCGAGTCGGGCGCGTGCTTGGATCCGTGTATATCAACGGCACGAGTGGCAGCCTTCAAAACGACGGATTGCTGACCGGCGAGCCATTCGCGTCGTTTCACCTTCAGCAACTGTTTTACGACGTGCGCGCGTACCGCAGGTTTCCCCGAATCTCGGTCTCAGGCAACACGCTCTCCTGGTATTACCCGGCTCCCCAGGGCACGCAGGTGACCATGGCGGGATATATCGTCTTTGGAGTTCGCTGATGACATACGGGTTTCAGTCGATTAGCGACGCCGGCGTGTTCCAGATCGACGGCGAGTCGACGAACTACTGCCTCTCCAAAAAGGGCGTGGCGACCTTGGTTCAGCAGAGCCTGTACCTCGGTGCCTCGGGAGCGGGTGACGTGTATGCCACGTGCTACGTAGCGGACATTGCCTATTCCGCGACCAATCCGCTTTTCGTCATGGAGAACACGAATGGCATCCCCGTCGTGGTCATTTCGACGACGAATACGGGAGGCAACTCGTGGGTGACGCGCGTCATGGCGCTTTCGCCAGTGTCGATCAATTATTTTGTGTTTTCGTCGGATGTCTTGATTGACGGCTCCGAACTGCTCGTCGTCTACAACTCGGCAGGGCAGCCGGTCGCGACGTCGAGCATGCGATACCCACTGATCAAGCAGGTGATCGCGGGGAACGTGATCGGCGCGGGCCCCGATTATGGGCAGTACAACTACGGCGCAGCGACGAGCTTTTCCGCTTCGTTCTCGCCTGGCGGCGGACGCATCGGGGTGGGTGCGATACGCACGCCATCGACGCAGTTCAACGGAAGTCTGTTGTCGGGCGAATGGCGTGGAAACATCGGCCTCGGTGGCTGGATGTCCGGGGTGGGCGTGGCCACATTCTCGACGTTCAATTGGCGGTTCGGTCCCAGCTCACCCAATCCTCCAAATTTCCAATACGACTATCAGTCGGCACTCGACTACGGGGGCATTCTGATAGACGTGAGCAACCTTTGACCATGGCCGCCTTCGCGCGGCTTTTTCATTTCCAGAGCAGGGCGCGGGGGCGCTCAAAGGAACAATCCAATGGCGGAACCAACGTCGGGCGCCGTGGCGGCCGCAGTAGCCGTGACGGTGAAGGTGCTTCCGGGTGCGGTCGGATCTCTGATTGCGCTCCGCTTCATTGGCGAAGGCCTGACACGAAAACAAAAAGCGATGTCGTTCGCAGCCGGAGCGGCGATGTCCTACTACCTCAGCCCGCTGGTCGTGATGTATTTCGCGATCACGGATGCCGGCGCACAGCAGGCGTTTGGCTTCTTGATGGGGTTGTTTGGCCTGGCGCTGGCAAAGGAAGTTTTCAAGGAAATCAACGATGCCGACCTGATCGGGGCTCTCAAGCGGCGACTCTTCGGAGGGCTCGAAAAATGATCTGGGTGTTGGTGTTCTTCATCGCGAACGTCGTCGTGCTCGCCGCCTGCATCTGGGTGGCACTGAGCGACGCCATCAAAACGGGATTCTGGGGGACGACGGGCTTCTCAGCTATCGGCCTGGCGTCTGTCGGAAACCTCTTCAAACCCGTCTGGATGCGCCACGCAATTGATGGACCGGAAGTCCTGATGCTTGTCGGGCTTGCGATCGTCTCGATCTGGGTAATGGCGAGGAAGGTGTACTGGACAAACAAGGGGAGGGGGCATGGCTCGAATTGACGCAGCCGCGGCGGGCGGGCAAAACGTTTGCGCGTTCCTCGACATGTTGGCCTGGTCTGAATTCACGTCGCGCATCGCCGGTTCGGACGACGGCTACAACGTGATCGTCGGCGGCGACCTGTTTGACAGCTACGCGGACCATCCCAGGAAATCGGTGTGGATCAAGCGGTTCAACGTTTGGTCGACCGCGGCGGGGCGGTACCAACTGCTTTCACGCTACTACGACGCGTACAAGAAGCAGCTGGGGCTCCCGGACTTCTCGCCGGTAAGCCAGGACAAGATTGCGATCCAGCAGATTCGTGAGCGCGGCGCGCTGGCCGACATCAAGGCAGGAAGGATCGAGTCAGCAATTTCGAAGTGCCGGAACATCTGGGCGAGTCTTCCGGGGGCCGGTTACGGCCAGGTGGAGCACACACTTGGGCCGTTGCTCGAGCAGTATCTGAAAGCCGGAGGTGCAATGTGACGTGGCTTGATCCTCGCGTGTGGGGCGGACTATTGCTCGCGGTGGTGCTGGCGGCCGGCGCCGGCTACTGGAAAGGGCACCACGATGCCGATCAGTCAGCCACGGTCGCTGCGCAAGAGAAGCAAATCAAAGACCTGACCGCTTCCAACAACCTCTATCGCCAGATGACGACAACGCTGGCCGGGATCTCGATCGATGCGAAAAAATCTGCTGACACTGCGAGCGCTGCGGCTCGCGCCTCTGACGCTGCTTATGACCGGATGCGCAAGCAGCTTACCGAATATACCGCTGCCGCGCGACATTCCGCCGCTTCCAGCGGAGGCTCGCCAGCCGGTGGGGGAGCAGATCCCCTTGATTTGCTCGCAGGGCTGTTCAGCCGGGCTGACCAAGCTGCGGGAGACCTCGCTAAATTCGCTGACGCTGCGCACATCGCCGGCCTCGCCTGCGAGCGCAGCTACGACGCGCTAATGGGCAATGGCAAAGCCCATTCGGGCGACTGAGGTGAGATGTTACAATCTTCAGCAGATCGGGGTGGACACTAACGACATGGATCTCACGGGAATTGGCCTCTATACGCTTAAGGAAGCGGAAAGGCTCACAGGCGCTGACGCGCGCGAGGTGAGCCGGTGGCTGTTCGGCTATACGTTCAAGGATGGTTCTAGTCCGCCCCTGTGGACGACACAATTGGCAGAACTCGGCGAGAAGGCCATTGGCTTCCGTGATCTTCTGGAACTCAGGGTAGTCAAGGCTTTCCGTAGCCACAACGTCCCGTTGCGAGTAATTCGGGCAGCGATTGAGAACGCGAAAGCAATTTTCGGAATGGACTATCCATTCACCGCAAATCGCTTCCTCACTGACGGAAAGTCAGTATTTTACGAGGCGCTTCATGAGCATGGCGAGTCCGAACTTACCGATCTTGTAAAGCGTCAGATGGTATTTGAGCATATCGTCCGCCCGGAGCTGTACGTTGGAATCGAATTTGCGGCGGATGGACGTGCGCGGCGCTGGTTCCCTTTGCCAAAGAGCAATATTGTCGTTCTGGATCCGGAGATTTCCTTTGGCAAGCCAATACTAGCTGACTACGGGGTGAGGACTGATCTAGTCTTCAAGACGTATGAGGTAGAAAAAAGTAAAAAAATGGCTGCCTCGATATTCGGCATACCAGTTGCTGCCGTTGATGCTGCCATCCGCTACGAGCGGCTGGCAGCATGAAGTATTTTTTCGACAACAATCTTTCTCCTCATCTTGCTCGTGCCGTGAGCGAGTTGTGCGAGGTCGAGGATGCGGTGGAGTGCGTCACGCATTTGCGTGATCGCTTCGAAGCAAACGCGAAGGATCATGATTGGATTGCCGCATTAGCTACCGAAGGACACTGGATCATTCTGTCGCAAGACGGTCTTCGCAAAAATGATCTCGAACGAAAAGCCCTGAGAGAATCGGGTTTGATCGTCTTCGTACTTCACCGTCAGTGGTCGGAAAAGCGCCACTGGGACAAAGCCCAGAATCTGGTCAAATGGTGGCCGGCAATAATGGATCAGAGTCGGCGGATCCGCGGCGGCGCCGCGTTTCGCGTGCCTTGGCGTTATGGGTCAGGGCAGTTCGAGCAGATAAAAATTTAGCAGCGAGCGCAGCTACGATTCGCTGACGCAACAAAGATAACGAGAATAATCAAAAATAGTAAAAAGCTCATATTTGCTATCTTTGGCGACGCATCTCAACGTGAAGGTGCCCCGGGAATCTGCGGCAATTCCCCCCTGAGTTCTCGGTTTTCCCCGAGCGCTGACTTCAGCCATTCAAGCGCGATGAGGGTGCCGCCGACCTCGTCACGCCACGCCTGGTGGATGATGACGTACAGCGACTCTACCCGCTGAAGCACATCCTCTTTGCGTCGAACCTGCTCCCGCCGGAAGACCAGTTCTTCGAGAGCCTGCCGAACACCCGGATCCTTGTTGGTGAGCCATAGGCTGCGCAACTGATCAATCGTCAGGTCGGATGGACGCGGATGTAATGGCATGGCGGCCTCCCTCGTGGTGCTGGTGAGGGAGGTAAACTAGCACAAAGTGCTGTATAAAAATACAGTTCTTCTTCATGCGCTGCTGATGTTCTATCGGCGTTTGTTTGACGAGGAAATGATGAGCGCGCCTATGATTATTGCAGCGCTTACCGGCAGCGATGCTATGCCAGCGATCAGAAGCCCGATGATGAAGATCGCCGCCACAATCGCGCCAGCGCCAAGAATCCAACTGGCACCTTTCGATACGAGCAGACCAATAGGCAATAGAATCAACTCCGATATGTCGAAAAGTCGCTCGCCAATGGATGCTCCGCGACTCTTCCCGTCGTTCCATAGCTTCCATGCTGCTCGAAATATGACGGGCACGAGTAATCCGAGAATCAATAGCGCGCACATTATCGTGACTGCTGGTGCCAGTCCAAATGTGGCTTCAAGAAAGTTGGCTAGGGCGAACGCAGCGAGAACCCCTGTCACAGTCAGTGAAAAAACGAATAGTGTCTTCCAGACTGATTCTCTTTTTGTCATGGGATTCTTTTAGATGTATGTAGCTGGAAGAATACTATTCGGTTCGATACTCAGCGGCCATTTAGTTGGCCACAGACGTGGATGGTTATCATGGCGGTAGTGTGACCAGAACGTGTCCACACTATACGTGAACCGCTCGAAATACGTGTAAAACTACGATAACTTTCGTGCTGACCGGCGCATGGCTATCGTTTAAAATCAAATGGTTACATCGACTGGCCTTGGATAGTGTCGCACTCGAAATCCGGTATACGGTTATACCGTATCGTGGGTTCGAATCCCACCCTCTCCGCCAAGACCGTTCAGAAATCCCCGCAGAGTCAATGATTTGCGGGGATTTTTGTTTTTCAGCCCATCAACTGGCCCATCACGAGAAAGTCGGTGGTGGCGTGGGTGATGTGACTGACATCAAACTCATCCTAGCCATCCGGCAATAGCACTCCTGCGGTCACGGCTCCAACGTACACTCCGACCGTTTGTGGGCCAATTGCCGAGCAGATGCGCGCCCAAATTGCGTTGGATATTCCTCATCATGACCTGCCCCCTTCAAAGGGCTAATGGACTTCTAGCAAAGTCCCTTTCAACCAGTTCCGGGAAGGCGGCAGGAGCATTCGCCGTTGTCCGATGTTTCGCCGCAAACTCTGCTGGCGACAGGTAGTTCAGCGTTGTGCGGCCTTGGCTTGTCGTAGTCCCGGCGCCATACCGCGATGACCGCCCGCGCGTGCACAAGCGTCTTGAACCAGTGCTTGCCAAGGCATTCGTCGCGGAACTTGTCGTTGAACGATTTGATGTACGCATTTTGCGTCGGCTTCCCGTCGAGAAGGCCGTCGCGCACCTCCATGCGGGAGTGGCTGACAGTTGTTCAAGGACGATTCAATATTGCCGCGACGTGCTGAGCCGTCGCCTTCGCCGACATGGGGTTCTGCCCTGTCACCAGCCTGCCGTCGACAACGACGTTCGAAACGAAAGGCAGCCATGCCTTTTCGTAGCGCGCGCCACGCTTTTTCATCTCCTCCTCGGCGTTGTAGGGCATCTTCGCAGCGACTCCTGCCAACATTTCTTCCCGCCACGAAAACCCTGTGATACGCCGCCCGGCCACCAGCAGTGAGCCGTCGTTCAACCGTGTGTTCAGCAGCCCGCAATAGCCGTGGCAGACCGATGAAACGATGCCGCCGCGCTCGTGGATGGCGAGGGTAATGCGCTGTAAGTCTTCACTGTCGGGGAAGTCCCACATGACGGCGTGTCCGCCGGTGAAGTAAATCGCGTCGAACTCTACCGGATCGATCTCATCCGGTCGCGCGGTGGATAACAGCAGCGCCATCCGCGCCGGATCGGCCAGCCAGTGCTTCACGGACGCATCGGCGAGCGGCCACTTGAGCGAGCGAGGCTCGAGCGGCGAGCGACCACCCAGCGGACTCATGATGCGTTGCTCGTACCCATGGGCGGCAAAGACCTGCCACGCATGGGTCAGCTCCGATAGCCACAGACCGGTGGGCTGCGTCGGATCCCGGTAGTGAGCGACGTTGCTGACGACATGGAGTATTTTCCTTGTCATGCCGTGCCTCCTGGAGCCGTGTTTGAAGCGAAACGGACGCCTGCGAAATGCATGTCCATCTTGAAGACCTTTCCGGCAACGAACCAACGGAAGAACGCTGAATTTGAATATAGCGTTAATGCCAAGTGAAATATGCGCCTTTGCGCGACGTGAAGCCCCTCTAATGGCGACGGGGCCTCGCGTTTGTCGGGGGTCTTTCAGTCTCCACCAACTTGATTTCAGACAGAACACGCCGCGCGTTGGCAGCACAATCCATGTCCTGCGGCTTGGCTTCGATCTGCGCCATCAGCTCGACCAGTTGAGCCTTGCTTTGTGCAAGCTGTGCCTGCAGAGCTTCGATGTCCTGCACTTTGCGGCGCAGCGTGTCGAGCAGGACGCCGTGTTCCCAGTTGCCGAGGTCGCGAGGCAGCAACGTGCGCAGTTCGTCCAGGCTGAAGCCCGCGCGTTGCGCCGTCGCTATCAGCTTGAGTACCAATACCGCATCGTCTGGATAGCTGCGATAGCCGTTGGTCTAGCGCTCGACCGACTTGAGCAGGCCAATGCGCTCGTAAAAGCGAATGCGCGAGGTCGCCAGGCCGGTGCGCTCTGCAAGTTCTCCAATTTTCATGACCGAGGTGCTCCGAGTGTCCACAGGCTTGACGTTAAACATTACTTCAAGGTTAGCCTTGAGTCCATCGCACGATCAGGCGCAACTTCATAAGGGTGGACTGCATGCAGACGATATTGGGAGCAAACGGTCAGATAGCGGTAGAACTGGCACGGGAGCTGCAGCGCAAATACACCAGCGACGTGCGGCTCGTCAGCCGCCATCCGCGCAAAGTCAACGACACCGACACGCTGGTGTCCGCCAATCTGCTTGATGCGAAACAGACCCTGGAGGCGGTTAAGGGAAGCCGCATCGTGTACTTCACGGCCGGCCTGCCACCGGACACGGCGCTATGGGAAGCGCAGTTCCCCACGATGCTGAAGAATGCCCTGGACGCCTGCCGCGTGGCGGGCGCGAGCTTCGCCTATTTCGATAACACCTACATGTATCCGCAGGATGCGCGGCTACTGACGGAGGAAGCGCCCTTCGCCCCGGTGGGCCGCAAGGGTAAGGTACGCGCGGCGATGGCCACGATGGTGCTCGAAGAAATGGCGCGCGGCGAGATTCCGGTGCTCATTGGCCGGGCACCCGAGTTCTATGGTCCCGGTAAGACGCAGAGCTTCACGAATGCGCTGATCATCGAAAAGCTCCAGGCCGGCAAGAAGCCGCGCGTGCCCGTGCGCGACGATACGCTGCGCACGCTGATCTGGACTCCCGACGCGAGCCGGGCCCTGGCGACCTTGGGAAATACTCCCGATGCCTTTGGCCAAACCTGGCATCTGCCATGCAGCGACGACCGGCCGACCTACAAGGAACTCGTCGTGATGGCCAGTCAGGTCTTCGGGCGCGACCCCCGTTATTCGGTTATCAGCAAGTGCGCTTTGACCGCTGCCGGGCTGTTCTCGAAGCAGGTGCGCGAGATCAGGGAATTGCTGCCCCGCTACGAGCAGGACAACCTTTTTGATTCCACGAAGTTCAAGCGTCGATTTACCGGGTTCGAAGTGACGACCTATCGAGAGGGGTTGGAGCTGATTCGTAAGAAGTGACAATCAATCCGCAATCCGCAATCCGCAATCCGCAATACCCGGGGTACACCCCGGAACATCGTTGGCCGTATCTTTTCCGCAGATTCCGGCATATCGTGTCATGAGTGTTGGCTCATTGACAGGAGCGCAAAGATGCGCGATCTTCCCCCGACGGCGACGCTGCGTACTTTTGAAGTCGCGACTCGCCACGCCACGTTTACCTCCGCCGCCGCGGAGCTGTTCATTACGCAAAGCGCGGTCAGCCATCAGTTGAAGAACCTGGAGGAAATCTGGGGGCTGCAACTTTTCGAGCGCGGTAAAACGCTCAGGCTCACGCCCGCGGGCGCCGCGCTCGCCCCCCTCGTGCGCGAGTTCTTCAGCAAGCTGGAAGCAACGCTTGCGGACCTTCGCGAGCAAAACGGGCGAGTGCGCCTGCGCGTCAATACCACCTATTCCTTTGCACTGAAATGGCTGCTGCCGCGCCTGCCCGGTCTGGCGCGCCTGCACCCCGAGATTCTCGTGACGCTGGAGAGCTCGGACGAAGCCATCAACTTCGCCAGCACGGATTCCGATGTGGCGATCCGCTTCGGCCACGGCAATTACCCCGCGTTGCACACCGAGTTCATGTTCCGGGAGCAGCTTTTTCCGGTGGCCAGCCCCGCATTGTTAAGGCGCTTCGGGGCGCCGTCCGAACCGGCCGAACTGTTGCGTTACCCGCTTCTGACACGCGACGGCGCAGACCTCGTGCCGAAATGGGACGTATGGTTCGAGCGGGTAGGCATCCATACGGACGTATTGCACGAAAGTGTACGTTTCGCGGACACGAATATGACGATCGAGGCCGCGCTACTGGGGCACGGCGTCGCCCTGGCGCGCAGCGGCCATGTGGAAAAGGAGATCGCTGAGCGCAGTCTGATCCGGCTCTTTGACATCCCGTTTCCCTCCCCGGCCGCCTACTACTTCGTTTGCCCGCGAGGCATCGAGACGCAGCCGCACATCGTGAAATTCCGAAGCTGGCTATTGGCGCAATCGCAGCAGGCGCAGCTCAGGTACGCTCAGGCATGAGTCGTTGCTCATGCCGGGATGACGACACATCACTTTTCATCCGCAAAGGTGCTGTCTAGTATCGGCACATGCCCGGATACGTCATTTTCCTCACCCTGTTCGCCGCGCTGCTGCATGCCGGCTGGAATACGTTGCTGCGCGGGGGCGCCGACCGGTTGTGGTCCATGACCATCATGTGCCTGACGATCGCCGTCACCTGCGCGGGCGTCGCACTGTTTTTGCCGGTGCCCGCCCGCGCCAGCTGGCCTTACGCGTTGCTCTCCGCGTTGCTGCATGTCGGCTACAACCTGTGCCTGGTGCGCAGCTATCGGTCCGGGGATCTCGGGCAAACCTATCCGATCGCGCGTGGTTCGTCGCCGCTGATGGTGACATGCGCGGCGGCCGTCTTCGCCGGAGAGAAAATCGGATTCAGTACCGCCGGCGGCATTGCGCTGGTTTCAGGCGGGATTTTGATGCTCGCCCTGAAAGGCGGAAAGGTGGCGATGTCGGGGCTGCGATATACCCTGGCCACCGGCGCCTTTATCGCGGCTTACAGCGTGGTGGACGGCATGGGCGTGCGCATGTCCGGCAACGCGCTCGCCTATATTGTATGGATGAGCGCGTTGTGGGGCGCACTGATGCCGGCGCTCTATGTCGTGCTGCGTGGTGGCAGGACGCTGCTGCGTTGGCGTGCCGGTGTATGGCACGCGGCGGCCGGCGGGCTGATATCGCTGCTCGCCTACGGCATCGTCATCTATGCCATGACAGCGGCGCCCATGGGCGCCGTTTCGGCGCTCAGAGAGACCAGCGTGCTCTTCGCCGCGGTGCTGGGCTATTGCTTTCTGGGCGAAACGCTGACGCCGAGGAAGATGCTGGCGTGCGCGGTGATTGCCGTCGGCACGCTGATGATCGGTTGATCAAATCTGGGGAATGCCAATGTCTGAGCAGGCCGCCGTTGCGCTCATTGGGCCGGGTGCCATCGGCACCACGATTGCCGCCGCACTCCATGAAGTCGGCCGCACGCCCGTGCTTTGTGGTCGCACCGCACACCCGCGATTGCGATTGCGTCACGACGGCGGTGAAATCGTGGTGCCCGGTCCTGTATTGACCGACCCCGCAACGATTCATCGCCCGTTCGATCTGGTGTTCATCGCGGTGAAAACCACGCAGGTAGCCGACTGCGCCGATTGGCTGGCAGCGCTTTGCAATGACAACACGCTGGTGTGCGCGCTGCAAAACGGTGTCGAGCAGGAGGCCCGGCTCGCGCCCTATGCCAACGGCGCAACGGTGCTGCCGTCGGTCGTGTGGTTTCCCGCGCAGCGCGAGCCGGATGCTTCGGTGTGGCTGCGTGCCTCGCCCCGCCTCACCCTGCCCGATCTGCCCCAGGCAAGACGGGTAGCGCAGGCGCTCGACGGCACACGCTGTGCGGTGGAGCTGTCCCCGGATTTTGTCTCCGTCGCATGGCGAAAACTCCTGCAGAACGCCGTTGCCGGGCTGATGGTCCTTGCCAATCGCCGTGCCGGAATGTTCTCGCGCAGCGATGTGGCTGCGCTGGCCCTGGCTTATCTGGGCGAGTGCCTGAGCGTGGCGCGCGCAAACGGGGCGTCGCTGGGCGATGATGTTTCGCAGCAGATCGTCGACGGCCTGCAGCGTGCTCCGGCCGATTTGGGCACGTCGATCCTTGCCGACCGACAAGCGAACCGCCCGATGGAGTGGGACATCCGCAACGGCGTGATACAGCGCTATGGTCGCCTTCGGGGTATTCCCACGCCGATTAGCGACGTACTCGTGCCGCTGCTGGCGGCAGGCAGCGAGGGGCCGGGCTGAGGCCAGGGGACGGGGTACGGAGCACGCAGTACGGGGGGGCGAGCCAACTCGCTCGACGCTACCACGCGGAGTCAAATTTCACCTTGACTTTCATTTAACCATTAAGTTAAATGAAGCCATGCCACCCACCACCGACACCCTCTCGACGATATTCGCGGCACTGGCCGACCCTACGCGGCGCGCCATTCTGGCGCGGCTGGCGCAGGGGGAGGCGCCAGTGGGGGAATTGGCACGCCCGTTCGCCATGTCCGGCGCCGCGATTTCTAAGCACCTTCGGGTTCTGGCGGCGGCGGGGTTGATCGAGCGGCAAGTGAGCGCGTGCTGGCGCATATGTCATCTGCGCGCGGAAGGCTTGCATGATGCCCACGCGTGGCTCGAGGCGTACCGCCGGCATTGGGAAGGCAATCTCGACCGGCTCGTGGAATTCGTCGAACGCACGCATGCCGCGGGCGCCGAGGCGCGTGGCAAGACAAACGATCGAGGGACAGGATCATGAATCGAGCAGCGACGTTTCAACTGGAGTTGAGCCGCTTCATTCGCGCGCCGCGCGAGAAAGTCTTCGACGCGTTCACGGACGAGACGGCTCTGGCCGCGTGGCATTGTCCGCGCGGCTTGAGCGTGGTGGAGGCCAGCGCGGACGCTCGCGTCGGCGGACGGTACCGCGTGGTGATGGGCACGCGCGACGGCGTGCGGCATGCCGCGACCGGCGAATACCAGAAGCTCGAGCGCGCGGACTTCCTCGCCTACACCTGGTCGTGGGAGACGGGCGAAATGCCGGCACGGATCACGACGTTGATCGAAGTGACGTTGACCGACGAAAACCAGGGCACGCGACTGCACATGCTGCACACGGGGTTCCCCGACGAGCGCACGCGCGACTCGCACATGGGGGGGTGGCAGTCCGTGTTCAATCGCCTGAACGACTATCTGGACCCGCGGGCAAGCGCGGGCACGGTAACGGTCTACGGCGACGCGCGCAGCACGTATGTGCGCACGGTGCGCATGGCGCTGGAGGAAAAGGGCGTTGCTTACACGCTCGCGGAAATGGCGCCTCACACGCCGGAGTTGCTGGCGCACCAGCCGTTCGGCCGCGTGCCGGCATTCACCGACGGTCCGCTCGAGTTCTACGAAACCCACGGCATCGTGACATACATCGACGGCGCTTTCGATGGTCCGAGCCTGACGCCGAAGGGCGGAGCGAGCGCACCGGCGCGCGTGGCGCAATGGATCAGTCTGATCAACTGCCACGCCTACGACGCGATGGTGCGCCGCTACGTCATGCCATACCTTTTCCCGAAAGGCGGCGACGGCGGACCCGAGCGCGCGGTGATCGAGGCCGCGCTGCCGGAGATCGATGCGCAACTGGCGGCCTTCGACAAGGCCTATGGCGACCGGGACTACCTGGTGGAGAACGACGTCACGATGGCTGATCTTTTCCTGGCGCCAATTCTCGCCTACGTCGGTATGTTTCCCGAGGGCGCCGCGTTGCTGAAGAAATATCCGAACGTGCAACGCGGGCACCGGGTGATGGCCGAGCGCAAGAGCTTCATCGCGACGCGCTAGGCAGCGATCGCTTATTCGTTGTATTGCACCGCCAGCGACGAATTGACCTGAACGCTCCTGTCTGCCTCCGCCACCAGCGTGCCCAGATGGGCAACATAGGGAGACGGCTGGCCGTTCAGGGGCCGGTCGAGCCCGAGTCGCTGGGAGGCGACGATCGCATTGCGGTAGAGCTCGGCTGCCTTGGCATAGCGTCCGGCGCTTTCGCGATAGCCTTGCCCCAGCGCGCCGTTACCCACGACAAGGTTGTATGAGGCAGCCGCCATCTTTACGTGAATGACATCCACATACGTCCGCACGTCGCGCTCGGCCTGCTCGCCGAAATACTTTCGCGCGGCAGCGGCGAAGGCGTCGCGCGTGCTCAGGTTTTCCGGGCTGGTATACATTTTGAGTTCGCACAAGTAGGCCTTGTGCAGGAACTTTCCGGCGCTGGCATTCTGCGCCCGGTCCAGTGTATCGAAATAGGCTTTTGAGAACGGCACGGTTGTCCGCACGCTGTCGTAGACGCCGAGGTAGCTGAGCTTGATGCAGTCGGTCTCGTTGTAGGTTCGTGCGGTCTCCCGGCTCCACCACACCTGAGTGAGGTGCGGGATGGCCTTCTGATATTGGCCGGTGCTGTACAGCAGCCAGGCAATTTCCTCGTTGTAGGCCTGACAGGCCAGGTTGTTGTTCTCGCGGTTCGTGCCGCGCAGCGCAGCCCGGAACGAGCTCTTGCCCAAGCGTTCGGTCGGCACGCATTCATCGTCGAACCGCTGGCGAAGCAGGGCGAGGGCGCGTTCGGGCTGGCTCTTCTCCAGAGGGATGACTTCGGATCGGACCCACTTTTCGGCGTCCAGTCCGCGCGAGTACGGCGACGCGCAGCCGCCGATCGCAAGAACCACGAGGCCGATCGCGCCGGCGTGCATCAGGCGGATTCGGCGAGTCATTGCGACACCTTCCATGGATCGGTCTCTGCCGCGCCGGCGGCCGAGCGCCGCGCCTGTGCCTCGATCTGCGAGCGCAGCGCGGCATCGCGCGAACGCTGCATTTCTTCCGCTTCGGCGGCGCGGCTCATGGAGTCCAGCGTTTGTCCGACCGTGCCGAGCACGGCCATGGCCGCGCCCAGCGTCGAGGCATTGCCGGACGCCGCCGGCGCCGCGACGACCGGTGCGGTCTGATAGACGGGCGCGGGGGTGTAAGCCGGTGCCGGCATGACTTGCGGAGCGGCCATGGGAGCCGCGGTCGCCGGCTGCGAATTGCCTTGCGTGAGCGCGTTAGCGTTCGGCCGGTTCTGCCAGATCGCCGCCTGTCGGCGTTTGGCTTCTTCCTCCTTCTGCCGCTTCTGCGCTTCGATCTCCTGGCGGCGGCGCTCGTCGTCTCGCCGTTTGGCGAAGGGGTCGGTGTACGGCCAGCATTGGTACTGCTCGTTGACGGCAACGACCTGAGTCTCGATCTGTACGGTTTCGCCGGGTTTGACGAATACGTTCCGGCTGTTGCCGAAGCCGCCGTTCGCGTTGCCCCACGACACGTCGCAGTGCTGCACCTGGCTGCCGTTGTTCTGCAGGAAGATCACGGCATTGAAGGCGCTGGCGCCGCGCTTCCACATGCGCATCTCGGCATCGGCCGCACTGCTCGCGCACAGGGCAATCCCGGCGACGGCGGCAGCGGCGGCGACGCGCGGGTGGCTCAATCTCGGGGGCATGATCTGGCTTTCTCCTCGCTCGTTCATGAGGGCGAGTGTTTCTCCTGGGGGAACGAGCGATCAATACTTCAAATCTGCCATTGACGGCGGCCGGGGGCTCACAGGCCGGACAGCAGGCGTATGAGCTCGGGCTGGCGGGTGCAGCCGGTCTTGCGCAGGGCCGAGCCAAGCTGCTTGCGCAGGGTGTGGGCGCTGACGCCGACGACTTCGGCGCAGTCGTCGATGGTGAGGCCCGCCACGAGATAGTGGCAAAGGCGCGCCTCGGCCGCGCTCAGGCGAAACAGTTCGGCGAAGGCGGCGATGTCGGGCAGGTCGAAGATGTCCCGGCGTTCGATGCGCACGCCGACGCTCACGCCCAGGCCCAGATTGAGTCCCGCGTCGGTGCGGCGCAGCCCGAGCCGCCATGCGCGACCCCAGCCGTCGGGAAGGACCATGCGGCACGGTTGCCCGGTAACGGCCGTCTCGCGAAGCTTTGCGAGCAGCCGTGCCTGCCAGGCGGGAACGCGGTGCGTGAGCTGCCTGCGGTCGATGACGAGTTGGTGATCGCCGCCGAGCAGCGCTTGCGTGCCGGGCGCCGCGATGATCACGCGGGCGTCGCCCGCTGCGACCAGATACCCTTCCCGGGATGGATCGAGGACTTGTCCGAGGACGTCCATGCGCTCTCGCGTGGCCGAGCGCCGTGCGAGGAAGGCTCGTCTCATCAGGCGGCCGTAGTCGGCTACGGCCGCCGCATGGGTGAAGCTGGACGTGGCGGGCGTGATGCGCTGGACGCTGAGCGCGGCGAGTTCGTCGTCGTTGGCGAGGATGATCCCGGTGATTTGACCGATGTGGTTCGGCGCCATGAAATCCGCCCAGAACAAGCGGTCGTTCGTGGTCTCGTGGCGCTCGCGCACGGACGACTCGAACCAGGACCCGGCGCCCGCCTCCCAATGCCGGCGTCGCGAGTCGTCGTACTGATGATAGTGCTCGGTGTAATCCCGGCTGGCCTTGTCGTCGTGGCCGATCTGCTCGAATGCGCGCAGCGTGCGGGTGTCCTTGTCGGTCGAGACGTAGGCGGCGGCGTCCGCCCCGAAGAAGTCGCGCGCCGTGCGGATGACGTCGTTCCAGCTCGCTTCGCCCGCGCCGAAGGCGAGGGCGGCGTCGCGAGCACGGCGCAGACTGTGTCGGGAGAGCGGGCGGCTTGACACGTTCGGTCCTCTGAAGGGCACTCACCTCAATACTAGCTCGGATGCGGGATCGGACGCGCGATCGGATGCGGGATCGCACGCGCGATCGGACCCGTGATAAACGGCCAGTCCTCAATGTTGCGCCGGCCGCCGACGCGAATTTTACCAAGCCCGAACGGACGCCGGCGGCCGCCGAGGCGGCGCCGACACGGTAGGTGAGCTCCGTATTGACAGCCCGCGCGAGGATCCTTCAGCCATTCGCGAGGGAGGCGTTACGCCGGCTTTCGATGCTCAGAACCTCGTCAACACGCCCACCCGGACGACGAGCTGGGTGGGCCCGCCGGACGTGCCGTTCGGCTCGACGATGCCGCTCACCAGGGCTTGTGCGCTGGCGTTCGTGCGTTGATACACCACTTCCGTATAAGCCTTCGTGCGTTTGGACAGGAAGTAGTTGAGGATGGCGGAAATCTGGTGGGCGTGGTTGTTGTCCAGATAGCCGTTGCCTTTCATGTACATGTAATCCACGCCAGCCTGCATCTGCGGGTCCCACTGGTAGGTCACGCCGACCTGTCCCTGTGCGACGGCCGCTCCGTTGGCGGTGTTGCGGACCGTTGTCACCAGGGCATTGAGGCCCACCGAGCCGAGATCGTAGCGCCGAAGCGAAGTCCCCTGAGCGACGGCGATAGATACTTGACCGAATTCGTCACCGTCTGCCCCGACATGCGGTCCCAGTCGAACTGGCTGGCATACGGCGGGTTGTAAGGCAGCGCGAGCTTCTGGAACGGGCCGGCCCGAAAGTTGTACAGGCCGCCCACGGCCAGTGCGGCGTCGGTTCGCCCGAAGAAGAGCGCGTCGATCATGAAGTCGTACTGATTTCCGAGCCTGAGCGATCCATACCGCTCGTTGTTCATGCCGATCCACGCATTGCGGCCGAATAGCCCTTTGGTGGGCGGCTGTACGGCGCCAGTGCCCACCGAAAACTGATTCACGAGATCGAAGGTGAGGTGCGTGCCGCCACCCAGGTCCTCATCACCGCGGATACCGAACATGTTGGGCGACTGGATGCCGCATGGCGCAGCTCACCGACGCCATGGTCGCCCTTGGCGAAGCCTGCGCCGCGAGACACCGCGCCGGGAGCAAGGCAGTGGCGAGCGCGGCGACGCCCGGAGACGGCCGGCGAAAACGCAAGGCGCCGCAGACGTTGTCCTGACGCAGACCGACCGGCCTGATCGCGCTGCAAAAGCGAGGCGCAGGACCGGGCCGGACCTACCCGATCGTTTCAACACGCGCAACACCGGCAAGATCCCGCCAGCCCCCGTGCGTCGGGGCTTTGCGGGGTGCTGAGCAAACTCCATGCCGTTGGACTAGAGTGAAAAACAGTGGCGAGTCGATACGCACGAGTCCAACCAGAAAGCGAGGAGAGACGCTCAAATGCGGTTATTGCTATTGCTGCCGTTCATCGGCCTGTTGTGGGTCCCTTTCTACAACCGGGAGTTGCCGTCGCTGTGGGGTTTTCCGTTCTTCTACTGGTATCAGTTTGCCTGGGTGCCGCTCACGTCGCTGATCATCTGGATCGTGTTTCGCGACGGTCTGAGGAAGGGAGAGGAATAAATGGCCGCCTCCGCGATCAACTGGACCGCGTTGTCGGTCTTCGTGTTTTTCTTTGTCCTCGTGACCGTGATGGGTTTCTGGGCCTCGCGCTGGATGGCGGGTGGCGGACCCAAGGGCGCCAATCTCAATGAATGGGGGCTGGGCGGGCGCAACTTCGGCACGTGGATTACCTGGTTTCTCGTCGGCGGCGACTTTTACACCGCGTACACCGTGATTGCCGTGCCGGCACTGGTCTACGCGGTTGGCGCCTACGGATTCTTCGCGCTGCCCTACACGATTCTCGTCTACCCGATCGTCTTCCTGATCATGCCGAAGCTGTGGCACGCGGCGCACAAAGCGGGGCACGTCACCGCGGCGGACGTCGTGTACGGGCGCTATCAGTCGCGTCCGCTGGAATTCGCCGTGGCACTCACCGGCGTCGTGGCGACGATGCCCTACATCGCGCTGCAACTGATCGGGATGGAGGTCGTCATCAAGGCGCTTGGCCTGGCGGGCGAGATCCCGCTGCTCGCGGCATTCGTTATCCTGGCGCTGTACACGTACACCGCCGGGCTGCGTGCGCCGGCGCTGATCGCGTTCGTCAAGGATCTGATGATCTACATCGTCGTGCTCGTCGCGGTGATCGTGGTGCCGGCCAAGCTGGGCGGTTACGGCGTCGTGTTCGATACCGCGCGCGATGTCTTCGCGAAGAAGGGCGGCGCGACGGGGCTGACGCTCCAACCTGCGCAATTCCTGCCCTTTGCGACGTTGGCGATCGGCTCCGCGCTTGCCGCGTTCATGTATCCCCACACGCTGACGGGCGTGTTCGCTGCGAAGAACGCCAATACGATTCGCAAGAACGCGGTGTTCCTGCCGGCCTACACGGTACTGCTCGGGCTGATCGCGCTGCTCGGCTTCATGGCATACGCCGCGGGCGTGAAAGTGCAGACGAACAACGACGTTGTCCCGGCACTGTTCAACGGCTTGTTTCCGAGCTGGTTCGCGGGCTTTGCGTTTGCCGCCATCGCGATCGGCGCGCTGGTGCCGGCGGCGGTGATGTCCATTGGCGCATCGAACCTGTTCACGCGCAACTTCTGGAAGCCTTACGTCAACCCCGACATCTCGCATGAAGGAGAGGCGAAGGTCGCCAAGATCGTCTCGCTCGTCGTGAAGTTCGGTGCACTGGTGTTCATCCTGTTTCTGCCGACGCAATTCGCGCTGGATCTGCAATTGCTTGGCGGCGTGTGGATCCTGCAGACGTTCCCGGCGCTCGTCTTCGGCGTGTTCGTGAGCTGGTTCGGTGCGCGCGCGCTGTTGTGCGGATGGGCGGTCGGCATCGTGTGCGGAAGCTGGCTCGCGTTCGTGGATGGCATCAAGCCGGTACACACGTTCACGCTCGGTGGCGACAAGGTTTCCCTCTACACCGGTCTCATTGCGCTGGCGGCAAACATCGTCGTTGCCGTAGCGGCGAATGTCGTGCTGGGCAAGGGCTCCCACCCGGCCTTGCGCGAAGCCTGACGGAAGTAGGAGCGCAGGCGGCGAATGGCATGAGTCCGTGTGCAGCCTGGCGAAGTCCGAATGGCTGAATGGGCTGAATGCGGCTGAACGCGGCTGAATGCAGCTTACGGCGCGACCGATACGCCGGAGATACGGTGGCGCTGCAGCGCCTGTGCGACGTAGCCCGACGTTTTCATTTCGTCGACGAACGTCGCGAGATACTTCGCCGCCGCTTCGCCGCGCCCGATCGGCAAGCCCATCGCCTGCCGGATCACCATGAAGCGTTCGCCGAGCAGTCGATAGCCGGGCGTGCCCTGAATGTCCGCCTCAAGCTGCTGCTTCACGCCGGCGGCCACTTCGTAGCCGCCGTCGAGGAATGTTCTCACGACGGCGGGCGACGTTGGTGCGCGCACGATTTCCGCGTGTTGCAGCTCGCGGGTCAGGAACAGGTCGTATGCGCTGCCCTTGCCGACGACCACCCGTGTGCCGCTGCGGTCCACGTCCGCGTTCGTCTGCACCGGCGAGCACTTCGGCACGAGGTAATAGCCTTCGATGAGCAGGTACGGTTCGGTGAACGCGATGGCGGTGGCGCGGCGCGGATCGACCGCGAAGAACCCCACGTCCGCGTCGCCGGCGGAGACGGTCTCCACGGCTCGGGCGGCGGTGTCGACGACGATCGGTTCGAGCGCGACGCCAAGACGTTGCGCCAGCGCGGCGGCCAGGTCCACCGAGATGCCGATCGGTCGCGATTGCGCGTCGCGTCCGGCGAGCACCGGGTTGCCGAGATTGATGCACGCGCGCAGTACGCCGGTTGGCGCGAATGCGGCAATGAGCGAGGCGTCTTGTGTCATGGCTGTCGTCGAAGTGAATGAGGCGAAGTCGGGGGAAATGGGTGCGAAGCATGGGCGGCACCGTCGCCATCATACCGGGCGCGCGACGGGCGTCCGGTGATGTCGACAGCCGGTCAGGGCGGGACCCAGGCCGGATCGAGGCCGGATCAACCCACCGATTCGATGGTGATCTCCGGGCGTGCCACGAAACCCGCGAGCGCCGCATCCTCGCGCCGCGCGTCGGTGACAAGCGTCCACATGCGCTCGAGCGGCGTCCAGTGCTGCTGGCTCGCCCGGTCGAGTTTGTTCGCCGTGACCAGAACGTAGACGCTCGCCGACTGGCGGATGATGCACTCCTTGAGCCAGGCCTGTTCGGCCGACGCTTCGCACAGTCCGCGGCCGGCGACTACGCCGTCCGCGCCGAGAAAGGCCTTGTCGACGGACACCCGCGAGAGCGCCAGCTGCGCGAGCGGGCCGAGCACGCTCATGCTCGACGGGCGCACGTCGCCGCCGATGAGCGTGACGGGCACCTTGTTTGCCGCGAGCGCGCCCACGGCCAGCAGGTTGTTCGTGATGACATGCACGGCTTCGCGTCCGGCGAGGAACTGCGCCATGGCTTCGGTCGTGGTGCCGCCGTCGAGAAAGATGGTGTCGCCGTCGTCCACGTGCGCCACGGCGGCGCGCGCGATGGCGTCCTTCTGTTCACGAAAGCTCTCGCGGCGCAATTCGAGCGACTCTTCGGGTTCGTGCATGCGCACCGGTGCGGCGGCGCCGCCATACGTGCGCACGATGCGACGCTCGTCGGCCAATGCGCGCAGGTCGCGGCGCACGGTGGCTTCCGACATGCCGAAGTGGGCGCACAGCGCGGCAACGTCGGTCATGCCCGTCAGAACGGCTTTGTAGATCGCCTCGCGGCGGTTGGCAACTTTCATGAAGACAGGACGGATGCGGTAGCGGTCATTGCGGTCGTAGCGTGACAGGAGACGGCCGGCCGCCGCGATGGCCGCGCCGCGCGCATAGTGTAGCCCGAGGCGAGCGCCGATCGCGCGATGCCGGCCGCCCCGAGCGCGCCGTGCGGCGATGATCGCGTGACGTCCCGAAAATGATCGATTCAATCATTTTTGCGTGGTGCTGCCTCTGGAAAACCGGGGGCAGAGCGGGGAACACCGAGGATAAACCCCGATTCACAAAATTTGCACAAATTTCTGGCAACGATTAGACTTCGGTTTGCTCGAATCGATCAAAATAATGATTGATTTGTCAAAATTAATCAGTCGGGAGACAACAATGGCTCAAATTCGAATCAAGCGCGCCATCGAGCGCGTGCCGGGCGGGATGATGATTGTCCCGCTGCTGATCGGCTCGCTCATTGCCACGTTCATGCCGGGCATGCCGAAGTTCTTCGGCTCGTTTACCAACGCACTCTTCACCGGCGCGTTGCCGATTCTGGCGGTGTTCTACGTCTGCATGGGCGCGAGCATCGATGTGAAGGCCACGCCGTATCTCGTCAAGAAGGGCGGCGCGCTGTTCGCGGCCAAGGTCGGCGCGGCCATTGTCGTCGGCGTGGTGCTCGGGCACTTCCTTGGCGAGGCGCCGGTCTCGTCCGGCCTGTTCGCGGGCATCTCCACGCTGGCCGTCGTCGCGGCAATGAACGACACCAATGGCGGCTTGTACATGGCGCTGATGGGGCAGTACGGCCGCTCGGAAGATGTGGGCGCCTACACGATCATGTCCCTCGAGTCCGGTCCGTTCCTGACGATGGTGACGCTGGGTGTGGCGGGCTTGTCCGCTTTCCCGTGGCCGACGCTGGTGGGCAGTATCCTGCCGCTCGCTGTAGGCATGCTGCTCGGCAACCTCGATCGCGAGATGCGCGATTTCCTGGGCCGCGCCGTGCCGGTGATGATTCCGTTCTTCGCGCTCGCGCTGGGCGCCGGTCTCGATCTGCACAAGGTCTGGCAGGCCGGGCTGCTGGGCATCCTGCTCGGCTTCGCGGTGGTCGTGGTGACGGGCATTCCGCTGTATATCGTCGACCGTCTTACGGGCGGCACGGGCGTGGCCGGCACTGCGGCGGCGAACACGGCGGGCAATGCCGCTGCCGTACCCGCGCTCATCGCGGCGGCCAATCCGGTCTACGAAGAGGCCGCCAAGAGCGCCACGCTGCTGGTGGCCGCCTGCGTGGTCGTGACGGCCATCGTCTCGCCGATCCTGACGGCGGCCGTCGCCAGGCGTGTCGCCGCCCGCGGCCTCGCGGCCAAGGGAGCGGTGCAGTGAGCATGCTGATTGTCGCCGACGATCTGTCGGGCGCCGCCGACTGCGCGATCGGATTCACCAATGCCGGCCGCCGCAGCGTGGTGTCGCTCGACGTCGACGGCTTCAGTGCGGCCGCCCAGGTGGTGGCGATCGATACGGATACGCGTCGCCTGAAGCCTGCCGAAGCGGCGTTGCGCGCAGTCGCCGCGTGGCAGCGGCTGGCCGCGCCGGGGCGTCGGCTCTACAAGAAGATCGACTCGACCTTGCGCGGCAACTGGGTCGCGGAAGTGGCGGCGCTGCAGCCGCTCGCGGGACTGGCAATTGTCGCGCCTGCATTTCCGGCGACCGGACGCACGGTGGAAAACGGCGAAGTGTTTGTGCGCGGTGTGCCGCTCGCACGAACGGACACGTGGCGCCTGGAGCACGAAGGCCAGGAAGCGCGTCTCGCACCGATGCTCGCCGCTGCCGGCTTGCGCACGCGCACGGTGTCCGTAAATCGCTTGCGCGGCGATGCCGACGCCGTGATCGAATCGTTCGCCGCGATTGTTTCACAGGCGCGCGAGCAAGGCGTGACGGCCTTGATCGTCGACGCGCAGACGCACGACGATCTGGCCATGCTGGCGCGCGCGAGCGCGACGCTGACGGACGTCTTCTGGGTAGGTTCGGGCGGCCTCGCGCGGGAGCTGGCCGCGCTGCCGGTTCTGTTCGGCCCGGCCCACCATGCGGACCACGCGAACCAGGCAGACCGCGCACATCACGACGACACGGAGGCCGCCCCGTCTCCCGCGCCTAGCGGCGCGCGTGTGCTCACGCTGGTCGGCAGCCTCTCGGAGGTGGCGCAACAGCAGTGCGCGCGACTGTGCGCCGAGAACGCGGTGGTCGAGTGGATTGTGCCGCCCGCGGTGTTGCGCGCAGGAGCCGCTCACCCCGACGCCGCACGCTGGTGCGAGCGCATCGGCGAGGCGATCGACGCGGGAACGGACCTGCTTGTGCGAATCGGCCGGGACGACGCCTTCGATCCTGCAGAAGGCGCGCAACTGTCCGCGGCGCTCGCAGCGCTGATCGCGCCGCACTTCGCACGCCTGTCGGGCCTTGTCGTCACCGGCGGCGAGACGGCGCGCGCCATGCTGAGCGCGGCCGGGATCGGTGCGCTGGAACTGCTCTCGGAGGTCGAGCCGGGCGTGGCAGTGGGGCGGCCGGCCGACGGCTCCCCCGTGCATATCGTCACGAAGGCCGGCGCCTTCGGCGGTGAAGCCGCGCTGCACAGCGCCTATCGCCATTTGCGCGCGGGCATGGCCGGCGGGTGAGCGCCGCGTATCGCGTGCGGCCGGCGGCCTGAAGCGACAACAGAACACCATGGCCTGGAGAACGCTCCGGGCAGCCTCAACGAAACGGATACCAACGGATACGCCATGAATCAATACCTCCCTGTCATTGGCATCACGATGGGTGACGCGGCCGGCGTCGGCCCGGAAATCATCGTCAAGAGCCTGGCGCACGACAGCGTGTACGCGCAATGCCGTCCGGTCGTCATCGGCGACGCGCGCCGTCTCGAACGGGCGATCGCGATCGTCAAGGGCGCGCTCACGGTGCGTCGCATCGAGAAGATCGCCGACGCGACCTTCACGCCTGGCGTGATCGAGTGCATCGACCTGAACCTCATTCCGGAAGATCTGCCATTCGGCGAACTCTCGGCCGTGGCGGGCGACGCGGCGTATCAATACATCGCGGTCGCGGCAAAGCTGGCCGAGGCGGGCGAGATCGACGCGATCTGCACCGCACCGCTGAACAAGGAAGCCCTGCATGCGGGCGGCCACAAATTCCCCGGGCACACGGAAATGCTCGCGCACCTGACCGGTGTGGACGAAGTGTCGATGATGCTGGTCGCGCCGCAACTGCGCGTGATTCACGTGACGACCCATATCGGCATCATCGACGCGATCCGCAAGATCGAGCCAGGCCTGGTGCAGCGCACGATCGAGCGCGGTCATGCCACGCTCGTGAAGGCCGGCATCGCCAAGCCGCGCATCGCCGTTTGCGGCATCAACCCGCACGCTGGCGAAAACGGCCTGTTCGGCTACGGGGAAGAGGAAGAGAAGATCGTGCCGGCGGTAGAGCGATTGCGCGAGCGCGGCTGGGACATCGAGGGGCCGCTGCCTGCCGACACGCTGTTCTTCCGTGCCGGGCGCGGCGACTTCGATCTGGTCGTCGCCATGTATCACGATCAGGGCCATGGTCCGGTCAAGGTGCTGGGCCTCGAAGCGGGCGTGAACGTCACCGTCGGCCTGCAGGTCGTGCGCACGTCGGTCGATCATGGCACGGCGTTCGACATCGCCGGCAAGGGCATCGCCGACGAAGGCAGCATGCTCGAAGCGCTGCGCCAGGGCGCCGAGCTCGCAACGCGTCGCGGCTGAGAAGCGCCGGCCGCGCCAGCCACGCGAGAAAACGGCGCTGCCGACGCTCACCCAAGCGCCTCCGGGGTATCCCGCGAGGCGCTTTTCGTTTTCGTGAGGCGGCGAACACCGGCGTCGCACGGTCGCTCTTTTCGCCCCTCTGGGGATGTTCGGGACTCCATGGCGCAAAACGCTAAACTGTGCGCCCGAAAATTCGATTCACGCATCTGCGGATGCGCCCGGGGCGAGATGAAACCGAAGCGACATGAAACCGAAGCGAAAATGACTCGAAACCTGTCCACGAGAGCGCTGCTGTGCGTGTGTCTCGGCGCCGCGAGCGCCTGCGTCGCCGGCCCTGCCGCAGCCCAGTCCTACTTGCAGAGCGGGGAGCTCGACAGCATTCGGCAGTCCAACCAGAGCGCAGGGGACGGCGCTCCGGGCATTGCGCTCACGCCGCCGGCGCCTCGCCAAGAACGCCCGACTGGCGTTGGCGCACAATTCGGCCAGGGCATGGCGCAGGGTGAGCGCGACATGCTTCGTCAGCGCGAGATGTCCGCCGCCAGCAGCATGCAGATGCGCGAGCTGGCCGATCCGCAGCGCTCGCCGCCGGGACGTTTTCCCGGCGAGCCGGCCAATGCACAGGGCTCGATTTCGTTCGACGGGCAGGGCGCCACCGCGTGTCGCAAGGACCCGGTGTCCGGCCAGGTGCAATGCGGGGCGCTCGGACGCTAAGCGTGCACCCCGCTCCGCGTCAATCGCGCCGCAGCGCCGCTGCCTGACGCTTTCCACAGCGTCCAGGGGCGCTCGATGACGCGGACAGGAGGGACAGGAGGGGCAGGAGGGGCAGGAGGGGCAGGAGGGGCGTTTTCGCATTTTCGCGTTTTCGCCGTGCCGTTCCGGGCGCGCCCGTGACTCCGGCATCGCGTTACAAAAAATAGTGTGCGGATTTGCCCTTTGATATCCGTCATGTCATTGAGGTCTGCAATGGATGACAGACACAGGCGTTCATGGGTATCGGGGGCACACAATGTTCGCGCACGCGCGGTACGGGGAAGTCCGGGGAACTCCGGGCGACGGGGATGCTGACGTGGGGATGAGTACGGCACACGGCGTGCGCGGCGGCGCAGCAAAGGCGTGCGGGGCGTCGGAAGCCACGGAAGCACCGGATGGGTCGGAACCACCGGATGGGACGGAACCATCAGATGTCGACGGGGCGGCGCTGGAGAGTGCGGCCACGCAGGCGCTGCGCGAATGCCTGGCGTCGAACTACGACAGGCTGCTGCGCCGGCTGTCGCGGCGCATCGGTTGCGCCGACACGGCCAGCGACAGCCTGCACGAGGCGTGGGTGCGGCTCGGCAGCGCCACGTTGCCCGATGCCGTACACAGCGCCGAGACGTATGTGTTCCGGATGGCGTACAACCTTGCCGTCGATCAGATGCGCGGTCGTCGCATGTGGGCGTCGATCGCCGACGAGAACGAAGTGTTCGATGCGCTGCCCGATCGCGGCCCGGGGCCGGAGGCGGTCGCCGGCGCCCGGTCGGAGCTGGCCGCGCTGGCCCGGGCGCTGGAGGACATGTCGGGGTACCACCGGCGCGTGCTGATGGAGTTGCGCGTCGAGGATCTGACCCGCGAGGAGGTCGCCGCGCGTCACGGCCTGTCGGTGCGCAAGGTGGACACGCTGCTGCGCCAGACACTCGACTACTGCGCCACGCGCACCGGGCGCACCGCCAGCGGCGGGATCAGCGAGTCGCGCCGTCCCATCAGGCGCGGCATGGCCACAAGCGCTCCGAAGGCGGCGACGGCGCCGACGGCGCCTTCTGCCGCGCGCCGCCAACCGCCTGGCTCGCACGCCGACGCGTGACGAGCGGCAATGCCGCCGCACGAGGAAGTCCATGTCCGCGGCGGCCCGACGACTGCCAACGTGCCTGCCTGCGTGGCGACGCGCACGCGCACGCCCGTCGCCTCGCGGCGAGAAGCCGCTGGCGTATAGACGGGGCGCGCCCCGCAAGAATGTCGTTTGTCACTGAAAAGTCACAATATTCAACGACATTTCAGGCGAGACAGCGGCTCGACGCCCACCCGGTACCCCGACGATCGTTCCCTCGAGATGACAGGCAATCCGCCATCGGCCCGCGCGCTCGTGCTGGCAGGCCTCGTGTGCGGCTTGAGCCTGGCGGGCGCTCCCGGGATCGTCCGCGCACAGGCGCAGACGACTGCCACGCAGGCCGCGGCGGGCGCCGGCGACAGACGATTCACGTTCGATATCCCCGCGCAACCCCTCGACATGGCACTGGAATTGTTCTCCACCGTTTCCGGACGCTCGGCGCTGTTCAGCAGCGCGCTCGTTGCCGGGCGCACGGCCTCACCCGTCTCCGGCCAGTACACGGCGCTCGAGGCGTTGCGTCGTCTGGTGGACGGCACCGGTCTCGCGGTGGAGACGGCCAGTACCTCAGGCGTGTCGACGTTCGTGCTGGTGCCCGCGGCGCGGGACGCCACGCGCACGCCGTCCGACGAGCCCGACCCCGCCGTGCGGTTCGCCGACTACGATGCGCTCGTGCAAACGGAGGTCTGGCAGGCGATCTGCGCCGACACGCGCACGTCGGCGACGCGCTATCGCGCGCTGCTTCGCTTTCGTGTCGCGCCGGACGGCCGGGTGGTCGACGTCCGTGTGCTCTCCGAGACGAGCGAGACGCCGATGGCCCGCACGCTCGTCGACACGCTCTCGCGCGTGCGCGTGTCGCAGCCGCCGCTGCCCGACATGCCGCAGCCGTTCGCCATGCTGATCCTGCCGGCCTCGCGGGGCGGCCCGGCGTGCCGCACCGGGGCCCGTGCGTCATGACGGAAGAAGTCCGGCTGGCCCTCATGGCCTATCTGTCCACCCGCTATCTGGATCTGAAGCGGCATCTCGTGCGCTCGCTGCGCAGCCCGGAGCTGGCCGAAGACGCGCTGCACGACACATGGCTGCGGCTGACGCGCCTCGAGGACCAGGCCACGGTCCTCAATCCGCACGGGTTCCTCTTGCGCATGGCGACCAACATCGCCATCAACCACCTGCGCAGCAACAGCCAGCAGGCGAGCGCGAGCGAAATCGACGAGATTCTCGAGATGCCGGACGCCTCGCCCGGGCCGGAGCAGACGACCGGCGCGCGAGCGGACATGGCCGCCCTCGTGCGCGCCATCGAGCGTCTGCCGCAGCGCCGACGCGACGTGCTGCTGCTCGTGCGCTGGGAGGGCCTGTCGCAAAAGGAGGTGGCTGCCCGCCTCGGGGTAACTGTCAGCGTCGTGGAGCACGAGCTGCGGCGCGCGCAGGACTTCTGCGCCGAGCAGATGGCCCGCCGCGAGGGGCCTGCGCGGGCGGGCGGGCGCGGGCTCGCAAAAAAAGTTGGCGGAAACGCGCCATGAAAGATGTCATCTCGATGAAGACAAAAAATATTTCGGCGCCGCATGCGCAAAATGTGCGACGTCATCGACTTGCCAGTGCAGACACCGCGCCATGACCACACCGCAGGCAACCCGTGAGCGGACCGATCACGACGACGTGCTTCGCCAGGAAGCACGGATCTGGCTCGCCCGTCTGAGCGGTGGCGACGTGCGGCAGGTGGACCTGCACGCATTTCGCCGCTGGCAGGGGACGAGCGCGGCGCACGCCGAGGCGTTCGACGACGCCAAACGGCAATGGCATGCGATGCGGCCGGCCATCGGCGAGTGGCTGCGTGCGGACCCGGAGGCTGCGGCGCGCCATCGTCGTCTGGCGAGTCGGCCCCCGGCCGGCTCGCGCGCCGCCCGCGGCAATGGATTGGCCAGCCGGCGGGCGTTTCTCGGTGTGGGGCTGAGCGCAGCGGCGGTGGCGGGCGTGGCGGCGGTGTATCCGCCGCTGGGCCTGTGGCCATCCGTGGGCACATGGTCCGCCGATTACCGTACCGCGACCGGCGAGCAGCGCGATATCGCGCTGGCGTCGGCTGCGGGGCGCGTCGACGTCATGCTCAACACGCAGACGAGCGTGCGCCGACACACGCGCGACGGGCGCACCAACGGCCTCGATCTGCTTACGGGGGAAGTCGCCGTCGATCTGGCGTCCGCGCGCGAGCCCTTTGGCGTGAGCGCCGGGGTGGGGCGCAGTGTGGCGCGGGCAGGCCGCTTCGAAGTGCGCTATCTCGACGGCCGGGTGTGCGTGAGCTGCCTGGAGGGCACGGTGCGCGTCGTGCATCCGGCTGGGGAACGACGGCTCGCAGCGCGCGAGCAGACGGTCTATCGCGACGATGCGATCGGCGGCGTGACGGGCGTCGAACCGGCGGCCGTGTCGGCGTGGCGGCGCGGCGAACTGGTGTTTCGCCAGACGCCGCTGGCGAAGGTCATCGACGAGATCAACCGCTATCGTCCCGGGCGTGTCGTGCTGCTCGCCGAATCGCGCCGCGGCGAACCCGTGAGCGGACGTTTTTCCATCGCCATCCTGAACGAAGCGCTGCTGCAGATCGAGCGCTCGTTCGGCCTCACGTCACGCGCGTTGCCCGGCGGTGTGCTGATCCTGAGTTGAAGTCCCTGCGCTCGCGTCTGGCGCGGGGCGCAGCGGAATTGCGTTCGAGCGGCATCGAAAAAGTTGGGGGATTTCGTGCAGTGCGCGTGTCTTTAGGAGGACGCATCCACCACAGGCTGAATTCCAGATGAACTCACGCGGGCACCAGGGCGCAGCAACGAACCGACGACGCCATCCCCTCCGGACGCGCAGGCGCGTCACGGCCAGCTCTCCTATCCCTTCGTCCATCATCTCCCCGACCATGCGGGCCGTGGCCGTCTTTCTGGCCAGCAGCGGGTTGTGGAGCAGCGCCCACGCGCAACAAGCGTTCAGCAGTGCATGGTTCGCGGCGCGCGGCGCGGCGCAGACGACGGCCTCACAGACGGGACGCCTGCCGAACGGCATGCCGGTCACCGCGCTCATGGACCCCTCGGCGCAGCAGCAACAGGCCAATGCCCAACTGCAGCGCTCGATTGCGAATCTGGGCTCGGCGGCGCAGGGCATTGCCGCGATGCAGGCGGCGCAGGCGAGCGCGCGTGCGGCCGCGGCCAACAGCGATGCCACGATTCCGGATGGCCTCGCCGAAGGCGGTCTCAAGGTCGATACCAATAGCCTCACCAAGGGCTGGATCAACGCGCAGGCGCCCACGCAAAGCACCTCGAACGGCAAGACCAACGTCAACATCCAGCAGACGGCCGACAAGGCGATCCTGAACTGGGAGACGTTCAACGTCGGTCGCAACACGTCGGTGAACTTCGCGCAACAAAGCGATTGGGCGGTGCTCAACCGCGTGAACGATCCGCAGGCGCGGCCGAGCCGGATCCAGGGGCAGATTCACGGCGACGGCACCGTGCTGGTGCTCAACCGCAACGGCGTGATCTTCGGCGGCGCCAGTCAAGTCGATACGCGCAATCTGGTAGTTGCGGCGGCGAACATGAGCGACGCGCAGTTCAAGACCGGTGGGCTCTACGGCGCGAATGGAACGACGCCGAGCTTCACCGACGCGCTGGGCAAGGTCGAGGTGCAGGCCGGCGCGAGCATCACGACACGCACGCCCACGTCGGTGACGCAGGGCGGCGGCTACGTGCTGTTGCTCGGCAAGGACGTGAGCAACGCGGGGACGATCGTCACGCCGCAAGGGCAGGTCGCGCTCGCTGCCGGCGACAGCTTCGTGATCCGCAAGGGTGTGGGCACGGATGCGAACACATCGTCGACCACGCGCGGCAACGAAATCTCGCCGCAGCTCGTGGCAGACAGCACGGCAGGAAAAGTCGTCAACACGGGGCTGTTGATGGCGCCGGAGGGCGACATCACGTTGGCGGGCCGAGACGTGCAGCAACTCGGCGTGGCGGTGTCGACGACGACGGTCAATACGCGCGGCACGATCCACCTGCTCAACTCGGCAAGCGACACGCAAGGCAAGGTGACGCTCGGCAACGGCGCGCTCACCTCGGTCCTGATCAGCGACAACGGCGCCACGGCGCTCGACAGCCAGCGCTCGGCCATCATCAAGGACTCGGCGGCGCAGGACTTCATCCGTCGTCAGAGCCCCGTCGACCTGTTCGACAACCTGTCTCGTCTCGACGACCGCCGCGATCAGTCGCGCGTGGAAATCGTGAGCGGCGGCAACGTCGAATTCCAGGGCAACTCGCTGACGCTCGCCACGGGCGGCCAGCTCGCCGTGAGCGCGACGGGCCGCAGTTTCGTGGCGACCGGTGCGCAGCTCGACGTCTCGGGCGCGGTGGGCGTGTCACTGTCGATGGACAGCAACAACGTCAAGATCAACGTGCAGGGCAACGAGCAGCGCGACTCGCCCACCAACCGCGACCGGGCCGCGCTCAACAATGCCAACATCTGGATCGACCGGCGGCGCCTGCTGCACACGGCGGCCGGCGCCGGCGGCTACGACAAGGACCGCTACTACACGCCAGGCGGGCTGCTCGAGGTCGGCGGTTATCTGGACAACATCGGCCATCGCATCGGCGAATGGGCCGCGCAGGGCGGCACGGTGGCGTTCAGCGGCGGCAATGCCGTGACGCAGGCGGGGTCGACCATCAACGTGTCGGGCGGCTCGCTCGACGTGCAGACGGGCTATCTGAACCAGACGTGGCTGCGCGGTGCGGACGGCCAGATCTACAACGCCAACGCGGCGCCCGCGAATGTCGCGTACAGCGGCGTCTACACAGGCTTCGACGCCCTGCACCCGCGCTGGGGCACGAGCGCGACGGAGTCGTATGCGAGCCCGCTCATCGCGCCGCAACGCGTGCTGCAAAACGGCTACACCGTAGGCCGCGACGCAGGACGTCTCATCATCTCGACGCCCACCGCGTCGCTCGCCGGCGACGTGGTCGCCGCCACGTATCAGGGCCCGTCGCAGGTCAAGGCCGCCGACGCGACCCTGGCGGATGGCTACCTGCAAGCCCAGCAGGCGGCGGCTCGGGGCGCCGAGCTGATACTGGGCAGCTATCAGTCCGCTGCAAACTGGACGCCATCGCTCGGCGCGACGGGCGTTTTCTACAATCTGTCGCCTGTCGCCAGCACGATCGTCTTCACCGGCGATGCGCCGGCGGCCGAGGCCGCCGCGCGCGATGCGGGCACCACGCTCGCCCTCGACAGCCGCTACGTGAGCCTCTTCGGCGTGGGGGCCATTCGTGCGGCCGCGAGCGACTCGCTGCGCGTCGAAGGGGCGCTGAGCGTGACGCCGGGCGGCACGATCGCCTTGTATGCACCGCACGTGAGCGTGGCCGCTGGCCTCACTGCGCACGGCGGCACGATTGCGCTCGGCAACGTCGTCTCGCATGTGGGCGAGAGCGGCGTAAGCACCGAGATCGTGTTGCCGCCGGCGGCGGACCCGGGCGGCGCGGCCGGCACCGCCGCCGTGTCCGCCGCCGTGTCCGCCGCCGACGGCGTGCGTCTCGACACGACGGGCTTGTGGAGCAATCTGGCGCTCGACGGCAACGGCACGGCGGCGCTGCCCTTCGTCAATGGGGGCGATGTATCGGTCGTGAGCACGGGCGACGTCGGCATCGGCGCAGGCGCGCGCATCGACGTGTCCTCGGGCGCCGTGATGCGCGCCAACGGATCGGTGGATGGCGGCTCCGGCGGCGATGTCACGCTAGAGGCCGGGCACAGCGTGGGCAGCGTGCCCACGCAGGGGCGCCTGAGCTGGCTTGGCGACGTGCGCGGCTATGGCGTCAATGGCGGGGGCACACTGAGTCTTTCGACCGGAGGCGCGCTTGCCATCGGCCCGGCGCCGCAGGCGGATGCGGCGACGCCGTCTCAGGTCCGCGTGGATCCGGCGATCTTCCAGCGGGGGTTCTCGAACTATCGCGTGAACGGGCACGACGGGCTGGTCGTCGCCGAGAACACGGCGCTCGAGGTGATTATGCCGGTCCTGCGTGCGGATCCCGAACTCGCGGGGCGCGCGGCCACCGGCAGCGATCCGATGCGCGTGCTGAGCGTGTGGACGCCGCCGCAGTACACCGAGAACCCGCTCGGCGCCACGCTCGCCCGGCGTGCGGGCGCGAGCGCGGCGCTCAGCGCCGGTTACGACGGCTCGAACGGTCTCGCGCCGCTCACGATCGGTCGCGGCGCCACGATCACGGTGGACCCCGGGCAATCGATTCGCCTGAGCAGCGAAGGACAACTGACGATCGACGGCACGCTCAACGCCTGGGGCGGCAGCATTGCGCTGGCTGCGACGGGGCAGAGTGCCGGCATCGGCTACGCGAACGACCCGACGCGCGCGATCTGGATCGGCGACGATGCGCGGCTCGACGCCGCGGCGCGCGCCTACGTGGCCCACGACACGCTCGGCCGGGCCTACGGTATCGCGCCCGATGGCGGCAGCATCACCGTGAACCCCAGCGACGCGTATGTCGTGGTCCGCCCGGGGGCGGTGCTCGACGTGTCGGGCGCAGCGGCGCGCGTCGATCGTACCGCCGGCACGGCGGCGTCCGGCGCGCCGGACGGCGTGACGCTCGCGGGAGACGGCGGCAGCATCACGCTGCATTCGAACAACGGCTTTGCGCTCGAGGGCACGCTGCGGGCCGCGGCCGGCGCCGCCGGCGCGGGCGCCACGGGCGGCACGCTCGGCGTTTACTTCGACACCCGCACCTACACCGATTCGGCGAATCTGCCCACGCAGTTCGCGAACGTGCATGACATCACGCTCGTGCAGAATGCGCCGGCATCGGACGCATCGGTCAGCCCGCTGCAATACGGCAAGGCGGTCATCGGCGTGGACAAGCTGCGGGCGGGCGCCTTCGACAACCTGGTGCTCTCCACGCACGATCGCTTCGTTTTCCAGGGCGACCTCGATCTGTCGCTGGCGGGCAGCGTGAATCTCAAGGGCGGCTTGCTCACCGTGTCGGACCGGACGCCGGACGCGCAGGTCCGGATCGCGGCGCCATACATCCGTCTGGACGGCGGCTCGTGGGACGCGCCCACGCTGCTCGACAACGACACGTTCGTGCCGGGCGTCTACAGCCCGCGTGCGGGGCAGGCGTCGGCCGGCCACAGCGCACTCACGTTCTCGGGCAATCTCATCGACGTGGCGGGGCGCGTGGTCTCGGGCGCGTCGGCATGGGAGGGGGTCGGTAACATCGCCGGTACGTCCGTGCCTTCGACGTTCGTGGCGCAAGACGGCTTTGCCGACCTGTCGCTCGTGAGCGCCGGCGACATTCGTCTTGCCGGCGGCCTGAACGCGCAGGGCAACATCAACCTCACGGCCGCGCAGGTCTATCCGGTCTCGTCGGGCTACGCCGCGGTGATCGCGGGCGACCGGTACACGGGCATCGCGCCGGACAGCCGTCTGACGATCCGCGCGAACGGCGCGGGCACGCCGGACACCCCGTACTCGGTGTTCGGGCAGCTCATTCTGATGGGCGGCGCCATCGATCAGGGCGGCGTGGTGCGTGCGCCGCTCGGCGTGATTTCGCTCAATACCGTGGGCGGCAATCTGGGCACGGACTGGCAACAGGTGCTGTTGCTCGGCCAGAACGGCGTGCTCAACGCCGTGCAGACCGACCCCACGGTCATTCTGCGCAACGGCAGTCTGACGTCGGTGAGCGCGGCGGGACTCGAGATGCCCTACGGCGGCACGACCGACGGCGTGACTTACCGCGGTCTGAACGTCGGCGGCCGGTATGCGACGCAATACAACCTTGCCGACACCTTCGTGTCGCGCGGCGACACGAGCGGCGTGAAGTCCGGCGATACACGCGTGCTTGCGACGGGCGTGAACATCGGCGCCGCGCATCTCGTGGGCGAAGCCGGCGCCGTGATCGACCTGTCGGGCGGCGGCACGCTGCACGGTGAGGGGTTCGTCTCCGGGCGCGGCGGCTCCGTCAACGTGCTGGCCACGCCACTGGCCAACGCGAACCCGGCGGCCAACGCTTACAGCTCGGCCGGCAACCGGGTGTACGCGATCCTGCCGGGCTACAAGAGCCAATATGCGCCGGTGGTGCTCGACAACGGCGCGGGCGACCCCGCCGTCGGCCGGCAGATCACCATCGGCGACGGCGTGCCAGGGCTGCCCGCCGGCACCTATACGTTGATGCCGTCGAGCTTTGCGCTCATGCCCGGCGCGTATCGCGTGGAACTGGCCGGTACGGTCCCGCTGCGTGAAGGCGCCGCGTTAGCGGCCATGCCGACCGGCGACGGCTCGTGGACGGCCGCCGGCACGCAGCGCACGGCGGGCACGGGGCAGTACGACAACCAGCTCACGCGCCTGATCGTCACGCCCGGCGCGGCGGTGCGCAAGCTCTCGCAATTCAACGAGACGACGCTCAGCGAATTCCTGCTCTCGCAGGCAAAGCAGTTCGGCACGGTGCGCGCGCGTCTGCCCGAGGACGGCAAACTGCTCAACATCGCGTTCCAGCCCGCCACGACGGCCGGCCCCGCGCTCGACTTTGCCGGCACCGTGCGCTTCGGCGGCGTGCAGACACCCGAGGTGACGGGCGTGGACGGCGCGCTGTTCGTCACGGGCGGCGCGTCGCTCATCGAAGTGCGCACGCCGGGCGCGGCGCCAACGGCAGGCATGGTCTCGCTCGTCGATCGCGATCTGAACGCGTTTGCGGCACCCTCGCTCGGACTGGGCGGGTACTGGACGTATTTCGACGGACAGAGCTCGCTGGGCGACAGCGCACGCCTGTATTTCGGCAACGACGGGTTGCTGTACAACGGTGTGACGGTGCGCAGCGGCGCGGCGCTGCGCGCCGGACAGGTGTTCCTCGTCGGCAAGGCGGTCAACGTCGAGAGTGGTGCAAGCATCGACACGCGCGGCTTTGACGGGAACGTCATCGATTCGCGCTATGGCTATGTCTATGCCACGGGACTGGCCGCAGGGAAGTACCTCGCCGATCACCCGGGCCTGCTTGCCGTCGGCAATGGATGGCTCGAGTTCCTGCCATCGGACGGCTACGGTACGGTGAGCGTCGGCGACGGGGCGTCGTTGCTCACGCGGGGCACCATCGCCTTTGCGGCGCCCGGGGCGCTGTCACTCGGTGACGTCAATCTCGGCGCGCGCTATCTGACCGTGTCGCAGGACCAGATCAACATCGGCGAGCCGGCCGCCATGGCGAGCGCGCCGGCTGGCTGGAAGCTCACGCAGGATGCGCTCGACACCCTCCTGCGGCCCTCGGCTTCGTCGGGCGTTCCGGCGCTCGAGCGCCTGACGCTGACAGCCGGCGGCTCGTTCAACTTCTTCGGCACGACGACCCTCGACACGGGCGACTCCCCCGTGCAGATGGTGTTCAACTCGCCGGCGTTCTACGGACTGGGCAGCAGCACCGATGTCGTGCGCCTGTCGACGTCGCACTTCCTGTGGAACGGCGTCTCGACCGGCTCGGGCACGACGGACAGTCCGTTCGGCTCGCAAGCGCCCGCCGCAGTGCTCGCGGGCGGACCCGGCACCGGTACCGGCAAACTCGTCGTGGACGCGCGCACGATCGAGTTCGGCTACGACGAGCTGAGCCAGGCGCAACGCCAGAGCGCGCTCGATCGCCTGACGCTTGGATTCTCCGACGTGACGCTGCAAGCCTCCGAACGGGTCACGGCAAACCACCTCGGCACACTCACGGTAGGGGGCACGCAGGCGGCTGACGGCTCGCGCCGTGGCGGCGACCTGCACATCGTCGCGCCGCTCGTCACCGGCAAGGCCGGTTCGTCGATGCGCTACGACGCGGGCGGAACCATCTCGCTCACGGCGCCCGCAGGAGGAAGCCCGGCGCCCACGGCGGCTGTACAGGATCTCGGCGCGTCGCTGGCGTTCAGAGGGCGCAGTGTCGACGTGCAGACCGCCCTGGCCCTGCCGAGCGGCAAGCTCTCGATCGATGCGGACGGGGCGATCGTCATCGGCCCGCAGGCCAGTCTCGATCTCGCCGGCCGCGATACGGCCTTTTTCGACGTGACGCAGCCGAGCTGGGGCGGCAAGATCCAGCTCGCGAGCGCCAACGGCAACATCGCGCTGCAACGCGGCGCCGTCATCGACGTCTCGTCGCCGCATGCGGCAGCCGGCTCGCTCGGCCTCAGTGCACCGCAGGGACAGGTGAGCGTCGATGCGAGCGTACTCGGCATGGCAGAGCCCGGGCAGACCGGCGCTCAGTTCGCCCTGGACGTCGGCTCGTTGAGCGGCGAGGGCTTCGCCGCGCTCAACCAGTCGCTCAACGACGGCGGCTTCTTCGGCTCGCGTGCGTTCCGCTTGCGCCAGGGCGATCTCACCGTGGGCGACGGGGTACGGGCCGGCAACGTGAGCATTGCGACCGACAACGGCAGCCTCGCCGTCATCGGCACGATCGACGCGTCGGGCGCCACGCCGGGCGCCATCATCCTCTCGGCGCTGGGGGACCTCGCGCTCGGTCGCGGCGCCGTACTCGACACGCATGCCACCCGCCTCGTGACCGACAGTTACGGCGCGAGCATCGACGCGTCGAACCGCGGCCATGTTGCGCTCACGTCGAGCACCGGCACGGTGCGGCTCGGCGACGGAGTGCGCTTCGACATGCGTTCGCCGGACGGCGTGGCGCGCGGCCGGATCGACATCAACGCGCCGCGCGCGGACGAAACCAGCGGCGACATTCGCATCGATGCGTCGGCGCGGCCCGACATTGCCGGCGCGCGCAGCATCGCCGTGAACGGCTTCTGGAAGTACTCGCCGACCGACGCCAATGGCACCGTGACGCAGGACAATGGCGACGCCGCCGGCGCGCCCGTGGGCGGCGACGGCGTGGTCGGCCTCGCCCAGATCGACGCGCGCAGCCGCCAATTCATCGACAATGCGACGCGCAACGCCTCGCTGCAGTCGCGTCTTGCCGGGCTCGCCAGCTACGGCGACGCGTTTCACCTGCGGCCCGGCGTCGAGATCGCGAGCGCGGCGGATATCAACACCAAGGGCGACCTCGATTTGTCGGGCTACCGGTATGGCCCGGGCGCGGCGGCCGGCGTGCGCGGCGCGGGCGAGCCCGGTGTGCTCGTGCTGCGCGCAGGCGGCGACCTGAAGGTCAACGGCAGCATCACGGACGGCTTCGGGGCGCCGGTGGCCTCACCCGACGGCGCGGTGTACCAGACGGTACTTTCGGCCGTCACGCTCACCGGACCGTACACGGTGGCGGCCGGCGGGCTCACGCTCGGGGTGGGAAGCAAGCTGCCGGCGACCGGCACGCTCAATTTCAGCCTGGATCTGGCCGCGAACACACCGCTTTACCTGTCGGACACGAGCCGATTGCCCATCGACGTGGTGCTCGGGGGGAATATGAACTCGAACCGGATCAAGGCCAACGTGGTCACCACGGCCGATATCATTCTCCCCGAAGGCTATCGGCTCAAGAACGGTACGACCGTCGGCCCCGGCGGCTATCGGATCGCGGCCGGTACGAACACCTCGTCGCTGGTGGGCATCGTCGGCACGACGGCATCGAACATGCTGCTGCCGCCCGGCACGATCCTCAAGGCCGGCATGAACGCGATCCAGTTCTCGGACAGCGGGCCGTACATCATGCGACTCGCCGAGATGCAGTGGCCTGCCAACACGTCGGTCGCGCCCATCAAGAACTACGCCCTCGCGAATCCGCTCGATCTCCCGCAGGGCGCGATTCTGCCTGGCGGCATGTATGTTTCGACCGCGCAGGCGCAGGTGGGAGAACGGCCGATCTGGGCGATTGCACCAATGCTCGAGCCGGGCGTGCAATCGTGGTCGATGCGGCTCGTTGGGGGCAGCGATCTTGCCAGCCCCGATTCGCGCGCCGTGCACGGCGCGGCCCAGGGCGGCGACATCGTGCTCAACGATCCGTTTACCGTGAACGTGCAGGGCAAGGGCCTCGGCACCCCGGCGGCCGGCATCAGCGTCGTGCGCACCGGTACCGGGGACCTCGAGCTGTATGCGGGCGGTGACTACCAGCAGCTCTCGCCGTTCGGCGTGTACACGGCGGGCACCCCGGTGGCGGGCACCGGCGCCGGCACGGCATGGAATGCGCCGCGCGCTCTGGCGCCGGATGGCACGTATCTGGGCAGCGGCACGCCGGCGCGCGCGGGCTACGAGGCGACGCTCAACGCCCAGCGCATGTGGTACACGCAGGACGGCGGCGACTTCACGCTCTCGGCCGGCGGCAACATTCTCGGCTGGCAGGAGCCCAACAGCGAAATGGTCGGCAACTGGGTGCTGCGCCAGGGCGGCGCGGCGTTGAACCAGCCGACGGCATGGGGCGTGAACTTCGGCACCTATGCGCTCGACGGCAACATCTATACCGCGACGTTGGGCCTCTCGGCGTTCTCGGGCATGGGCGCGCTCGGCGGCGGCAACGTCAACGTGCGCGCGGGCGGCAATATCGGCGTGGACGACGCGACGGCCAGCCGCAACGTGGTCGTGGCGGTCGGCGGGTCCGGCCGCGTGACCGATGCCGGCATCGTGCAGACGGGCGGCGGCTCGCTCAATGTCTCGGCCGGCGGGAACGTCTTCGGCGGCCTCTACGCCGATATTCGCGGTGACACGAAGGTCTCGGCCGACGGCAATATCGGCGCGATGCTGCTGCGTGACTACGGCGTCGCCCTGCAATCGGACCCGCGCGGTCTGGACAGCCACACGCCGTATTCCGCGCTGAGCCGCAATGGCGCGGATGTCGCACCCGGCGACGGCAACGTCGTCCTGCAGGCGCTGGGCGACGTGGTGATGGGCAAGGTCGTCGACCCCGGGCGCGCCGAGGAGCGCGTACAGACGCAGGCCACGCTCGCCGGGGTGAGCACGAACGCGGCAAGCTGGTTCACGCTGTGGCGCGACGACACCGCGATCCGGCTGTTCGCGGCCGGAGGCAGCGCGTCGCCGCTGGGCAACGTGACGTCCAACTTCGGCATCACGACGTATCTGCCGCCGATACTCGACGTGACGGCCGCCGGCGGCAGCATCTACTTCGCACCGCGGCAGTTTTACGACTACCTCATGCCGTCGCCGGACAGCCGTTTCCAGTTCCTTGCTCGCGACGCAATCTCCGGCGTGAACCGCAACAACGCGAGCGTGAGCGCGTTCCCGTTCGGCACGCTCGGCACCTCTTTGTCGTCTCTGGCGACGCCCGCTCAGCCCGGTTGGCAGACGGCGAACGCGTCGAACTACTGGGGCGGCGGAACCGATCACGACAGCAACACCTACGAGAACATCTACAACACCGATTACAACCCGGGCTATGGCGCCTACACGGGACTTGGCGGCGGACTCGCGATATTCGGTCCGAACACGCTCACCGACACGAGCGCAGACGGCAACGGCGCCCTGTCGCGCCTCTATGCGGTAAACGGCAGCGTCCAGAGTGCGCGCATCGGCGAGATCCGCACGTTCTACACGCCCTCCGGCTACGCCTCCCACTATCTGGCGTCGAAGCCGGTGCAGATCAAGGCGGGCGGCGACATCGTCAACACCAACGGCCTGATCAATCAGACGCGCGAATCCGACGTGTCGATGATGGCGGCCGCAGGCGATATCCTCTACGGCCCGTACAACAACACCGGCTTCACCATCGCCGGGCCGGGCACCTTCGAAGTGTCCGCCGGCGGCGACATCTACCTCGGCAACGTCGCGGGCTTTACCAGCCTCGGGCCGCTCGTGGCGGGCGACAAGCGACCCGGCGCGAACATCGTCGTGCAGGCGGGGCTGGGCGCCGGCGCGCCGGGCCAGGGGCAGACCGACGTGGCAGCGTTCGCGCGCCGCTATTTCGATCCGGCCAACCTCGCCGACCCGTCGCAGCCGCTCGCCGCACAGCCCGGCAAGGTGGCAAAGACCTATGAGGCGGAACTGCTCGACTGGCTTCGCACGCGGTTCGGGTACACGGGGCAGGGTGGCGCTGCCGCGCTCGCCTGGTTCCTGACGCTGCCGGCAGAACAGCAGCGCGTGATGGTGCGCGAGGCGTACTACGCGGAACTGCTGGCCTCAGGCCGCGAGTACAACGACGCGTCGGGCAAGCGCTCGGGCAGCTACCTGCGCGGGCGCGAGGCCATCGCCACGCTGTTCCCGCAAACCGATGCGAACGCACGGCCAATCGCCCGCAGCGGCGGCTTGACCCTGTTCCAGGGGGCAACGTCCAACGGCGGGATCCGCACCGTCTCCGGCGGCGACATCGAACTGCTCGTGCCTGCCGGACAGACCACGCTGGGCGTGGAAGGCGTGACGCCCTCCGCCGACCCGGCCACCGTGCCGGCCGGTCTGCTCACGCAGGGCGAGGGCGCGATTCGGATGTACAGCCTGGGCAGCATCCTGCTCGGCCTCTCGCGCGTGATGACGACCTTCGGCGGCGATATTCAGGGCTGGTCGGCCGAAGGCGACATCAACGCGGGCCGCGGCTCGAAGACCACCGTGCTCTACACGCCGCCCAGGCGCGTGTACGACGCGTGGGGCAACGTCACGCTCTCGCCGAACGTGCCGACCTCGGGCGCGGGGATCGCCACGCTCAATCCGATTCCCGAGGTCAGGCCCGGCGACGTCGACCTGGTGGCGCCGCTGGGCACCATCGACGCCGGCGAAGCGGGGATTCGCGTGTCGGGCAACGTCAACTTCGCGGCGTTGGCGGTGGTCAATGCGGCCAACGTGCAGGTGCAGGGCAAGTCGGTGGGACTGCCGCTCGTGGCGGCGGTCAACGTCGGTGCGCTGACCAACGCGAGTGCCACGGCAGCGCAGGCCGCCGCGGCCGCTCAGGACGCGATGGCGCGCGAGCGCGTCGCGCAGCGCCAGAACCAGCCGTCGATATTCACCGTGCGAATGCTCGGTACGGCGAGCGGGACGGGAGAGCGAGGTGCAGGCCCGGGCGGTGGGCAGGACGACGGCGGCGGCTCCGGGGCGGGCCCGCAGGCAAGCGCCTACGACCGGCGCAGCCGCGTGCAGATCGTGGGGCATGGCGCCGAGCTCAGCTCTCGCGCGATGTCGCTGCTCACGCCTGCGGAGCGTGCGGCGCTTCAGGCGGAGCGCTGAGCGGGTGATCGATCGACGGGCTGCGGACACGCGGTCGCGGCCCGTCGGTCGTCAGTGCATCGGGTCGGCCGGGGTTTCGTCTTCGAACGTGCGCAAGCGCCAGCCGAACCAGACGGCCAGCATGCGGATGACGAAGCCGGCCACGAAGCCGATGCCCGTCGCGATGCCATTGTCCACGCCCCAGTGCAGCATGCCGACATACATGGCGCCTGCGATGCACGCCACGCTTGCATACATTTCACGGCGCAGCACCAGCGGCACCTGGCCGCACAGCAGGTCGCGCAGCATGCCGCCGCCAATGCCCGTCAGTACGCCGGCGAGTACCACGATGACTGGGCTCGTACTCACGGTCATGCCGATGTCGCAGCCGAGGATGGTGAACGCGGCCAGGCCGATGGCGTCCACCGTGACGAAGGTCATGCGCAGCCGGTGAATGTGGCGCGCGATGATGGAAGTGAGCGTGGCCGCCCCGAGCGTGAGCAGCAGATATTCGGGGTGCGCAATCCAGACGAGCGGATGGCGCCCGAACAGGACGTCGCGGATCGTGCCGCCGCCCAGGGCGGTGACCATGCCGACGAAGGCGAGACCGAAGCGGTCCATGCCGCGTTGCATCCCCATGATGGCGCCCGACATCGCCTCGGTCACGATGGCGATCAGGTACAGCGCGTAGAAAATCTCTGTTTTCATGATGTCCCTTCGATTGCCGGGCGAATATATCACTTTGCGAGAGATCGATCGGCGGCGTGCGGCGCATCCGGCCCCGTGATGCGCACGTATTTTCGCGCGCACGCCTTGTTCGTCGCCATCGTCGGCGGGATATCGTTGCCGCGGTATTTATGGGGCAATGGCCTGCAAGGGCGCCAAAGCCCTTAGAATCTCCACCTTTGGCTCCACTTTTGGCTCCGCCTTTTGTGCCCCGAACGATGCCTCGAAGCGGTGATCCGGCCCTGGCGTGCGGCCGGCGGATCGACCGGCGCTTGTGCGGCAGCGGACCCGGCAAGCGCGCTTTTCGACGTGCCCTTTTGATCACCCACTTCGTTCCATGATCCAGTTCATTCGCCGCCGACGCTATCTCGCCGCCAGCCTCGTCGTGCTCCTCGTTCTCGTGGTGCTTGGGCTGCGCAGCCTCGCGAGCCCGAAGCCGCCGCAATACATCAGCGCCAGCGTCGAGCGCGGCGACCTCGAGAACACCGTACTTGCCACTGGCACGCTGGGCGCCTTCCAGCAGGTGGACGTGGGCGCACAGGTCACCGGTCAGCTCAAGTCGCTCAAGGTGAAGCTGGGCGACAAGGTCAGGAAGGGGCAGTGGCTCGCGCAGATCGACCCCGTGCTCGCGCAGAACGGCCTGCGCTCGGCCGAAGCCGACATGCAGAACCTGCAGGCGCAGAAACGCTCGACACAGGCCCAGCTCAGGCAGGCCGAACTGGCGTTTGCCCGCCAGCGCCAGATGCTGCCCGACGAGTCGACCTCGCGGCAGGACTTCGAGGCCGCGCAGGCGGCGCTCGACACGCAGCGGGCCGCGCTTGCCGGGCTCGACGCCCAGATTCTCAAGGCGGCTGTGGCCATCGAGACGGCCAAGGCCAATGTCGGCTATACGCGCATCGAGGCGCCGATCGACGGCGAAGTCGTCGCCATCGTCACGCAGGAAGGTCAGACCGTGGTCGCACAGCAGCAGGCACCGGTGATTCTGAAACTCGCCGACCTCAACACGATCACCGTCAAGGCGCAGGTCTCGGAGGCCGACGTGATCCGCGTGGAGCCGGGGCAGACGGCCTATTTCACGATCCTGGGCGACGCCGACAAGCGCTACTACGGCAACCTGCGCGCCATCGAGCCCGCGCCGCAGAACTACCTCGACACGCAGAGCACGCTGGGCGGCGGCGCCGCGCGCAACAATACGGCCGTGTTCTACAACGCGCTGTTCGACGTGCCCAACCCCGACCATCGCCTGCGCATTTCGATGACGGCGCAGGTCAACGTGCTGCTCGGCACCGCGAAGCAGGCGCTGAGCGTGCCGGTGGCGGCGCTGGGCAAGCGCGTTGCGCCCAATCGTTACGAAGTGCGCGTGCTCGGCGCCGACGGCAAGGCGAGCACGCGCCAGATCGTGACGGGGCTGAACAACAACGTGCGGGTGCAAGTGCGCGAAGGCCTCGCGCAGGGCGAGCGCGTGGTGATCGGCGAGGCGGGCGAGTCCACACCGGCCGGTGCGCAAGGGTCCGAGAGGTCATCCGGCGCGGGGCAGGGGCAGTAACCGTCGAGCATCGTCAAGGACATAAAGGATGTCGAGCATGTCGAGCACCATCGACCCCACCGCCGCGCGAGCCAGCCCGCATCCCATGCTGGAACTGACGGGCGTCACCCGGCGCTTTCCGGCGGGCGAGCGCGATGTCGTCGTGCTGCGCGACGTGCATCTGACGATCGAGGCCGGCGAGATCGTCGCCATCATGGGGGCGTCCGGCTCGGGCAAGTCCACGCTGATGAATATCCTCGGGTGTCTCGATCACCCGAGCGAGGGCAGCTACCGCGTGGCCGGGCGCGAGACGCGCGAGCTCGATGCGGATGCGCTGGCGCAGTTGCGTCGCGAGCATTTCGGCTTCATCTTCCAGCGCTATCACCTGTTGCCGCACCTGGACGCCGCATCGAACGTCGAGATGCCGTCCGTCTACACGGGCACGCCGCACGCGGTGCGCCGCGCGCGCTCGGTGAAGCTGCTCGAGCGGCTGGGGCTGGCCGAGCGCACCGGCCACCGGCCGAGCCAGCTCTCGGGCGGCCAGCAGCAGCGCGTGAGTATCGCGCGTGCGCTGATGAACGGCGGCGAGGTGATTCTCGCGGACGAGCCGACCGGCGCGCTCGACTCGCGCAGCGGCACCGAGGTGATCCGCATTCTGAAAGCGCTCAACGCACTCGGGCATACGGTCATCATCGTCACGCACGACGAGAACGTCGCCGCGCATGCCCGCCGCATCATCGAGATTCGCGACGGCGAGATCGTGGCCGACCGGCCCAATACGCCGACGGCCGAAGCGTCGCCGCCTGGCCCGATGGACGAGGCCGAGGAAACGCCGGTCGAGCAGGCGCGCGCCGCCGCTGCCGCGCAGGGCGCCGATCCGGCGGCGGCCGACGCCAGTCACGGCGGCGCCGTGCCGCCGCGGCGCTGGACCGGCGGCATCGGTCGCTTCGCCGAGGCGTTCCGCATGGCGTGGATCGCGCTGGTCTCGCACCGTCTGCGCACGTTCCTGACGATGCTCGGGATCATCATCGGCATTACGTCTGTCGTCTCCATCGTGGCCATCGGCGAGGGCGCCAAACGCTACATGCTGGCCGAGATCGGCAGCATCGGCACGAACACGATCAACGTCTACCCCGGCAAGGATTGGGGCGACAACCGCGCCACGACCATCCAGACGCTCGTGCCCGAAGACGCGGCGGCGCTCGCCGAGCAGGTCTACGTCGACAGCGCCACGCCCGAGACGGCGCGCAGCCTGTTGCTGCGCTATCGCAACATCGACGCGAGCGCGATGGTCACCGGCGTGGGCGAGCATTTCTTCCAGGTGCGCGGCCTCAATATCGCACAGGGCATTGCCTTCGGCGCGGACGAGGTGCGCCGGCAGGCCCAGGTGGCCGTCATCGACGAGAACACGCGCCGCAAGCTCTTCGGCGCCAATCCTGACCCGCTGGGCGAAGTGATCTTCGTGGGCAACCTGCCGTGCGTGGTGATCGGCGTGACGGCCGAGAAGAAAAGCGCGTTCGGCGACATGAAGAGCCTGAACATCTGGGTGCCGTACACCACGGCGGCCGGCCGCCTGTTCGGTCAGCGCAACGTGGACAGCATCACCGTGCGCGTGCGCGACGGGCAGCCGAGCAAGGCGGCAGAGAAGAGCCTGGAGACGCTCATGACGCAGCGCCACGGCCGCAAGGATTTCTTCACGTACAACATGGACAGCATCGTCAAGACGGTCGAGAAGACGAGCCAGTCGCTCACGCTGCTGCTCTCGCTGATTGCCGTGATTTCGCTGGTGGTGGGCGGTATCGGCGTGATGAACATCATGATCGTGTCGGTGACCGAGCGCACGCGCGAGATCGGCATTCGCATGGCGGTCGGCGCGCGCCAGAGCGACATCATGCAGCAGTTTCTGGTCGAAGCCGTGATGGTGTGCCTGATGGGCGGCGCGATCGGTATCGCGTTGTCTTTCGGCGCGAGTTTCGTCTTCTCGCTGTTCGTCGCCAAGTGGAAGATGGTGTTCTCGATGGGCTCGGTCGTCACGGCATTCCTGTGCTCGACGTTCATCGGGGTGGTATTCGGCTTCATGCCGGCGCGCAATGCCGCGCGGCTGGATCCGGTCGAAGCGCTGGCGCGCGATTGAGGTATGGCCCGATGATCCGAACGATTCCCATGATCCGCACGCGGGGCCTGTCCCGGACGGCGCTCGCGCTGGCGAGCGCGGCCGCCCTGCTGGTCGGCTGTGCCGGCGGCGTGCGCCACGATCCGCTGCCGGCGGTGCCTGTTCCGGCGCAGTGGGCCGGCGCGACGCCCAATGCAGCGACAACCGCGGTGACAGCCGCCGCCTCGCAGGCCGGCGGCCCCGCAGCAAGCGACGTGACGGCGCCCGAGTTCTGGCGCGCCTTCGGCGACCCCGTACTGGACGGACTGATCGCCGACGTCCTGGCCGTCAACAACGATCTGGCGGCGGCGGGCATTCGCGCTTATCGCGCTCGGTTGCAGGCGGGCCTGGCGGACACCAACCTCACGCCGTCGCTCGCCATCGAGGGCAAGGGCGGCGTCTCGCGCAGCCTCGACACCCACGCCATGTCGCGCAGCAGTGCGCTCAACGCGACGGCGAGCTACGAGCTCGATCTGTGGGGCAAGCTCGCCGCGCAGCGCGACGCGGCGCGCTGGGAGTTCGAGGCGACCGAAGCCGATCTGCAGGCCGCCCGGCTGTCCATCATCAGCCAGACAGCGCAGTACTACTGGACGATCGGCTATCTGAACCAGATCATCGCCTACTCCGAGAGCAACATCGCCTACGGCGAGCGCGTGCTGGCCCTCGTGCGCTCACGCCATGCGGCGGGCGCGGTCTCCGCGCTCGACGTGGCGCAGGCCGAACAGGCGCTGGCCGATCAGCGCGCGGCGCTCACGCAGCAATGGCAACAGCGCGCCGAGACCCGCAATGCGCTCGCCATCCTGTTCGATCGGCCGCCGCAGCAGGCGGCGGCCGAACCCTCGACATTGCCCAAACAGGCGTTGCCGGCCGTGCCGGCCGGGCTGCCGGCGGAACTGCTCGGACGCCGCCCGGACCTGCGCGCGGCGGAACTGCGCCTGCGCGAGACGCTGGCCAACGTGGACGTCACCCGCACGAGCTTCTATCCGACATTCACGCTGACGGGCTCGCTCGGCACCGCGAGCTCGACGCTGGAGCGCGTGCTCGCCAACCCGATCGGGACACTGGGTGCGGGCCTGAGCCTGCCGTTCATCCAGTGGAACACCATGCAGTTGCAGATCAAGGTCTCGAAGACGCAGTACGAGGAGGCCGTCGTCACGTTCCGCAAGCGTCTCTTTACTGCGCTCGGCGAGGTCGAGAACGCGTTGTCCGCACGCGATCAGCTCGCCCGGGAAAGCGAGCAGCGGGCGCTGTCGCTGGCGCAGGCCCAGCGCGCCGAGGCGCTGTTGCGCTCCCGCTATCTCGCGGGCGCCATCGACATTCAGCCGTGGTTGCAGCAGCAGAAGCTGCTGCGTGACTCGCAGAGCGCCGAGGCGCAGGTTCGCTTGAATTTGCTGAACAACCGCATGGCGCTCTACAAGGCGCTTGGCGGGGCAGACCATCCGGCGGATGTGGCGCTCGGATCGGGCGCCGGCACGGCCAAGCCCGCAGACGCGAACCCGCCCGCCTGAACGGAATCAGGCGGCGTCGAAGCGAAAAAAGCCGGCAGACGTCGGCTGTTTTTCGCGCAGCGGTTGGTGTCGCGCAGCGCCACTTGGCGCTTCAGGCCGCGTGCGCAGTGAGTGCCGGGGACTTTGGCAGCGTGATGGTGAATGTCGTGCCCACGCCGACCTGGCTCGACACTTCGATGGCCCCCTTGTGGAACTCGATGGCGGCGTGGACCACCGCCAGCCCCACGCCCGAACCGTCTTCGAGCACCGCGTTGCTGCGCGAGCGGAACGACATCTGGAAGATCTCCTTGAGCTCGTCCTCCGGGATGCCCGTGCCGTTGTCTCGCAATACGACGCGCAGGGCGTCGCCGGCGTCGGCCACGCCGATCTCGATGGCGGGCGCCGCGATCGTGTACTTCGTGGCGTTGCTCACCAGGTTGATGAACGCGTGGAACAGCACGTTGCCGTCGCCGATCATGCGGCTGTCGAGCGCCGGCGGAGCCCGCACCGTGATCGTCGCGTTGGGAAACATGTCGGCGCCAACGCCACGCACGTCTTCGAGCAGCGCCACGAGCGACAGTTCGGCGCGCTTGCCGAACTTCGGGTCGTCGAGCGAAGTGCTCTGGGCGGCGTCGAGCCAGTTCTGGATCAGGCTGTTGAGCTTGGCGACCGCTTCCCGGATCTTCGTGTAGCGCGGGCGGGAGTCCGCCTCCTCGTGGCGCGCGTTGAGCAGGCGCTGCGCATGGCCGTCGATCACGTTGAGCAGCGTGCGGAACTCGTGCGTTGCCATCGACCGGAACGTCTTCTGGAAATGGTTCAGGCGTTCCTCGTTGGCGAGCGCGCGTTGCAGGATGGTGTGCTTCGCCGCGGCGAGCTTCTGGTTGCGCACGAGCGACGCCATGCTCTCCTGGAACCTGGCGAGCGAGCGCGCCAGCGTGCCGATTTCGTCGCCGCGCGACAGCCACGGCAGGCGCAGCTTGTCCTTGCCCGATACGGCATTGCCGGACATCCGGATCAGGCGGGTGAGCGGCTTGAGGATCACCGTGTCCACGTAGACGAGGCACAGGAGCGTGACGACGATCATCGCGGCGATGAGCGCGTCGATCTGCAGCAGGCGATTGCGGGCAGTGGCGTTCTTGGCCTCGACCTCCTTGATCATGGCCTCGGTGCTGCGAAAGACGAGCGAGCCGAACGTGCCGTTCGCCAGGGTGTACTTGTTGTTCGACTCGCCGCGGTAGAGCTTCGCCGCCTCGTCGAGCTTGTTGCTGCGGGCCAGTTCGAACACCTGATTCGAGGCGCGCCGATACTGCGCCCACTGCGTGAGGAACTTCGAGAAGGCGAGGCGGAATTCGTCGCGCGCCTGCACCTTCTGGTAGCGCTCCGAGGCAGCCCTGATCTTCACGTCGAACTCATCGGCGGCGGCGCGGATGTCCGCGAGCGCCCCGGGTGACATGGGGGCGAGCGCCTCCGACTCCACGGTGCGGAAGTCGGAGATGTAGTCGTTGAGTTCTTCGAGCACGCTCAGGTGCTCGATCTGTGCGCGTTCGGCGGCAATGGCGCGTTGCTGGGACGAGTCGACTTCGCGATGCACGGCGACGCCGACAGCGATCATGGCGGCGAGGCACAGGGCGAGCAGCAGATACATCCGCCCGCGAATCGGGAGCGGCTTGCGCGATGGCGGCGAGGCTTTGGGCATGCGGGAGAGTCCGGCGCGGCGGCGCGCTTCAGAGCTGGATGATATTGAGCAGGGCGGCGCGCACCACCGCTTCCGTGCGGGTGGCGACGTTGAGCTTTTCGCGGGCGTTGTCGATATGGAAGTCGACCGTGCGTTTGCCCAGATCGAGAATGATGGCGATCTCGGCGGAAGTCTTGCCGCGCGCGGACCATTGCAGCACTTCGGCCTCGCGCCGGCTCAGCCCGAAGGGCAGCGGCGCGCCGTCATCGGGCTGATCGTGGACCGTGTACTTGCGGATGACCGTGTCGAGCACGTCGAAGTCGACCGGCTTGAGCATGTACTCGTCCGCGCCGGTGCTGTGCCCGCGCATGATCGACGCCTTGTCGGCGTTGCCGGTCAGGAAGATGAAGGGGATCTTGCGCTCGCCCTGCACGATGCCGCGCGCGCTCTCGAGGAATTCGAAGCCGCTCATGCCCGGCACGTTGACGTCGCACAGAATCACGTCCGGCATGAAGGAGGCGAGGGTAGCCAATGCGGTGGAGAAGTCGTAGGCCACCTTGACGACGTAGCCGCGATCGGTCAGGTCTTCGCGAATCAGATCGGCGGAATCGCGGTCGTCCTCGATACAGAAAACTTTGGTGGGAGATGACATCCCGCTGGCCCCGGTTTTTTTATATGGAATAGCGAAATCCTACTAAAAAATCGCGGACGGCGAAATTTTCCGTCGAAAAGTCGGTGCGAGGCCGTGTCTGGCACGGACGCACGCCGGTGCGCCGCCGCGGCCTCGGAAGACGTGCGCGAGACCGGCCGCCCAGCGGCCATGTGTTGTCTCCCGGATAGGCGACGTGGATGTTTGCGGCCGACCGGTCAGTAGCCGAAGACGTGGGCCACCGTGACGGCGCATTGCATGCCGGTTTGCACGCAAGCGTCGCTGTAGAGCAGGCCGCCGATGAGGTCGATGAGAGGCGCCATGGTGAGTCTCCTTGAGTCGATGTGCTGCCGTTCGGGTCCGGCGCGAGGTTTCCGGCCGTTGCGGGTCTCGTCGGCCGTCGAGTGAAGTATCGTCATCGCCTGCTTGCGGCGAAACTGTGATTAATACCGGCCGGGCCGACTCTCGGCGTTTTCGGCGCGTAGACGTTTGAAGCCCCTTGTTTCACGCGGGCGGCGGGAGATTCCGGCAGGCTTCCGGCAAACCCCGTATAAATCGCAGTGACGTCTGCGGGCCCGCTCCGTACCATTCGCTTCGACTTTCGAAGCCTGGCAGAAGCCATCCATGGATACGGAGTACTGAATGAGGACGATTCGCATGACCGGCGTCGCGTTCGCGGCGCTTTGCACGGTGATGTCGCCCGCGCAGGCGTTCACGTCGCTCGACATCGACGACCGCAACGGCACGCCGTTCATACAGGCGCGGTTGTTTTCGCCGACGGACGGCGCCTATGCCATCGACGTCGATGACGTGACGAAGCTGTTTTCGACGGGCGCACTCTCGCCGCTGCAGACGGCACAGGTGCGCGGCGCGCTGGAACACTGGGGGGAGATCATCAGGGTGAGCCCGGGCAAGTCGCCGGCGATCATCAATGTGGGCATGAGCACCGAGGAAGGCGCCCATGCGTTCAGCCCGTATGTTTACAAGGCAAACGATGCGAGCGCCGCGGGCGACCGGAACCCGACGCTCGTACAGGCCGCGCTGCAGAACAGCAGCCTTGGCGGCCCCACGTACCTGCAGGCGCACGGCGAGATCACGCTCGGGCAGATGGACTTCTCGACGGCGCCTTACGCGCCGTCGCAGATTCCCGTTACCGCAAAGGCCGACATGACGGCGGTGATGTTCCACGAGGTGGCGCATGCACTGGGCGTGGGAACGAACTTCGCCTATGGCCAGTATCCGTCGGGCCAGCCGGCCGCGCGGTTCGGCGACGTGCTGGACAGTTGGTCCGCGCATCTGCGCGACGACAACGGCAGAGCTGCCCGCCCCGCGCAGGTGATCCTCACACCCAAGAACGCCGATATGTCGGATCCTGATGCGTTCGACATCCGCGGCGACACGGGGTACTTCACCGGCGAGCACGTCGGCGAAGTGCTCGCCGGCGCGATGCGGGGGATTCCGGTACGCGCGATGACCGGCACGTATTACGACACGCCGCTCCTGTCGCACATCGAGTTGAAGAACAGCCTGATGAGCCACCAGTCGTATCGCAATTACACGGCGTTCATGGAGGCGGAGCTCGCGGCGCTGCAGGACATTGGCTACGACATCGACCGGCGCAATGTCTTCGGCCGCTCGATCTACAACGACGGCCTGAGCGTCGTCAACGACAAGCCGTTCTTCGGCCGCAACGCCGACGGCACGGCGTATGTGCCGAACACGTACAACACCGCCACGCAGGGGCTGGGGCTGCACATCTATGGCAGCGGCAATACGGTTTCACAACGCGGCGACCTGCTCACGATCGGGCCGGGCGGCGCCGGCATACGGGTGGACGGACAGGCGAACAACGTGACGGTGCTGCCCGGCACGCGGGTGTATGCGGACGGCGTGAACGGCCGCGGCGTGATGTTCGCCTACGGCAGGCATCACAGCTTCACGCAGCGAGGCGACGTGCAGGCACTCGGCGCCAACGGCATTGCGGCGAGCTTCGACTTCGGTCACAACGCCCTGGGCGACGCCGGCGACTATCGCGGGTCTTACCTCTTCCTCCAGAACGGCGCGGCACAGCCATTGCTCGACGAACTCGACGGCCCGCTCGTCACGCGCGCGGACATCACGGGCCGGCTCGCCGGCAGCTATGCGTCGCTGTTCATGTCGGAGAACGGCTACGTTGAGCAAATCAACGTGATGCGCGGGGCGGCGCTTTACGGCGACATCCTCTCGTTCTATTCGCAGCGCGACGCGAGCGGCGCGCCTCGCCTCACGCAACTGACCTTCGGCCTGGCGCCCGACGCCAACGGCGTCGCTACGGTGCAGGCTGATCCGACCTTCCATTGGCGGTACGACGGCAATATCGTGGGCGGCAACCTGTCGCTGGCGATGCTCGGGGGTACGACGCAAATCAATGGCGATCACGCCGTGCACGACGTGTCCGTGGCCAACGGCGCAACGCTTGCCGGCAACAGCCGCTACACGCTCGATCCGGCGGGCGGATTCGTCAACGCGGGCACGGTCGCGCCGCTGCTCGCCGGCCGGTTCATCAGTGTGGGGGGCAACTACACGCAGACAGGTACGGGCCGACTGTTGTCCATGCTTTCGGGCGACGGCAGTCTCAGCAAGCTCGTCGTGTCGGGCAACGCAACGCTCGACGGCACACTTGCGATCGCCCCGCAGCGAAGCTGGTATGCGAGCGGCTTTAGCGTCACGTCGGATCAGTGGCTCGATGCGGCGAGCATCACCGGTGCATTCGCCAGCGTGACCACCCTGCTGTCGTCGCCGACGCTCATGGCACGGGCGACATCGCTTGGCGGCAACACCTATCGCGTGGAGGTGGCGCGTGCCGCCCACGCCTATTCGCGATATGGCGCGGACGGCAATGCCCGGCAGGTGGGCGCGGCGCTCGACAAGATTGCCGGCAGCGCGGGCGCGGACCTGCAGCCGCTTGTCACGGCGCTCGACTTCTCGGCGGCGGACGGCAGCGGCATCGCCCGCGCACTGCCGCAGCTCACGCCGGCAGCCTATGGCGCGATGTTGACCGGCGGGCTGCTGCGCGAGCGCCAGATCACCGATATGGTGGCCGCCGCCGTGGGCGCCGATGGCGTAAAAGGCGGCGGCGATGGCGAGCTCACGGGCAACTGGCGAGCGTTCGCGGTACCGTTCGGCAGCGGGTACTGGCGCGGGCGCAACGGCGACATGGCTGGCGCGAGCGGCAACACTTACGGCGTGGTGTTCGGCGGCGAGAAGGTGGCGGGCGACGGACGTGACTGGACGTTGGGCGTGCATGGGGCCGTGAGCGGGCAGTCGACGCATCTGGACGGCCAGACCCCGGCCTCCGGCAAGACGACGGCGCTCGACGTCGGCGTGCATGCGCGCTTTGCGCCCGATCCGGATGCCGGGCCGCATGGGTTCGCGCTGGCGCGTGTTGGCGTGGAAGACGCTCGCGTCGAGCGCACGATCGCCGCGGGCGGGTATACCGCGACACCGCGCGGCACGTGGACGGGCGCGACGGCGTCGGCGAGCGTCGGCGGTGGTTGGCGTTGGCAGTTGGGGAGCACGACGAGCGTGGGCCCATTGGCCGCCCTGGACTACACCGCGCTGTATCGTCCCAGCCTGACCGAAGGCAGTGCCGACGGGGCGCGCCTGCATCTGGACAGCAAGACGTTCCACTCGTTGCGCGCCCGTTTGGGCGGCGAACTGCGCTTTGCGCTGCCGATGGTCTCGGGCGATGCGCTGAGCGCCAACTTGCAGGCCACATGGAACCATGAGCTGACCGCAGGCGCGCTCACGCAGCGTGCGAACTTCGCCGGCGATCCGGGCGCGGCGTTCACAACGCGAAGCGAAGTGGTCGGCCGCGACAGCCTCGGCCTGCAGGCCGGCGTGTCGTATCGCATGGCCCGGCGCATGGTGTTCGGCGCCGCCATCTCGAGCAACTTTTACAAGGCTGGCAATGCGGATGTTGCCGGCGCGGTGTCGGCGACCTGGCGGTTCTGACGTTTGACCGCCGGGCGCGGTGCGAGACGCCGCGTGAGAAGCCAGTGAGAAGCCAGTGAGAAGCCAGTGAGAAGCCAGTGAGAAGCCACGGGAGGCGCCGTGTGAGGGACATGTGTGGAGCATGTGTGGGGCTGGGCCCGCCGGCCGGGCTGATGGGCGTCTGCAAGTTCGGCTAAGATGCCTGCATCGACGTCGTGGCCGATGCGATATCTCCTAGAGCGGGGACGAGCGAGCCCGCCATCCCAACGATCCGGCAATGAATCTACCTGGCATGACAAGGTGGCGCACACTCGCCTGCGCAGTGCTGTTGGCGGGCGCGCCGTGGACGGCGACGCTCGCGCAGCCGCCGCAATACAAGAACGAGGCGGAGTTGATGGGGGCGGCCATGGCGTCGCCCGAGGGGGTCGGGGAAGTGCTCGATCGGCTCGTTCAGAAGTGCGGCCTGTATGGCGAAGCGACCAAGACGCGCGGCAACGCGGCGCTGCGCGCGTGGCAGGCTCGCCATCGCGCGTATCTCGCGGAGGGCCGGCGCGTGCGCGCCGAATTGCAGGCGTCGTACTCGGATGCGCGCTCGCGCGAGCAATTCGACGCCCTGGTACGCACCCAACTGCCGATGCTCGTCGAACGCCAGTTCGTCGTGTACGCGCGCAGCATCGACGATCAGCCCACCGCGACCGCCAAGGCCGATTTGTGCGACGGCTATTTCAGCGCCGTCGACGATCGTCAGTTCGACCTCACGGTGAACGACCCCGCGCTGGCGGCGTTTTTCGATCGGCGGATGGCGGGTCGGGACGCCGCCGGAGATAGTGCCTCGGCGCCGCTCGCGCCGGCGCCCGGCAGTGGGGCGCCGGCCCAATAATCGTCGTGACGAGCCCGCCGAAGGGGCACGATGCGAAGCGCCCGCCAGACAACGCACGCGGCTCGTTCATGTCAGTTCCATTCGTCGAAGACGGCGCGGCCTTCACCTCAAGCCCGCGCATGCGCGAAGCGCAGTCTGACATCGGCCCGGCACATCGGCCCGGCGAGGGGCCTTGCGATGGGGCGGGTGTGCCGGGGCTCAGGCGGCGTCTTCGGTGCGGCATGGCGTCGCAGCCGAGGGCGCCGTGCCCAGTGCGATGCCGCCAACGATGAGCGCGAGCGCGATCCAGACGTCCGCGCCAAGCGACTCGCGCAGGATCAGCGCCGACGCCAGCGTGCCGACCACTGGCACGCCCAGCAGGCCCAGCGACGTCACGCCGGCCGGCAATCGGCGGGTCACGACGCCCGCGAGCCAATACGCGATGCCGCCGCCCACGATGCCGCCGTAGGCGAGCAATGCCGAAAAGCCGGCCCAGCCGCTCACATGCGGCGTGCCGTCGACTACGGCCGCGAGCGTACACATCACCACGCTCGCCAGCAGCAATTGCCACGGGCTCAGCTCGAACGGCCCGTTGACCCAGCGGTGCGCACGCATGTGGACGATCGCAATGGCCCACACGAACGCCGAGGCCAGCACGAGCGCATTGCCGAAGACGGCGTTGCCATCGCTCCAGTCGAACGCCAGCGGGTTGAACATCACGCCGAGCCCGACGAGGCCGCACGCGAGCCCTGCCAGCCGACGTGGCGCGAGCGCCTCCCCGAGCCAGAGCCGTGCGGCCGGCATGACCCACAGCGGCGTGGTGTAGGCGAGCACCGCGGAGCGTCCCGCGCTCACGTACTGCAGGCTCAGCGCCACGAGCAACGAGAAGACCGTCATGTGCAAGAGACCGACGCTCAGGATCACCGGCCAGTCGCCGCGGCGCGGCAGCACGAGCCGGCGCGTGAGCGCGCAGATGACGAACAGCGTGAACATGCCGATGGTCGCGCGCAGCGCCGCGCTCCACCACGGCGACACATGCGCGAGCAAGGCTTTGCTCACGGGCCAGTTCACGCCCCACGTCACGATCACGATGACAAAGAGCAACCCCGCGTGCGAGCGCACCGGGCAATGGGGTGAGGCGAGGCGTTGCAGACTGGCGGGCAGGTTCACGCGTGCGGACTCCCGGAACGGCATGGCAGGACGATGGAGGGCGACGTTGCGCGATGCCCGACGAGCGAGGCGAAGGCCGGGGCGACGGCTGGAGCGATGGCCGGCGCCGGGCCGGGCGGCAAGTGGAAGCGGAGCGGCAAGCGTCTTGCCGACAGGTTAGGGCGGGCGGGGATCGTAGAGAAGCGCCAGAAGCGTGGCAATCGTTGGTGCCACGCTGGTCCGGCGCGCCGTTTGCGCTCAGGCGTGGGGCGGGCGGCCGCTCAGCTTCATGCCGAGGCCGCGCAGGAAGACGCGCACGCCGTCGGTCTTGCCGAGCTTCGGACGGTGGCGGAAGACGTCGTAGTCGGCGGCTTCGATCATGTCGAGAATGCGTAGGCCGCCGTGCACCACGCAGCACAGCTCGAGCCCGAAGCGGCCCGGCACGCGATTGGCCAGCGGCGCGCCGCGCAGCATCATCTGCCGCGCAAAGTCGACTTCGTAGCGCATCAGTGCGCGCCAGCGCTCGTCGCAGGTCTGCGCGCCGATGTCGGCGTCGCTCACGCCGAAGCGGGCCATGTCGTCCTGCGGCAGATACACCCGTGCCTTGCGCCAGTCCACTTCCACGTCTTGCCAGAAGTTGATGAGTTGCAGGGCCGAGCAGATGTCGTCCGAGCACGCGATGTTCTCCGGCGTGTCGAGCTTGAACAGGCCGAGCATGATGCGTCCGACCGGATCGGCCGAGCGGCGCGTGTAGTCGCGCAGATCTGCGAACGTGGCGTAGCGTTTGACCTCGATGTCCTGATCGAAGGCCGAGAGCAGGTCGGAAAACGGCTGGACCGGAAGCCCGTACTGCGCGATGACGCGGGCGAGCGCGGCGAACAGCGGCCTGTCGGGAGAGGTGGGCTCGCCGGCCGCGATCCGGTCGAGTTCCGCCTGATACGCCGCGAGGCCGGCATGGCGCTCGGCATTGGTGGCGTCGCCCTCGTCGGCGATGTCGTCGGCCGTGCGGGCGAAGTTGTAGATGACGCCGACCGGCGCGCGCATTTCAGGCGGCAACAGGATACTGGCGACCGGGAAGTTCTCGTAATGCTCGATCTTGGCGTCGGAAGTCATCGGGCTCGTCAAAGGGACAACGTCATCGCGGCGGCGTTGACGGGGCAACGCGGGCAACGCGGGTAACGTGGGCAACGGGGGGGAAAGTTGCGCAACAGGGGGGAACACGGGCGGAAAACCGCCAAAAGACACCGGAAAACCCGCCCCGGGCGCCCCGAGATTCTATGCTATCGTTCCCGATTCTGGCGGGAAAGTCGCGCCAATCCCCGGTATACTTCCCTCCTTGCAAGAATCCCCAGAGTTTTTCCGTGGTGTCACCCCGTTCCCCTGCACGACGAGGAGCCTCGTGAGCGTCGCCGAACCGATCGATATTTCGCCAGAGCAAAGCAGCGCTCGCGTGGCCTCGGGCAGCAGTTTCTATGCTGCCATGCGCATTTTGCCGCCCGCGCAGCGCGAAGGCATGTTCGAGATCTATGCCTTTTGCCGCGCCGTGGACGACATTGCCGACGACGGCGACGACACGTCGGCGAGCCGCATGGCCCGCCTGGCCGCCTGGCGACGCGATCTGGCCGACCTCTACGATGGCCGTCCCGCGCCCTCGCTCGCGAATCTCGCGCGCGTGGTCAGGCAATTCGGGCTGAAGCACGAAGACTTCCTCGCCGTCATCGACGGCATGGAAATGGACGCCTGCGGGCCCATCGTCGCGCCCGATCTGGCCACGCTGGACCTTTATTGCGATCGCGTGGCGAGCGCCGTCGGCCGTCTTTCGGTGAAAGTGTTCGGCATGCCGGAGCAGGAAGGCATCGACCTGTCCCATCATCTGGGCCGCGCGCTGCAACTCACCAACATTCTTCGCGATATCGACGAGGACGCCGCCATCGGGCGCGTGTACCTGCCGCGCGAGACGCTGGCACAGGCCGGTATCGCCGGCGCGACGCCCGAGAAGGTGGTTGCCGCGGGGCTCGACCTCGCCTGCGCACCGCTGGTCGCCCGGGCGCACGAGCATTATGCGAAGGCGCGCGCCATCATGGCGCGCCATCCGCGCCGCATGGTCATAGCCCCGGCCGTCATGGCACGGGCCTACGGTGCAATTCTCGACAAGCTCGTGGCGCGTGGCTTCGCCGTGCCGCGCGAGCGTGTACGTGTGCCGCGCTGGCGCCTGATTTTGATGCTGCTGCGGCAGATGGTCTTCTGATGGCGGGCACGGTTCATGTAATCGGCGCCGGCCTTGCGGGCCTGGCCGCCGCGGTCCGGCTTGCCTCGCGCGGGGCGGCCGTCGTACTGCACGAGGCGGCGCCCCAGGCGGGCGGCCGTTGCCGTTCCTACTTCGATCGTCAGCTCAACGCCGTGATCGACAATGGCAATCACCTGGTGCTCTCGGGCAATACGGCGATGCGCGAATTCACGCGCGTCATCGGGTCGGAACATACGCTCACCGGCCCGGGCCGCGCCGAGTTCGCTTTCGTCGATCTCGAGAGCGACGAGCGCTGGACGGTGCGGCTGTCCGAGGGTCGCCTGCCGTGGTGGATCTTCGATCGGCGTGCTCGCGTGCCCGGCACGAAATGGTCGGATTACCTGTCGCTCGCGCCGCTGCTGCGCGCCGGTCCCGAGGCGACGATGACCGACGCGATGCGCTGCCCCCTCACACTGTACAAGCGATTGATTCATCCGCTGTTTCTTGCCGTGCTCAATGCCGATCCGGCCGAAGGCTCGGCGCAGATGGCCGGCGCCGTCATCCGCGAGACGCTCGCGGCCGGCGGCAAGGCGTGTCATCCGCTTATCGCGAGCGACGGGCTCGACGTGTCGTTCGTCACGCCGGCCCTGGCGTTTCTGGACGCGAAGGGCGCGCAGGTGTTGATGCAGCACCGCGTGCGGGTGCTGGGCTACGCGTCCGACGGCAGCCGCGTCGAATCGATCGACTTCGGCGACGGGCCGCAAGCGCTCGGTGAGGACGATGCCGTCGTGCTGGCGGTGCCGCCGAACGTCGCGGCGTCGCTGGTCCCCGGCCTGACGACGCCCGACGAATACCGCGCCATTGTCAACGCGCATTTTCAGGTGCCGCCCCCGCCGGGCTGCCCGCCGATGATCGGCGTGGTCAACGGCGTGAGCGACTGGATTTTCGCGTTCGAGAACCGGCTGTCGGTGACGATCAGCGGCGCGGACCATTTGCTCGACGAATCGCGCGAATCGCTCGCGCAACGCATTTGGGAAGAGGTCGCGCGGGCCTGTCGGGTTCCGGCCACGCCGATGCCGGTGTGGCAACTGGTGCGCGAGAAGCGCGCCACGTTTGCAGCAACGCCGGCGCAGGACACACGCCGGCCCGGCACCAAAACGCGCTGGCGCAATCTCATGCTGGCCGGAGACTGGACGGCCACGGGGCTGCCCGCGACCATCGAAGGGGCATTGCGCAGCGGCAACCGGGCGGCGGACGAACTGCGTCCGGCCTGAAGTCATTGTTCTGAAGTCTTTGTTTTTCCGCGGCGTGCAGCAAGCGCCGCTCACTCGCCTTTGAACGGGCAAGAACGCCATGGACACGATACGCGATGCTTCCGACAAGGAAGCGCGACGCACGGCCACCGCCACGGCGGTGGACCTCAAACTGCATACCGAGCTCGCCCAGAAGGTGAGCACGGCAATGGCCACGCAGACGCTGGAGAGCAGCATCGAGCGCTCGATCACGGCGCTGCTCGATCTGCAGCACGACGACGGCCACTGGCTCTTCGAACTCGAAGCCGATTCCACGATCCCGGCCGAATACGTGCTGCTTCGCCATCATCTCGGCGAGAAGGTCGACGCAGAGCTCGAAGCGAAGATCGCCGCGTATCTGCGCCGCATCCAGGGTGAGCACGGCGGCTGGCCGCTGTTCCATAACGGCAAGTTCGACATGAGCGCGAGCGTGAAGGCCTATTTCGCGCTCAAGATGATCGGCGAGCCGATCGACGCCCCACACATGGTGCGCGCGCGCGAAGCGATCCTCGCGCATGGCGGCGCGCAGAATTCCAACGTCTTCACGCGGATTCTGCTCGCGCTGTACGGGGTGGTGGAGTGGAAGGCGGTGCCGATGATGCCCGTCGAGATCATGCTGCTGCCGAAGTGGTTCCCGTTCCACCTCTCGAAGGTGTCGTACTGGGCCCGCACGGTGATCGTGCCGCTGCTGGTGCTGCAGGCCAGGCGTCCGCGCGCCCGCAATCCGAAGGGCGTGCACATCGACGAGCTGTTCATCGGCAGCCCGAAGGACGTGGGTCCGCCCAAGCGTGCGCCGCATCAGAGCCGCTTCTGGTTCACGTTCTTCGCCGGCGTCGACCATGTGCTGCGCGCGCTCGATCCGTTCTTCCCGAAGAAACTGCGCGAGAAGTCGATTCGGCGCGCCGTCGAGTTCGTCGAAGAGCGCCTGAACGGCGAAGACGGCCTTGGCGCGATCTATCCCGCCATGGCCAACGCGGTCATGATGTACGACGTGCTCGGCTATCCGGAGGATCATCCGAGCCGCGCGATCGCACGCAAGTCCGTGGAAAAGCTCGTGACGCCGGCCGAGCACGAAACCTACGTGCAGCCGTGCCTGTCGCCGGTGTGGGATACGGCACTGTCGGCCCACGCGCTGCTCGAGACGGGCGACAAGCGCGCCATCGAGATGGCCGGCAAGGGGCTGGAGTGGCTCATTCCGCTGCAGATTCTCGACGTGCGCGGCGACTGGATCTCGCGCCGTCCGAACGTGCGTCCGGGGGGCTGGGCGTTCCAGTTTGCCAATCCGCACTATCCGGACGTGGACGACACGGCCGTCGTGGCCATGGCCATGGACCGCTACGAGAAGCTCGCGGGCAAGTTCGAGGGCGACAAGGTCGACGAGAGCACGCGTCCGATGCGCTATGCGATCGATCGCGGCACCGAATGGGTCATCGGCATGCAGAGCAGCAACGGCGGTTGGGGCGCGTTCGAGCCGGAGAACACGCACCTGTATCTGAACAACATCCCGTTCTCCGATCATGGCGCGCTGCTCGATCCGCCCACGGTGGACGTCTCCGCCCGCTGCCTGTCGATGCTCGCGCAACTGCCGCAGTCGCCGGCGCGCCGCGCCTCGGCCGAACTGGCGCTGAAGTACATCCTCGACGATCAGGAGCCGGACGGCAGTTGGTACGGTCGCTGGGGCATGAACTACGTGTACGGCACGTGGTCGGCGCTGTGCGGGCTGCAGGCCGCCGGCTTGACGCCGGAGCACCCGGCCATGGCCAAGGCCGCGCAGTGGCTCATCTCGATTCAGAACGCCGACGGCGGCTGGGGCGAGGACGGCGACAGCTACAAGCTCGAATACAAGGGCTACGAAGCCGCGCCGAGCACGTCGTCGCAAACCGCCTGGGCGCTGCTTGGCCTGATGGCCGCCGGCAAGGTCGATCACCCGGCGGTCAAGCGCGGCGTCGACTATCTGCTCAACACGCAGAACGACGAGGGCCTGTGGGACGAAGCGCTCTACACGGCCACAGGCTTCCCGCGCGTGTTCTACCTGCGCTACCACGGCTATCGCAAGTTCTTCCCGCTGTGGGCGCTCGCACGCTACCGCAACCTTACCGTGCGCAACGACTGCCCGGTGCCCTGCGGCATGTAGGGAGCGGTATGGACGCGCCCATCCTGGTCGTGACCGGCATGCCGTTCGAGGCGCGTATCGCGCGCGGCGACGGCGTGCATGTCCTGTGCGCGCAGAACGCTACGCTTGCGGCCGAACTGGACGCGGCGATCGCTCGCCATGGAGCGCGAGGACTCGTGAGCTTTGGCACCGCGGGCGGCCTCGTTCCCGGGGTGAAGCCAGGGCAGTGGGTCGTTGCGCACAAGGTGCTGGACATGCCGCAGCAGGCGCGCGAGTACGCTGCACACCCCGGCTGGGCCGATGTGCTGCTGCACGCCATGCCCGGTGCGCTGCACGCGGACCTGGCCGGCGTGGCGACGCCCGTCGTCGCCGCCGGCGACAAGGCGGCGCTCTCGCGCGAGACCGGCGCGGCGGCGGTCGACATGGAGTCGCATATCGTGGCGCGTGTCGCGCTGGCGCGTGGACTGCCGTTCGTCGCGGCCCGTGTCGTGATCGATCCGGCCGAACGGTCGTTGCCGCCGGCGGCGCTGGCCGGCATGCGCCCGGATGGCTCGGCCGACGTCGTCGGCGTGCTGCGCTCGCTCGCCGGCGATCCGCGCCAGTTGCCGGCCCTGCTGCGCGTGGGGCAGGACGCCGGCCGTGCGAAGCGGGCCATGCAAGCGGGGCGACGGGCCATCGCGCTGCAGCTCGGCGCCGGCTTTGGCGCCACGGCAGCGGGTGTCTGAAACGGCCCGCGCGCGAGGCGGTGCCGCCTGCATTCGATCGATGAAAAATGCCAGCGTGTCGCAAGGACAGGCTGGCATTTTTTATGGCTGCGACGGTGGCTGGCGTGCGGTCGTGCCGTCGTGCGATCGGGGATGGTTGGGGATGATTGGGGATGATTCGGGCGAGGTCAGGCGTCCGACGATTGCTGCCCGCGTGCTTGTGCACGGCCTTTCCACATGCCGCCCCGCCCGCGCCAGTGCTGCAGCGCCGAATCGAACGTGAAGACCGTGTAGAGCGCGGCGACGACCGGCAGGAAGGGGCCGAAGCTCGACGGCTGGCGATAGAAGCGCAGCATCGGAAGGTAGGAGAGCGTCATCGCAAGCCAGGCGAACAGCCCGAGCCATTGCGCGATGCCCGAAGCGAAGAGCGTCATCGCCGGCGGCACGATGAACGTGAGCAACAGCGAGACGATCGTCCCGGCAAGCAGTACGGGCGAGTATTGCAGCTGCGCGTATGCCGTGCGCGAGACCATCTTGCGAATCTCGCCAAGGTTGTCGTAGGGACGCACGCTCGTCGCGCGTTCGGTGAGCCCCAGCCAGATCGGGCCTTGCTTCTTGAGCAAGCGCCCCATCGCACAGTCGTCGATGATCTCGTCGCGGATCGCCTCGATGCCGCCGCCGGCTTCGAGCGAGCGGCGATGAATCAACATGCATCCGCCGGCTGCCGCGGCCATGCGGCGCTTCGGATCGTTGACCCACGCAAACGGGTAGAGCATCTGGAAGAACAGCACGAAGGCCGGAATCAGCGTGCGCTCGAACCACGCGGTGCAGCGCAGCTTCGCCATGAGCGAGACGAGCACGCGCCTGTCGCCGACGGCGCGCGTGACCAGGCGACGCACGTTATCGGGCGTGTGGGCGATGTCGGCGTCGGTGTGCAGCAGGTACTCGGGAACGATGCCGTCGTCGTCCGTTGCGGGATCGCTCGCGAAGGCGACACCCTGACGGATCGCCCACATCTTGCCCGTCCAGCCGCCGGGCAGCGCTTGGCCGCTCAGCACGTCCACGCGGCGCGCGAAGCCCTCGGCCGCGGCGCGCTGCGCGGCCTCGCGGGCGAGCCCGGCGGTGCCGTCGCTGCTCTGGTCGTCCACGACGACGATACGCAGCCGGCCCGCGTAGTCCTGACGGCACAGCGACTCGACCACCTGGGCAATGGACTGCGCCTCGTTGCGCGCGGGGATCACCACGGCCACGGCGGGCCAGGCCTCGGGCACGGGCAGGCGGTCTTCGTCGACGTCGTCGCGCTCGCGCGCACGCCAGAAGCCGCCTTGCGAGCTCAGCAGATAGATCCAGATGGCCAGCGAGAGCGCGGCGATCCAGGCCAAAACAGTCATGACAGATATCCGGCAGAGCCGAACCAGGCGAGCGCGTCGCGCAAGCCGTCGGCATAGGGACGGGCGGTGTAGCCCAACTCGCGCCTTGCCTTCTCGGAGGAGAAGAACATGTGATAGCGCGACATCTTCAGGCCATCGACCGTGACGAACGGTTCTTTGCCCGTGAAGCGCGCCACGCCTTGCGCCGCCATCGCGAGCGGGTACAGCGGCCAGCGCGGCAGCGAGATGGTGGGGGCCTTGCGGCCGACCATCCCGGCAATGGTGGCGAGCATGTCGCGCAGCAGGACGTCGTCGCCGCCGAGAATGTAGCGCTCGCCGATGCGGCCGCGCTCGAGCGCGAGAAGGTGACCTTCGGCGCAATCGTCGACGTGCACGAGGTTCAGCCCCGTGTCGACGAAGGCCGGAATCTTGCCCTGTGCGGCCTCGACGATAATGCGGCCCGTGGGCGTGGGTTTGATGTCGCGCGGCCCGATGGGCGTGGACGGATTGACGATCACGGCGGGCAGGCCGTCGTTCGCGATCATCCGCTCGACCAGACGCTCGGCTGCGACCTTGCTGCGCTTGTACACGCCGATGGTCGTGGCTTCGTCGTTCGGGGAGGTTTCGTCGACGGGACCGGTGGCGTCATGCACGCGCAGCGTGGCAACGCTGCTCGTGTACACCACGCGCCGGACGCCGGCGCGCAACGCCGCTTCCATTACCGTGCGCGTGCCGTCGATATTGGCACGCATGATGTCGTTGGGATCTTTCGCCCACAGGCGATAGTCGGCGGCGACATGCAGCAGGGCGTCGATGCCTTCGAGCGCGCGCTGCATCGACGCGGCGTCGCGCATGTCGCCTTCCACGACTTCGACAGGCAGGTCGGCAAGGTTCGCCCGCGGACTGGTGCCGCGCACCAGCAGGCGAACCTCGTGACCGCGTGCGAGCGCCGTGCGTGCCACCGCAGAACCGACGAACCCGGAGGCGCCGGTCACCAGCACACGCGAGGGCATTTATGCCTTGGCCCGGCGCAGTTCGTCGAGCTTGATCTCGACGTGCTTCGAGAAGACGTACTCGGCCGGACGCTGCCTGGCGAACGAGACGTCCTCGGCCATCGGGCCTTCGGTGCGCACGCCCTTGAGCGCCACGCCGAGCGCGCGCAGCGGGTGCGACATCGTCTCGTTGACGGCCGTGGCTTCGAAGCCGCTGTGCACCATGCAGTCGGCGCACTTTTCGTAATTGCCCACGCCGTACTTGTCCCAGTCGGTGGTTTCCATCAACTCGGTGTACGTCTTGGCATAGCCTTCGCCCAGCAGGTAGCACGGACGCTGCCAGCCGAACACGGTGCGCGTGGGGTTGCCCCATGGGGTGCAGTGGTACGAGCGGTTGCCGGCCAGGAAGTCGAGAAACAGGCTCGACTGGCTGAACGACCACTTCTTGCCGCCGTTGCCGCGCTTGAGAATGTCGCGAAAGAGCTGCTTGGTCTTCGAGCGGTTCAGGAAGTGCTGCTGATCCGGCGCGCGCTCGTAGGCGTAGCCCGGCGACACGGTAATGCCGTCGAGGCCCAGATCCTTGGTCGAATCGAAGAACTTGGCGACCTTCTCGGGATCGGCGTTGTTGAACAGCGTGCAGTTGATGTTCACGCGAAAGCCGCGCGACTTGGCCAGCTTGATGGCCGCCACGGCACGGTCGTACACGCCTTCTTGCGAGACCGCGGCGTCATGCATTTCGCGGTCGCCGTCGAGGTGAATCGACCAGACGAAGAACGGGCTCGGCTCGTAGTCGTCGATCTTCTTCTCGAGCAGCAGGGCGTTGGTGCACAAATAGACGAACTTCTTGCGCGCGATGATGCCCTTGACGATTTGCGGCATTTCCTTGTGCAGCAACGGTTCGCCGCCCGCGATGGACACCACCGGCGCGCCGCACTCGTCGACCGCCTCGAGCGACTCCTTGAGCGAGACGCGCTGGTTCAGGATGGGGTCCGGGTAGTCGATCTTGCCGCAGCCCGAGCAGGCCAGGTTGCAGCGAAACAGCGGTTCGAGCATCAGCACCAGCGGGTAACGCTTGTTGCCCTTGAGGCGCTGCTTCATCAGGTAGGCGCCAACATACGCCTGTTGCAGGAAGGGGATGGCCAAGTTCGGCTCCTGTTCGTGTTGCGTTAGCCGGCGACCGCGTGTTGGGCGGCGGCCGGCTCGTCTTTGGTCAATTCCGACGGCAAGCGGAATTGGATGGTTTCCTCGATGCCGTCCATGAGAGTCACTTCGACCGTGTCGATGCGGCGCAGCGCGTCGATCACGTCTTCGACCATGCGCTCGGGCGCGGACGCCCCGGCAGTAATGCCGATGCGGGCTTTTCCGCGCACCCATTCGGGCTCGACTTCGGAGCCATCGGCCACGAGGTAGCTCGGCAGCCCCATTTCGGAGCCGATCTCGCGCAGGCGGTTCGAGTTCGAGCTGTTCGTCGCCCCGACCACGAGCAGCACGTCCACGCGCTCGCACAGTTCGCGCACGGCGGTCTGGCGGTTCTGCGTGGCGTAGCAGATGTCCTTGGTGTTCGGGCCGACGATATTGGTAAAGCGACGTTGCAGCGCAGCAATGATACCGCGAGTCTCATCGACCGAGAGCGTGGTCTGCGTGACGTAGGACACGGGCGTGTCGAGCGCGAGCGGCAGGGCGTCGACGTCCGCCTCGGTTTGCACCAGATGCACCGGGCCGTCGATCTGGCCCATCGTGCCCTCCACTTCGGGGTGGCCCGCGTGGCCGATCAGGATCACTTCGCGCCCGGCCGACACGTAGTTCTTGCCCTGGATATGCACCTTGGTCACGAGCGGACAGGTGGCGTTGAGCACCTTGAGCCCGCGCGTCTGCGCTTCCTGTTCGACCACGCGCGCCACGCCATGGGCGCTGAAAATGGTCACCGCGCCCGCAGGGGCCTCGGACAACTCGTCGATGAAGCGCGCACCCTTGGCCTTGAGCGAATCGACCACATGCTTGTTGTGGACGATCTCATGGCGCACATAGACCGGCGCGCCGTATTTTTCCAGGGCGCGTTCCACGATCTCGATGGCACGTATGACACCCGCACAGAACCCGCGGGGTTGGGCAAGGATGACTTGCATTCAGCTCTCCGGCTCAGGTCGGCCGGGATGACGGTCTCAATCGGTGGGCCACGGCGCGAAATGCACGCGTTCCGTGAACCGCCCGGTGCCATGGGAGATGGCAAGTCGGGTGTACCTTCGGGGGGACCGCCGTCCGGTCGTTTGACAAGCGACGATTGTAACCGGCGCGGCCAAATGTTGCTGACGAGCCCCTGTAGGAGAACGTCAGCCGATGTTGCGAAAATGTTGACGAACCGGCAGGCATCGGGGCCGAAATGCGTCCGATCCTGCCGTAATACCGTTCGCCGGGCGATTCCCGCCGCGGCGGCGCGCGGCGGCGAACGGGCCGCCCGTTGTCAAGTATTTGATTTATTTGCCGAAACGCTCGTTCTTGTCGCGCAGGTACGCGATCAGCCCGTCGATGCCCCCCTGGGCGATGCGCGCCTTGAACTGCGGTTGATAGAGCTGGATGAGCCAGGCGTCGGCCACGTTCTCGCCCATCATGTTGATGTCGTAGATTTTCCAGCCCTTATCGGTCTTGGCGAGCCGATAGGCCACCGACAGGTTGTCGCCGGTGCCGCTCACCGACGCGCCCACGACCGCGTCGGTGCTGTTCGGCGCGAGCTTGGCCGGCGCGAACTTGAACGACAGGTCGGTGCCGCGCACCTGCATGAGCTGCAGGGCGTAGGTGTTCACGAGCAATTGCTGGAACTGCTGGAAAACCTGCTCCTGCTGAGCGGGCGTGGCCGCATCGAAGACCTTCGGGCCCACGGCGTAGCGCGTGGTGCGACGAAAGTCGGTGTAGGGCAGGAAGTCGCGCGCCACGATGCGGGCCGTGGCGGCCGCGTCGCCGTTGCGCGCGGCCGGATCGGCCTTGGCCGCCTTGACGACCGTCTCGACGGCCGTCCTGACCATGTCGTTGGGGTTGGCGCTCGCCTGCGCCCAGGCGCTCGACACGAGGCTCACGCCGATGATGCCCGCGGTGGTGCTCAAGGCAACGGCCGCGGCCGCCGTCACTAGAAATTTGTTCATGCCCAGTCTTGTCGTCGTTGGTGTAAATCGGGGTAGGCCGTAGTGTAGTCCAGGCGACTCCCATGTGGCCCCTGTATACTGCTGCGGTTTTGAAAATTCACTGTTTCCGCACTTTTCGCGCATCGGCGGCCAACGTCTGATCGACGGATTCCGTCCCCGGTTGGTTCCCGGAGGCGGCCCGCCGTGTGGCGTTTGGTTACATTTTCGTGCCGCGCGCGGCGACAGTTCCGGTGACGGGCCTCGCCCGCTCCTTTACCCTTTACCTTTTGCCCTCGAGCCGCCGGCGCTGGCGGTCGGCCACACCCTTTTGCCGTCAATTTCTTCCGGAACCGTTACATGCTGAGTTCGCTCGTCGTGCGCATCGTCCGTTTTTCGGCGAAGCACGCGTACCCGGTCATTTTCGCTTCGCTCCTGCTCGTGATTGCGAGCAGCGTGTACGTCGCCAGGCACTTCGCCATCAATACCGACGTCTCGAGCCTGATCGATTCGAACACGCCCGCCGCCGAGCGCGGCCGCGCAATCGATCGCGCCTTCCCGCAAAAGGCCGACGTCACGCTCGCCGTGGTGCAGGCACCGGCCGTGGAATTTGCCGAGCGGGCCGCCGCCGAGCTGGCCGCCAGGCTCTCGACCGAGACCGACGTGTTCCGTGCCGTGACGCGCCCCGGCGCCGGCGAGTTCTTCGCGCACAACGCGCTGCTGTTCGCCTCGCTCGACGACGTCAGGTCGCTTACCGGCAAGCTCGAAGATGCGAAGCCGCTCATCGGCCGTCTCGCGCAGGATCCGAGTCTGAACGGGCTGGCAGGGCTGCTCTCGGTCACGTTGCAGACGCCGTTGCTGACCGGTCAGGTGAAGCTCTCCGACATGTCGCGCCTGCTCGGGCGCGCCGCCGATACGACCGAGGACGTGCTCGCGGGGCGCCCGGCCGGCATGTCGTGGCGCGCGCTCGTGGCGCCCGAGACTGCCGCGCGCAGCTTCGTGCTCGTGCAGCCGGTGCTCGACTACGCCGCGCTCGAAGCAGGCGCGAACGCCGCCACGCGCATTCGGCAGGCGGCCGCCGACCTGAAGCTCGCCGAACGCTATGGCGCGACGGTGCGCCTGACCGGCCCGCGCCCGCTCTCCGACGAGGAGTTCGCGTCCGTGCGCGAAGACGCCGGGCCCAACGCCGTGATCACGCTGCTCGCCGTGCTCGTGGTGCTGTGGCTTGCCGTGCGCTCGGGCAAGATGATCCTGGCGGTGTTCATTACGCTGCTGGCCGGCCTGGCGGTGACCTTCGCGCTGGGCCTGATGATGGTCGGCGCGCTCAACATGATTTCGGTCGCCTTCGCGGTGCTGTTCGTCGGCATCGGCGTGGATTTCGGCATTCAGTTCGGCGTGCGCTATCGCGAGGAACGCCATCGGCTCGACAAGGTCGGCGAGAGCTCCGAGGCGGAAGTCCTGCAAGGGGCGCTCTGCAGCGCGGGGCGCGCGATTGCCATGCCGTTGTCGCTGGCTGCGGCGGCCACGGCCGCCAGCTTCTTCTCGTTCCTGCCGACGGCCTATCGCGGCGTGTCGGAGCTGGGGCTCATCGCAGGCGTCGGGATTCTGTGCGTGGCGTTTCCGTCGGCGATCACGCTGCTGCCCGCGCTCATCAGCGTGTTCAAGCCGAAGGGAGAACCGAGCTCGCCGGGCTTTCGCAGCCTCGGGCCCGTCGACGATTTCACCGAGAAGTACCGCGAGCCGCTGCTGTACGGCACGCTCGCCCTCGTGGTGGCGGGCTTGCCGCTGCTCGCCCGTCTGCACTTCGATTTCAATCCGCTGCATCTGAAAGACCCACACACGGAATCGATGGCTACGCTGCTCGATCTGGCCAATTCGCCCGAAGCCGGGGTGAACGACGTGCAACTGCTCGCGCCCGATCTCGATGCGGCCGATGCCGAGGCCGCGAAGCTGCGCGCCGTACCCGAGGTCGGGCGCGTGGTGACGCTCACCACGTTCATGCCGGCCAACCAGCCGGCCAAACTCGCTCAGATCGGCGCGGCGGCAACGTCGCTGCTGCCGCTGCTCTCGCAGACGCCGCTGGCGCCGGTGCCCGACGCCGTGCGCGTAGCGACGCTCAGGACGGCGGCGGGCCAACTGGAAGACGCTGCCATCGACTATCCGGGCGAAGGGTCGAAGCAAGCGCAGCGTCTGGCGACGGCGCTGCGCAAGCTCGCGGCGGCCGACGCGGCCACGCGTGATCGCGCCGAACGCGCCATTGCCGAGCCGCTGAAGCTGGCCCTTGCACAATTGCGCGACGCGCTGCAGCCGAGCCCGATCACGCGCGAGACGCTGCCCAAGGACATCGTCTCGCAATGGGTCTCGGCCGACGGGCGGGCGCTCGTGAACATTTCGCCACGCGTGGCAAAGGGCGCCGATCCGGGCGACGACGCCATGCTGCGCAAGTTCAGTGCCGCCGTGCTGCAGACCACGCCCGACGCCGTGGGCGGCCCCATCTCGATCCTGCGCTCGGCCGACACCATCATTCGCGCCTTCATCGAAGCGGGCATCTGGGCGCTGCTGTCGATCACCGTGCTGTTGTGGCTCGCGCTGCGCAACTTCGGCGACGTGCTGCGCACACTCGTGCCGCTGCTCGTCTCGGCGGCCGTGACGCTCGAGATCACGGTGCTCATCGGCTTGCCGCTGAACTTCGCGAACATCATCGCGTTGCCGCTGTTGTTGGGGGTGGGGGTGGCGTTCAAGATCTACTACGTGATCGCATGGCGTCACGGGCAGACGCGCCTGCTCGAGTCGAGCCTCACGCAAGCCGTCGTGCTCTCGGCGGCGACCACCGGTATCGCGTTCGGCAGTCTGTGGCTCTCGCATCACCCGGGCACGTCGAGCATGGGCAAGCTGCTCGCGCTCTCGCTCGTGTGTACGCTCGTCGGCGCGGTGTTCTTCCAGCCCGTGCTCATGGGCAAACCGCGCGACAAGCGCGCGGCGCTGCTCAAGCCTCCCAGGACGCTGAAGTAGCCTGCCGGGCATGCTGGCGATGACGTCGATCGCGCCGATCACGTCGTCCAACGAAAAACGGCACCGTAAGGTGCCGTTTTGCTTTTGGGGCGCGTGAAGATCGACGCCTGGCCGACACCTCAGGCGCGGGGCGGCGCCGGGGAGGGCGCCGAGGACGCCGGCGCCACGGACTCGACCTTGCCACCCAGGCGTTCGGCCATGGCGCGCCGGATCGATGCGATGATCCCCGGCTTGTCCAGTCCCACCGAGGCGAGTTGCTGCGCCGGCGTGCCCTGATCGATGTACGTGTCGGGCAGACCGAGCTGGAGCACGTTTGCCTGCACGCCGCTGGCGTTGAGCGCTTCCACGCATGCCGTGCCCGCGCCGCCCATCACGGCGCCTTCCTCGAGCGTCACGACGAGGTCGTGCGAGCGCGCGGCCCCGAGCACGGCGGCCTCGTCGAGCGGCTTGACGAAGCGCATGTTGAGCACGCTCGCGTCGAACTCCTCCGCCACCTGCTCCGCGAGGGCGACCATCGAGCCGAAGGCGAGGATGGCGACGCGGCGGCCGGCCGGGGCGCCGCTTTGACGACGCGTTTGCGCGCGGCCCACGGGCAGCGTCGACAGCCCGCTCTGCGTTGCCACGCCGGGACCGGCGCCGCGCGGATAGCGCACGGCGCTCGGGCCGTCGATGCCCAGCGCCGTTTGCAACATCTGGCGGCATTCGTTCTCATCGGCCGGGGCCATGACCACCATGTTCGGGATGCAGCGCAGGTAGGCCATGTCATACGCGCCGGCATGCGTTGCCCCGTCCGCGCCCACGAGGCCGCCGCGATCGATGGCGAAGACCACCGGCAGGTTCTGCAGCGCCACGTCGTGAATCAGCTGATCGTAGCCGCGCTGCAGGAACGTCGAGTAGATCGCGACGACCGGCTTGAGCCCCTCGGTGGCGAGCCCGCCGGCGAACGTCACCGCATGCTGCTCGGCGATGCCCACGTCGTAATAGCGCTCGGGAAAGCGCTTCTCGAACGCCACCAGACCGGAGCCTTCGCGCATGGCGGGGGTAATGCCGACCACGCGCGCGTCGGCGGCCGCCGCATCGCACAGCCATTCGCCGAAGACCTGTGTATAGGTCTTCGGTGAGGCGGTGCCGGGCGCGGCGGGCCGAATGCCCTCGCTCGGGTTGAACTTGCCGGGCCCGTGATACAGCACCGGATCGGCTTCGGCGAGCTTGTAGCCGCGCCCCTTGCGCGTGACGACGTGCAGGAACTGCGGCCCCCTGAGCGCCTTGATGTTCTCGAGCGCGGGAATGAGCGCGTCCAGGTCATGACCGTCGATGGGGCCGAGATAGTTGAAGCCGAATTCTTCGAACATCGTGCCCGTCGGCTGCACGATGGCCTTGGCGTGCTCCTCGAGCCTGTGCGCGAGCTCGCGCATCGGCGCCGGGGCATTGCGCAGCAACTGGCGAACGCTTTCCTTGCCCGCCGAATAGAACTGGCCGGACATCAGCCGCGTGAGGTACTGGTTGAGCGCACCGACCGGCGGCGAGATCGACATGTCGTTGTCGTTGAGCACGACAAGAAACGGCAGGTCGTCGTACACGCCGGCGTTGTTCAATGCCTCGAAGGCTTCGCCCGCCGTCATCGCGCCGTCGCCGATCACGGCGATCGCATGCCGCTTCTCGCCCTTGATCCTGCTCGCCAGCGCCATGCCGAGGGCCGCCGAGATCGACGTGCTCGAGTGCGCCGTGCCGAAGGTGTCATAGGGCGACTCGTCGCGCTTCGGGAAGCCCGAGAGGCCTTGCCACTGACGCAGCGTCGGCATGGCCTCGCGGCGGCCCGTGAGGATCTTGTGCGGATAAGTCTGGTGGCCGACGTCCCACACGATGCGGTCGTTGGGCGTATCGAACACGTAGTGCAGGGCGATCGTGAGCTCAACGGTGCCGAGGTTCGACGACAGATGCCCGCCCGTGCGCGACACGTTCTCGAGCACGCATGCACGCACTTCGTCGGCCAGACGGCGCAGCTCGGCGCGCGAGAGGGCGCGCAGGGCCGCCGGGGACTGGATGCTGGCAAGCAGATCGGTCATGGCTGAACGTCCTTGCCCGCGCTCACTTCACCAGTCGCGCGAAAGACGCCAGCAGGCGGTCGATGTCGGCCGTCGCGAGGTTGCCCATCGTCGAGATGCGGAACAGCGTGCTCGACAGGCCGCCCTGGCCTGCGTAGATCACGAAGCCGTCGGCCTTGAGCCAATCGTGCAGACGCGGGTAATCCACGCCGGCGGGCAGTTTGTACGCGCGCAGCACGACCGACGACTCGGCCGGCGGCAGCACGCTGTCGATGCCGAGTGCGGCCAGGCCGGCACGCGCCTGCTCGGCGAGGGCGCCGTAGTGCGCGTGACGCTTTCCCCAGCCGCCCGCGTCTTCGAGCTCGCGCAGCGCCTCGACGAGCGCGTAGTACGCATGCACGGACGGCGTGAACGGGGTGTTGCGCTCAGCCTGGAGCTTGGCGAGACGGCCGATGTCGAGGTAATACGTGCGGCTCGCCGCCCTGGCGAGCGCGCGCTTGCGCACCAGCACGAACGACACGCCCGGCACGCCGTGCAGGCACTTGTTGGCCGTGGCCGCCACCGCGGCGATGCCCGGTGCATCGAAGTCGATGGCCTCGGCCGCGAAGCTGCTCACGCCGTCGACCAGCAGGTCGATGCCGCGCTCGCGGCAGGCGTTCGCGATACCGGCCAGGTCGTTCAGACGGCCGGTCGTCGTCTCGTGATGGATGATCGCCACGTTCGTGTACGGGCGATCGCCGGCGGCGTCGAGCCTTGCGACGACCTGCGCCAGATCGGGCGCCTGCATCCACTCGAAATGGATCACGTCGTGATCGATGCGGTACTGCCTTGCGATCTGCGAGATGCGCTCGCCGTACACGCCGTTTTCCACGATCAGCAGGCGGCCGCCTTCGGGCACGAGGCCGGCCGTCATGCTCTCGACGGCGGCAGTGCCCGAGCCGGTCATCAGGACCGGCGTCCACACGTCCGGGTCGAGGCCGTAGACGGAGATCAGACGCGCGCGGGCTTCATCCTGCAGGTCGAAGAACTCGGGCTCGCGATGGCACAGGTCGGGCTGCAGCAGGCTCTTGCGGACACGCTCGGTCAGGGTAACGGGGCCCGGGTTCAGTAACAGCATGGCGAAGCTTCCTCGGCAAATAGGTAAAGGGAAACGCTCAGGCCGAGGCCCGGGCGCGTGATGCGATATGGCCCATCAGGCGCGACTTGACGGCCTCGGGCGTGACCTTCGGGCGCGGCAGGCCGTCGGGCGTGCCGGGGCGCGTGCTCAGGCAGGCGAAGCGCGGCCCGCTGCTCGGGCTGGACGTGCGGGCGTCGAACAGTTGCTCGACGACGTCGAGCGTATCGCCTTCGAGCGCGAGCGCGTAACCGCTGGCGGCGGCCACGCCCGCGAACGAAACCGTCGGTGAGACGGTGGCCTGCGCTCCCGTGGAGTCGTGCGACGCGTTATCGAGCAGCAGATGCACGAGGTTCGACGGCCCATACGCACCCAGCGTGGCGAACGCCCCCATGCGCATGAGCGCGGCGCCATCGCCGTCGAGTGCCACGACGCGCAGCTCCGGGCGCGCGAGCGCGAGGCCGAGCGCCAGCGTCGTCACGCAGCCCATCGAGCCGACCATGTAGAGCTGATTGGGGCGATCGTCGAGCGCGTACAGTTCGCGACCGCAGAAACCCGTCGATGCGAGCACGACGGTGCTCTCGAGCGGCGTGTGCGCGACGACGCGCTCGAGTGCGTCGCGTCGTGCCGGCAGATCGGTGGGCGCCACACCGCGCATGAGCGACACCGGCGCGGGCTGCGCCGGGCGCGCCGCACGCTCGGCCGGCTGCAGCGGGAAGGGCGCCACGCTGCCCTTTTGCATGACGAGCGCATACGGACGCCCGGTCTCGTCCATGTGCCTTACGGCGCGCTCGAGCGCCGGCGCAATCGCGTCGGGCTCGGTGGGAAACAGCTCCCATGGCACTTCCATCAGGTCGAGCATGGCCGGCGTGATCGGGCCCATGAGCGCGTGCTGCGGCTCGTCGGTGATGCCCGGCTGGCCACGCCACGTCACGATCAGCAATTGCGGCAGGCGGAACGTCCACGTGAGCGAGGTGAGCGGGCTCACGGCGTTGCCCAGCCCGGAGTTCTGCATCATGGTGACGGCGCGCACGCCGTGGCCCCCGCCCAGCGTGGCGCCCGCAGCGATCGCGACGGCGTCGCCCTCGTTGGCCGCCGACAGATAGTGCAGCGTGGGGTCCTGCAGCACGTAGTTGATGAACGGCGTGAGGAACGAACACGGCACGCCGGTGTACCACGTGAAGCCGCGCTTTCGCGCGGCTTCGACGAACTGCCCTGCCTCAATCACCTTGCGCCTCCGCATTGGCGCCGCTGTACGGCGTCTGGCCGTGCGCGAAATCGGCGGCGCGGCGGAATTCTTCCATGTCGTTCACCCCGCGCCAGTGGCCGTGTACGTACTGCACCGCGATCTTCGCGCCATCGTGCACCAGCGCGTTGATGAGTTCGGGCATGCCGAGCCGATCGAACTCCGGACGGGCCTGCAGCGCGGCGAACACGCGTTGCAGCCGCGCGCGGCCTTCGTCGCCGCGCACGGCCAGCAGCCCGATCCAGCGGCCATTCGGCGTGCGGCCGGCGTCGGCGGCCTCGCCGCTGATCTTCTCGAGCAGCACCTGCTGGCCGAACAGCCCGCGGTCATCGCCCGCCGAGCAGTACGCGAAGTCGCGCACGCTGGCGTTGGCCGCATTCGCGGTGCTCGCGGCGGTCGAGTCGACCACGACGGTGAAGTCGGCCTCGCTCTCGACGAGATCGCGCACGATGTAGCTGCGAAAGAGCAGGTCGCCATACGAGATCACCGTGTCGTGCGCGAAGGCGTGGCCCACGCGTGCGAGCGAGGCGAGCTCGCCCGTCTCGGCGTGGCGCTCGTTGATGGCAAGCGTGATGCCGGCCGTGTCGATGGCGTCGGCACGATAGCCGCCCACGACGGTGATGTCGTTGATGCCCTGCTTCTTGAAGCCGTCGACGAGCCAGCGCAGCAACGGCTTGCCCGCGACCGGCAGCATGACCTTCGGGCGATCCGTCGTCACGCTCTCGAGGTTCTTGCCGCGGCTGGCCGCCAGCACGATGGCCGAGCGCGGCGCATTCGCCGCCGACAGGTAGCGATCTTCCGCTTCGGTGTATTCGTCGGCGTCCTGCAGGCGGAAGATTTCGTCCACGGTGGCAATGCGGTCTTCGACGTTGACGAGCGTCTCGCTGCGATGGATCTCGGCGGCCACCGCCTGCATGGCCGAGGTGGCCGCACGGATCAGATGGTTTGCCCAGATCACGACGCTGATGCCGGCGTCGCGAAAGACGTCGGTCGGCGTGCTGTAGTACTTGGTCGGCACGATCACCAGCGGGCAGCGATTGCCCCATTCGCGCGCGAACTGGACGATCTCGTCGGCGCGCTTGAGCTTGCTGTGAATGAGGATGGCGTCGGCGCCGGCCTGACGATAGGCCTCGGCGCGGCGCAGCGCCTCTTCCATGCCCCAGCCGGCGATGAGCGCTTCGACGCGCGCCACGATCGAGAAGTCGTCGTCGCTTTGCGAGTCCTTGCCGGCCTTGATCTTGCCGCAGAATTCGTCGATGTCCGCGAGCGGCTGACGCTCGCCGCCGATGAAGCTGTTCGTCTTCGGGAAGACCTTGTCTTCGATGCACACGCCGGCCACGCCGCGCTGCTCGAGCTTGCGCACGAGACGGCGCATGTTGTTGAAGTTGCCGTAACCGGTGTCGCCGTCGAGCAGAATCGGCAGATTGCTGGCATCGGCCATGAACTCGAGGTTGTCGACGACTTGCGTCCAGCTCGCTTCGTTGTTGTCGCGCACGCCGAACTGCGCCGAAATGGCCAGTCCGGAGGCCCAGATGCCCTTGAAGCCGGCCTCGCGCACAATGCGCGCGGACAGGCCGTTGTGGGCTTCCATCAGGAATTCGAGCTGGTTGCTGCGCAGCATCGCGCGCAGTTGTGCCGCGCGCGTGGCGCTCGGCGGCAGGGAGAATGCGTCGGGAGCGTTCATTCGGACACCATCGTGAGCGGTTCGAGTTGCGGCAGCACCTGGTCGGCGGCGCGCTTCACGTCTTCAGGGTAGTCGATTTCGATCCACGGGAAACCCGTGACGTCGGCCGTTTCGAATTGCGCGCCGCGCTCGAGCAGCAGGTCGCGCACGGCTTCTTCGTGCGGCATCTTGGCGCGGCCCGATTCGACGTAGTCGCGCGTGATTTCCGCCAGGCGCGTGGCCGTGGCCTCGTTGAAGCGGAAGAAGCCGACCGACTCGCCGACCGTGTCGTAGGCCAGCCCGACCATGACCTGCTTGCGCAGCTCGACGGGCACGCCGTCCTTCAGGCACAGCTTGACCGGCTCGTCGCCCACTTCGAAGTCGCGGTCGATGAGCAGGCGGTTGGCGCTCTGGCCGGCGACCAGCGCGTTGAAGATGCGCTGATCGTAGAGCACGTCGGCGTCCATGACGAGCACGTCGCCGCCCGCGCTCAGCGCATCGGCCGCCGTGTGCAGCGTGAGCACGCTGCCCAGATGGAATTCCGGATTGAGGCGGATCTGCGGACGCGGCGTCCAGTTCAGACGCTCGAGTTCTTCGCTCACCTGCTCGTGATGGAAGCCGAGCGCGAGTACGACGTCCGTGATGCCGGCGGCCGCGAGCATGCGCAGATGGCGCTCGAGCAACGACATGCCGTCGAACCTGAGCAGGCACTTCGGCGACTGCTTGTCTTCGGGCTGGAGCAAACGCAGGCCCATGCCTGCAGCGAGAATAATGGCCCGCATGGTCGATATCCTTCTTTAAAGCGGTGCAGTATCGGTGGCGGCGGGCAGCGGCACGCTCTGTTGCGCAGCGCGCCGGCGACGCCAGCCACGTTCGGAGTAATGCAGATAGACGAGGCCCGGCACGCCGAGCAGCAGCTCGCGCGTGCGCTTGGCCAGCGACAGGGCCAGCGCGGCGTCGGCCGGCAGGCCCACGAGCGAGGCGAGCAGCAGGTAGCCGCCTTCCTGCACGCCGAGCGAGCCCGGCACGAAGAAAGCGGCGCCGCGAATCGCCTGCCCCAAACTTTCGAGCAGCAGGGCGTCGACCCAGCTCACCGGATGGCCGATGAACTGCAGGACCAGCCAGACTTCGGCGGTGCCGACGATCCAGCCGAGCAGGCTCAGCACGAAGCTCGCAAACAGCTGGCGGCGCTCGCCATACATGCGTTGCACGATTTCGTCGACGGCGTCGGCGCGATCGAGCAGCGACGACCAGTCGCGCTTGGAGGACATTTTCGACAGCATGCGCAACGCCCAGCCGAAAATGCCGCGCCGCTGTGCGACGTAGAACACATAGAGCAGCGCCGAAATGACGCCGGTGGCGAGCAGCATCGGCAGCCACAGGCCGGCGGCCGTGTCGCGCGTGGCGCTGATGCCGAACACCGCGAGTCCGAGCAGCGCGAAGACGATCTGTGCCACGGCCTGCAGCGTGGTGCTCACGGTAATGGCGGCGGCCGCTTCCCGGCCCGCCAGTCCGCGTTGCTTCATCTGGCGCACCATCGCGATCGGCCCGCCGATCTGGCCGGCGGGCAGCAGGCTGTTGACCGATTCGCCGACCCAGCGCGTGAGCACGGCGCGGCGCAGCGAGCAGGACCTCGCCACGAGCACCTGGATGGCGGCGGCGTCGAGCGCCAGCGGCACGAGGTGGAACGCCGCGATGGGCAGCAGACCCCAGCCGGCCATGGCCAGCGTGGACATGACCGAGCCGGCCCCCTGCCAGATCAGCAGGGCGACGAAAAGGGCGAGGCCGAGGGTGAGCGATACGATGGCTGTCCGGTTCATTTAGCGTTTCGTCCGTCCCAATACCTGACGAAACACTTGCCGGAAACCGAAGTAGGCGATGGCGTCCTTCATGTTCGAAATGAAGCGCTGCCACGTGCCCATGCGCGGGTCGGTCACGTACTCGAAGGTCAGCGAAATCCGTTCCTCGTTGTCGCCGAGCGGCGTGATTCGATGATGGAGCTTGTCCCCGTCGAAGAACACGAGCGCACCGGGCGGATAGGCCACGGCGCCGTCGACCGGCGCCACGCCGGGATTGCGCGTGTGCAGCCGGTATTCGAGCTTGCAGCTCGAGCGATCGACCACGCCCAGCAGCAGCGTGTAGCGACGGCCCCTGTAATAGGACGTGTCGTAATGCCAGCCGATGTGATCGCCCGGGCGCGTGTAGTAATAGAGTGCATACGCGTGCGGATCGTCCTGCGGCGAGGGCAGCAGCTTCTCGCCGGCCAGGCGCTCCAGAAAGCGCATGAGGGCGGGCGAGCGATACAGCTCGGCCACGTAAGGGGCGCGTTCGTCGAGCGTGTGGCGGCTCACGCTGCCGCCTTGCTTGTGGCCCGGCAGGTAGTTGCGGTTCACGTTGGGCGTTACCGCGCGCGCGGCGGCGATCAGTTGCTCCGTGACGGACGGCGGCAGAAACTTCTCGAGATAGAGGAAAGCGTCCTGCGACTTGAACTCGCGCGTGGCGGCGTCGAGATCGATGGCTTCGAGCGCCTGTTCGATCTCGGCGTCAATGGCGAACGCGGCAGGGGCGGCAGCCGGTGCGGCAGGCGTGGCGCGGGCGAGCGGCGAGGCCGGTTCCGCACCGGCGACGACCTGCCCCGATTCGGCCTTCGGCGGCAGCGCACGGCGCATCACGCGCACGTAATCGGCGATCACCAGCAGGGCGAAGAGCGGCGCGCCGATGGCCGCGGCGATCAGGAAGCCGCGCGTGCCGTCGAACAGCGTGACGAGCGGCATGAGATACAGCACGTCTTCGGTCTCGAAGCCGCCGACCGAAGCCTGCTTCGTGCCCGCCTTGCCCACGCGTTCCTCGATGCGCATGCGCAGAAAGAAGATCAGCGCCACGGCGATGCCGGCGATCCAGCCCAGCGCGGACGCCGACAGCGGCACCGGCAGCAGGCGCTGACCCGGCGCCAGCGCTTCCACGCCCATGCCGATGCCGCCGAAGAGCAGCACGGTGACGAGCGCGTCCGACGCGAGATCGTAGAAGTGACCGATACGGCTCGTCTTGCCGCTGATGCGGGCGAGTTCGCCGTCGGTGTGGTCGATGAAGTTCGACAGGACCAGCAGCACCGCGCCGAGGTTGGCCATGGCATAGCCGCCCTGGGCGAACGCCCACGTGCACGCCAGGCCGACGATCAGCCGCAGCGTGGTCAGATGATTCGGGCTCACGCGCGTGTCGACGAGCGGCGTGACGAGCCGGCGCGCGAGCCGCGCGTCGTATTGGCGGGGGCGCGGCGGCACGGGGCGTGTGGTCTTCTCGGCGCTTGGCGCGACAGCGCGCGCCGAAATAGTTTTCGGTATCGTTTCCATGAGGGGGGAATATATACCCATAAGACGGTAATGTGCAGGCCACCCGAAATGCCTGTACCTACCGCGACACCCTTGGCGGACGGGGCATTGACGCGCGAAGGAAAGTCCGCGTGCTGCCGCGTTGCCGAGCGTCGCGGCCGTCCGTGTCATACCTGGGCGATATGCGGCGATATGGGGCGGTAGGCGGCGGTAGGCGGCGGTAGGCGGACGAAGTTCGCGATTATATTCCGCAACACTGTATTTCGCTTTTCGAGGACCCGCAGCGTCGATTTGACGCACCCTCCAATCGCCCCATTGCGGCCATTCCCAAGGCGGTTTTGGGGCTTGCGCCCGGAAAAGCGACATCGAGTCGGGATAGCGGCCGCTTCGCGATGCGCGGATAATGGCGGTCCTGTTCGTCACTTATTGCGGCGTTACGCCGCCGCATTCCCGCCATGTCCCAAACGATTGCCATCCTTACCGGCGCTTCGCGCGGCCTGGGCGCCGCGCTCGCGCGCGAACTGCTCGCGCCTGGCACCCATCTCGTGACGCTGGCCCGTCACCCGGACGACGATCTCGCCGCGCAGGCCGCCGCGAGGGGCGCGTCGCTCGAGCAGATTGCCGTCGACCTGTCCGACGCCGAGGCCGCCGCCGGGGTGGCCGAACGCATCTTCGCCGCGCTGCCGCGCGAGGCCGGCCGCTATTTGCTGATCAACAACGCGGGCACCGTCAACCCGGTGGCCAATGCCGCCGCGCTTGACGACGCCGCGGCCATCGGGGCCGCGTTCGCGCTGAACGTGACGTCCGTGATGCTGCTCACGTCGCGCTTTCTGGCGGCAACGCAGGGGCTGGCGGCCAAGCGTCAGATCGTCAATATCTCGTCGGGCGCCGGCCGCAACCCGAACGCGGGCTGGGCCGTCTATTGCTCGACCAAGGCCGCACTGGATATGTATACGCGCGTGGTCAACGCCGAACACCGCGCGCATGGCGTGCAGGCGGTGTCGCTCGCTCCCGGGGTGGTCGATACGGGCATGCAGGAGACGATTCGCAGCAGCAGCCCGGAGAGCTTCCCGGCGTTGGCACGTTTTCAGGAAATGAAGGCGAGCGGCAAGCTGTCGTCGCCGGAGGACGTCGCCCGCCGCATTCTGGCGCTGGCGGCGCGCGATGACTTCGGCCAGACCGAGATCGACGACATCCGCAATTACGCCTGAGCGCGCGCATCCGATAAAAGCACCGGCGCGAGGGCCTGGCAAGCCGGTGCACATCGGCGCACAGCGGCGCACAGCGGTGCCTGTCGAGGCGGCGCGGGTGCGTGGGCAAGCATGGAGGAGCGTGCAGGGGCGTGCAGTGCATGGAGGATCGTGCAGGGGCGTGCAGGAGCGGGCGCCGCCTGCGTGGCGACTTACTGCTCCGTGCTGGTAATGAAGACGTTCCCGTTGCGCTCCGGCGCGTAAAGGATCAGCGTTGGCGCATGGATGTCGAGCGCACGCTCGCACGCTTCGGCATAGGAGTCGAACTGCACGGCCCAGGCGCCGTTGCGCACGTAGCAGTGCGTGATGGTGTCGGTCCGGCGATCGAATTCCTGCCCGAGGAAGACGCCCTGCGTGTAGCACCAGACGACGAACCCCTGAAAGTCGGCCTGCTCGGGCGCACGAAATACGCGCCAGCGGGCGTTTTCCTGCCCCGCCTGACGCGCCGTGGCGCCAGCCGCCCAACGCTCGAAGCCGTCGTGTCGTTTGCGTTGCTCCATGCCGTGGTACCCCCTTGGGTGAACCGCCCTCCAGGTGCCGAAATTCGACATCCGCGGGCGCGTTTCCATAGTCGGAAGTTGTTCCCGGCTTTTCTATCAGGCAATTCCGAAAAATGGCAGGGAATTTCTCCAAAGGAGGGCCGCGACGTCAGTCGTAATGGAGCGCGAGCCACACCGTGACTTCGCCCTGAGCGGTCCATTCGACGCGGTGCCGCCGGTGCGCCGCGATCGTCACCACGTCGCCGGGGCGCAGCACGAGCGTCTCACCCGGGGTGTCCGCGAATGCGAGCCCCGCGCCGCCGGCAAGCAGGGCGACCCACTCGTGTTGCGGCTGGTCATACCAGAAACCCGGCGGCGACGCCTGCCCGGTCGAGACGATGCGCTCCACGCGCACGCCGGGCCGGGTCAGCAAGGCGTCGAATTGCTCCGCGGCCGCGGGATCGGCAGACGCCGGCAGACCGGCGAACAGATTCGCGTCGGGCGAGAGCGGTGTCGTCATTTCCGTGGGCTCCGGGCGGTGTGGGGACTGCAACGCGGGATAGAAAGGATACACGCGCCACTCTCCCGGCGGGCCGACGGCGCAGGGCGCGCCGCGGACTCAGTCGTCGAGGTTCTCGTGCACGGCGGCGTCTCCGCGTCGCCAGTAGGCCGCCGCCTTGACCCATTTCGGGTTCAGGCCGCGAGTCTCCACCAAATGGCGGCGCACGGCCTTGGCCACGCCAGCTTCGGCAGCGACCCAGGCGTGGATGTCGCCGGCCGGCATCGTGGCGCAGGCGAGCGCATCGACGAGCGCCGTGCTCTGTCCGGCAGGCGTGCCCTCGCGGTAGATCCACTCGACAACGACGTCTGCCTCGCTCGTGAAGCGCAGACGGTCTGCCGGAGCGTCCACTTCGGCGAAGACGAACACGAGCGCGCCGGCCGGCAGCTCGGCCAGCCGCCGCGAGATCGCCGGCAGGGCCGTATCGTCGCCGATGAGCACGTAGCCGTCGAAATTCGTCGGGATGATGAACGAACCGCGCGGACCTCCCACGCCGAGCCGGTCGCCGGGCCGGGCCGAGCGCGCCCATTGCGTGGCGGGGCCGCAATCGTGCATCGCGAAGTCGATCACGAGCGTGTTCGAGGCAGGGTCGTAGTGGCGCGGGGTGTAGTCGCGCATCAGGCGCGGCGCTTCGCCGGGGGCTGGCTTGGCCACCCCCTCGGGGCCGATTCGCGGCAGCGACAGCTCGCCGGTTTCCGGATTGGGGAAGAAAAGCTTGACGTGATCGTCGAAGCCGGGGCTGTGAAAACCTTCCAGGTCGTCACCGCCCAGCGTCACGCGCAGCATGTGCGGCGTGAGCGTCTCGACGCTGCGCACTTCGAGCAGGCGCATGCGCAGTTCGTGCCGCACGCGCTGCGGCGTGCGCTCGGGGGTGGCGTTCGGGGCAGCGTTGTCTTGCATCAGATTCGCTCCAGTTGTTGTGCGGCCGCGTCGAGAATCGCGGCGAACGCGTTGGCCTGTTCGGTCGTGAGCGGCTCGCCGCCCAGACGCAGGTGTACGGCGTACTTGAAGTTGTGCAGCGCGCGCATGACTTGCGGCGGCATGTCTTCCGAGCGCTCGCGGCGTGTCGCCAGCCGCGCGAGCAATTCGGTCACGCTGCCTTCGTTTTCCGCCAGGTATTCGCGACCGGCGTCGGTCGCTTCATAGGACTTGCGCTGGCTGTCGCCCGTGTTTTCCTGCACACGGATGTAGCCCATCTCCTCGAGCAGCGTGAGCGTGGGATAGACCACGCCGGCGCTCGGGCTGTAGGTTCCATTCACGCTTTCTTCGATCGCCTTGATGAGTTCGTAGCCGTGACGCGGCTGCTGCGCTATCAGATGCAGCAGCACGAGCCGCAGGCCGCCGTGGCTGAACAGGCGGCCGCCGCGTCCTCCCCGGGCGCCGCGCTCGCCATGTCCGCCATGTCCGCCATGGCCGTCCCATCCGTCGCGCCCGTCGCGTCCGTCTTCGCCTCGCCCGCCCCGGCGATGGCCGTAGCCGCCGCGACGCTCGTCGCCAAAATCCATTCCCTCCAGACCCATCGGGCCCCGACGCATGAAATCGCCACGTGATCCACGCATGATGCGACTCCTTATCGATGTGGTTAAGACATGTTTACGATATATCTAAATTGCATCGAAAGCAAAATTATTTTTGATTGGCAGGGACCGGCGGCGTGAAGGCCCCTGCACGGCAGGGGCGAGGGGGCCGAGGAGGCCGAGGACATTCGGCACCGAGGAAATGGCCGGAAAATTCTATCGAAAACGATATATCGATAGCGCGGGAGGTGCGCCGGCGGCCAACAGCGATATACCCGGGGCTACGGCGCGGGATGACTGAGCAACTGGCCGAGAAACTGTCGGGTCTTGTCGTGCTGCGGGCGATCGAAAAACTGCGCGGGCGGGGCTTGCTCGACGATGCGGCCTTCGGCCATGAAAATCACACGGTCGGCCACGCGCCGTGCGAATCCCATCTCGTGCGTGACGCACAGCATCGTCATGCCGTCCTCGGCCAGCCCGATCATCGTGTCGAGCACTTCCTTGACCATTTCCGGATCGAGCGCCGACGTGGGCTCGTCGAACAGCATGATGCGCGGCGTCATGCACAGTGCCCGGGCGATCGCCACGCGCTGCTGCTGGCCGCCCGAGAGCTGGCTCGGATACTTGTGAGCCTGCTCCGGAATGCGCACACGCGTGAGAAAGCGCATGGCGAGCGCCTCGGCGTCCGCACGCGAGAGCTTGCGCGAACGCATGGGCGCCAGCGTGCAGTTCTCCAGAATGGTCAGATGCGGGAAGAGATTGAATTGCTGAAAGACCATGCCGACTTCCTGCCGCACGCTGGCTACGTTCGCACCACCGGCCGTGAGGTCGATGCCGTCGACGACGATGCGCCCGCGCTGCACCGGTTCGAGGCGGTTGATGCAGCGAATGAGCGTCGATTTGCCGGAGCCTGACGGCCCGCAAATGACGATCCGCTCGCCCGCGGCGACCGTGAGATCGATATCGGTGAGCACCTGGAATTCGCCGAACCATTTGCTCACGCCGGTCATCTCGATGATCGGGGCGCCGCCCTCGCCGGGCGCCCGCATGGCGGCGGCACTCATTGCAGCTTCGGCAAGTCGGTGTCGAGCCACTTGCGGTAGAGCTTGTTCAGTTCGCCGTTGGCCGTGTTGCGGGCGACGAAATCGTCGATCGCGGCGAGCAGTTCGGGCTGGTTCGGGCGCAGCGCGATGCCCATCGATTGCTGCAGGAGATTGAACTTCGGCTCGAACTGTCCCGGGGCGCGCTGCCGGATCGCGTTGGCGACGGTGACGGAGCAGCCGATCGCATCGACCTGTCCCGAGAGCAGTGCTTGCATGGCGGAGGCGTCGTCGTCGAAGCGTCGGATCTCGGTGCCTTCGGGCGCGCTTTTCGTGACGGCAATGTCCTGCGTGCTTGCGCGCGCCACGCCCACGCGCACGCCCTTGAGATCGGCGGCTGACCTGAGCGGCGCTCCCGTCTTGCCGAGCAGCACGATGGTCGCCGCGGCATACGGCTTCGAGAACTGCACCTGTTTGGCGCGCTCCGGCGTGATGGCAAGCGATGCCACGAGCACGTCGACCTTGCCGGTGAGCAGAAACGGGATGCGATTCGGTCCGGTGACGGGCACAATGTTGACCTTCACGCCGAGATCCCTGGCGAGTAGCCGGGCGACATCCGCGTCATAGCCGTCGGGCTGATTCTGCGCGTTGAACGTGCCATACGGTGGGAAGTCGACCAGCATGCCGACGTTGAGCGTGCCCTTTTTCTTGATGTCCGCCACGGTCTGCGCGTGGGCGGGCGCGGCGAGCAGCGAGAGCGTGCCCGTCAGCAGGCCGCCGAGGGTGCCGCCGAGCGAGCCGACGAAGCCGGCGGGCATGGCGGCCACGCCGAGCGTGGCGAGGAAGTGGCGGCGCGACGGCGTCGCGCCATCTTCGCGGGCGGCCGGACGGCTGGCCGGGTGCGGTAGCTTTCGAGTCATGCGAAGTCTCCTGAGACGAAGTGCGAAACGTCGAAAATCGACGGAAAAGCCCATCCGGTGGCAGCGGCACGAACAGCGGCACCCGACAGCACCCGACAGCGCCAGGCAGCACCAGGCAGCACCCGAGAGCAGTACCACAATGCCTTGCACCGCTGCGGTGCCATGCAATGTCCCCGACGCGACCTGGCGTGGCCCGGTGCGCCCTAGCGCGCCCATGCCGCCGCCTGTCGCCGCTCGAGCCGTGCGGCAAAGCGCGACAGCGGCCAGCACATCACGAAGTACAGCGCGGCCACGACAGAGAACACGGCCATCGGCTGGAACGTCGCGTTATTGACGATCTGTCCGGCGCGCGTGATTTCGGTAAAGCCGATGATCGCGGCGAGCGATGTGCCTTTGACGATCTGCACCAGATAACCCACCGTGGGCGCAATCGCGATGCGCCGCGCTTGCGGCAGCACGACGTCACGCATGCGTTGGGACCATGTGAGCGAGAGCGCCTGCGCTGCCTCGGTCTGCCCATGCGGCACGGCCTCGATGCAGCCGCGCCAGATTTCACCGAGAAATGCGGCGCTGTTGAGCGTCAGCGCCGCGCCCGCGGCGATCCATGGATCGATCTCCACGCCGAACACGGGCGCGCCGAAGAAGATCAGAAACAGTTGGAGGAGCAGGGGAGTGCCCTGAAACAGCTTGATGAAGGCGAGCGAAATGTTGCGCAGCCAGACGATGTCGCCGGTGCGCGCGAGCGCCACGCCAAGCCCGAGAATGCCGCCGCCGACGAAGGCAATGGCCGACAGGGCGAGCGTCCAGCGTGCGGCCTCGACAATGAACCAGAATTCGGACCAGCCGAACGTGCGCATGGGCGGGCGCCTCCGTCAGGGGCCGCGACGCTCGGGGAAATCGAGCGTGCGGCGGTAGATCGCGCGAAAGAGCGCCGAGAACGCGAGCGAGAGCAGCAGGTAGATCGCCGCGACCACGATATAGATTTCGAAGCTGCGGAACGTCTGCGACTGGAGCGTTGCGGCCACCGACGTGAGGTCATCGGCCGAGATGACCGAGACGACCGCCGAGCTCAGCATCAGCAAAATGAACTGGCTGGTGAGCGCCGGATAGATGGACTTGAGCGCGGGCTTGAGGATGACGAAGCGGAAAATTTCCCACGGCTTGAGGTTGAGCGCGAGGCCCGCTTCGATCTGGCCGCGGGGAATGGCGTCGATGCCGGCCCGCAGAATCTCGGTCGCGTAGGCCCCGAGATTGATCACCATCGCGGTGAGTGCGGCCGTGTGCGGACTCCAGCGCAGGCCAACGGCGGGCAGGGCAAAGAAAAAGAAGAAGAGCTGGACGAGGAACGGCGTGTTGCGAATGAGCTCGATGTACGCCTCGACGATCCATCGCACCGGCGCCGGCCCCGAGGTCTTGCCCCACGCGCAGGCGATGGCGAGCAGCAGGCCGAGTGCCGTCGCACTCAGCGAGAGTTCGATCGTGATCCACGTGCCCTTGAGCAGTAACGGCCACGCCGCAAAGACGTCGCCAAACGCAAACGTGTATTGCAAGGAAGCCCCCTCGCAGCTTGCCGACCGGTGTCCCGAGCGATGTTAGCGGGCGGTGCATGAGGCGTCCACTCCGCACAAACCCCAGCGAAAACCCTAGGTTTTGACACCTGGCGAGTGCGGCGGCCAGGCGTTGAGCACGGCGAAAGACGTCGAAAGAGGGCGACGGGACGAAAGCCGGTGTGCGGACAAAAAAACGGCGCCGAAACATCGGCGCCGTTCTCGGGCGTAGCGGCCAGAGCCTGTCGTATCGCGCTGCCGTGCGAGGCACGGCGTGGCGACGGCAAGACTTACTGGGCGGCGTCCTTGACCTTCTTCAGCGGGCGAACCTTCACGCGCACCGAAGCCGGCTTCGCCGGGAACCAGCGCTCCTGGCCCGTGAACGGATCCTTGCCGAAACGCTTCGCCTTGGCGGCGATTTGTTGCGACGTGACCTTGAACAGACCATGCAGCGTGAATTCGCCGGCACCCTTCTTGTGCAGCGAGCCGAGGATCGTGTTCTCGAGCGCGGCCAGCACTGCCTTCACTTCCTTCACGGCGACAGCCGATTGTTCCGCGAGGTGGGCTGCGAGCTGGGTCTTGTTGAGCGTTTCCTTGATCGGCGAGAGCTTGCCGTTTGCGGCTGCCTTCGGTGCTGCCTTGGCTGCCTTCGGCGCTGCCTTTTTCGCTGCCGGCGCCTTCTTGGCTGCCGGAGCCTTTTTCGCCACAGGGGCCTTCTTTGCTGCTGCTTTCTTTGCCGTTGCCATATCGATCCAATCGATGAGAATAAGAAAGTGCCGTCGGAGAACGGCCACCCGAATGATACGTCTTGCTGCGCCGACGATTCTACCTAAGAAATCGCTTTGTGCGAGTAGTGCGCGACGAATGTTGCGCGCTTGCCGCACAAGGCTGAGCGGCCATTTCGCGATGTTCCGGCGCCATCCCGACGACATTGCGGCGACATTGCGGCGGCGATTCCATTCCTTTCGTTCGCGACCTCGCGCGCTGGCACCGCCATGATTTCCCGTCCACGAGAATCGGGCGAGCGCGTTCGCGCGCAATCGGGCGCCGGCTTTCCCATCATTTTCGACGGTGCTGATGGCATCGATGGCGCCGATGGTGCTGGCGGTGCTTTCGCGCGTGCGCCGGCCCGCGGTGCGAGCCGACACGTTCGCCGAATGCCCTCGAACTCCTTAGAAGCGCTGCATCTCGCAGGTCTCGCAGCGGCCGTCGCTGTTGCACCAGGCATCAGTGAGCGTCGTGCCGTCCGGCCCGAAAGTGATGTCGTGCTTCGCGCCGTAGCTGCCGGCCAGTTGCAGGCGATCGCCTGCAAGCACGCCCTGCACCGTGGTGTGGACGTTCGGTTCGACGTCGTCGACGCTGCCCGTGACTTGTGCGCCGTTCAGTGCGAGCGCCATCAGACGAGTCATCGGCGAGCTGAACCATCCCCACCACGGCGGGGCGTTCCTGCACAGGCCGCGCCAGCGGCCGGACGGGTTCACCACGCGCGGCGGCGCGGCGGGCGCTGCCATGGCGGCGCCCGGCGCTATTGGCGGGGTGACGAGCGTGGTGCCGGCAGGCGCGGGCGCATCGATCGCGGCAACGTCGCGGGCGGTCTCCGGCGCGTTCGCATTTGGCGCGTTGAGCGCATTGAGCCCGGCGGTGTCGCCGATGCTGTCCGGCAGCGGTGCGCTCGTCTGCGGCGTCGCGCTGGCGACTGCCGCGTTCTGCGCGGCGGCGGGCGGGACATAGGTACTGACGTTGCCGGAGGGCGCGGCGCTCGGCGAGGCAGCAGCGGGTGCGGCGCTGAACGTGCCCGGTGCGCCCTCGACGCGCGCCATGTCGGGCGGCAATCCGTCGTTTGCCACCGGCGCCGGCGCGGCAGCGCACACGTGGCAGGACATACGGGAGAGACTGTTGCGGGTGAGCGCACGCGAGCCGTAGAGGCGCTGCGTGCCCATCGAGCCGTCGCGCAGGATCGTGACGTAGGGCGTGTCGTCGAGTCGGTAGTCGATCTTCGCGCACGACGGCGCGTCGGTCTGCAGCGTGACGTCGGCCGAGAAGGCGCCGTTGGCCGCGCGCGTGGGCAGCACCGTCACGGAGGCCGAACAATCGGCGACGATCCGCGCGCAATCGCAGGCGGGCGCCGGCGCGCGTGCCGGACTCACCGATTGCGCCTGTGCATGGCCGGCAACCCCGAGCATGCCCGCGACGAGCCATCCCGTCGCGAACTTCCAAGACTTGAAACCCCGCATGATGTATCCCCGAATGTGGCGGCTTATCCTATGCAGCGGATAGTCGAACAAAAGGCGTCGGCTGACAAGAGCGGAAAGCCGGGAACAGCATGGGAAAAGCGGGACACGGCGCCGAATGCGGTGCCATCGGGCCGTCATGCAAATATGAGACTCGGCCTAGCGCACGGCGTCGGTCGCGAAGTCTACACTGGCCGGGTACTGTGCCCCTTACCGGCGGCCAAGCGCCGTCGTTCTCCGGAGACGTGCATGTCCGCCGATCGCTCGAAGGCGCTCTCATCAGCGCAATCCGCTCAATCCGCCCAATCCGTTCCTTCCACGGGGAGCGTCAACGCCCCGCTGCCCGCCGGATCGCCGTCCGTTCCGAGCGCCGCGACCGCTGCCGGCATGCCGTCGGCAAGCCGAGTGCTGTCGATGCTCGCAACGTTGTTCTTCGCGATGGGGCTCATCACGTCGCTCAACGACATCCTCGTTCCGCACTTCAAGGCCGCCTTCGATCTGACGTACCGCGACGCGGCGCTCATCCAGTCGAGCTTCTTCGCGGCCTATTTCGTGGTGTCGTATCCGGCGGGGCAGTACACGGCGCGCGTGGGCTACCGGCGAGCGCTGGCAAGTTCCCTGTGGCTGGCGGGCTTCGGATGCGCGTTGTTCTTTCCCGCGGCGGCGCTGGTCTCCTACGCATGTTTTCTTGCCGCGCTTTTCGTGCTGGCGAGCGGCATCACGTTGCTGCAGGTGGCCGTGAACGCCTACGTCGAGACGCTGGGCTCGCGTGGCGCGGCAGCCAGCCGGCTCACGCTGGTGCAGGCGTTCAACTCGTTGGGGACGACGGTCGGGCCGCCGCTGGCGGCGTTGTGGATACTGTCGCCGCAAGCGGGACCCGTCGCGGGGCACGCGGTCGACACCGTGCGCGGCCCTTACGGGTTGCTGGCCGCGGCGCTCGTGCTCGGCGGCATTGTGCTGTGGCGGCTCAGGCTGCCCGAACCGGGGCGGCGCGAGACAGGAGCCCCGGAAGCGCCGGAAACGCCGGAAGCGCCGCAAGCCGCGGTGAGCGCGGGGGCCGGCGTGGCCGGTGTGGCCAGCGTGGCCGGTGCGAGTGACGCCGGCAATGTCCGGGGGCTGCTGGCGCATCGGCCGCTGCGTTACGGGATTGTGGCGCTCTTTCTGTATGTCGGCGCCGAAGTGAGCATAGGCAGCTTTCTCATCGTCTACCTGACACACGCGAACACCGGCATCGCCGACCATGCGCACGCGAGTCGCTACCTGGCGCTCTATTGGGGCGGCGCGATGGTCGGTCGCTTCGTGGGGGCATGGCTGCTGCGCAGCGTGTCGCCCGGACGGATGCTGAGCCTGTGCGCGATCTACAACCTGCTCCTCATCCTGGCGTCTCTCGTCTTGCCCGCCACGCTTGCCATGTGGCTGCTGCTCGCCTGTGGTCTGGGCAACGCCATCATGTTTCCGACGATCTTCTCGCTGTCCGTGGGCGGGCTCGGCGCGCGAGTGAGCGAAGGGGGCGGGCTGATCTGCATGGCCATCGTGGGCGGTGCGGTGCTGCCGTATTTGCAAGGCGCGCTGGCCGACGCTGCCGGCGTGGTGCTGTCGTTCCTCGTGCCGGCCGTCGCCTACGCCTACATTGCGGCATTCGGCGAGTGGAGCGCGTCTCAGCCCGGCTTGCCGAAGGTGTAACGGCCGAAGATGAACAGCACGTTGCCGTTGCCCTTGCCGCCGGGCACGTAGGCGGTTGCAACGTGAGCGCGTCCCACGCCGATCTGCGCGAGCGGCAGCGCGCCGGGGAAGGGCACCCCGCCGAGCGTGTCCGAGCGCGACATCAGGAAGACCGTGTAGCCGAGACCGAAGCGAACCGGCCCGGCATTCGCGACGTTCCAGATCCGTCCGTAGCCGGCCATCGGCGACCAGTCGTTGTGCGAGTCCTTGAAGGCCATCGCGTACAACATGCGCGAGCCGTTCTTGCCGTCGGACAGCACGCGTCCGTAGCCGAGGCCCCACGGGTTTTCGTTGTACTGGGAAATCTTGTCGCGCGTGTAGGCGAAGCGCAGGTGGTGCGTATGCAGCGGCACGTACAGATCGCTGGCGCCTTGGGTGGCCACCTCGCGCACTTCGTCGACGATGGCGCCGGTCCATGTCGAGATGCCGCTCGGCGCATCGTTGGCCTGCGCCGTGAATGGTGTGAGCGAGGACAGCACGGCGCACCAGGCGAGATGGCGGCAACGTTGCGAGGCGCGAGACAGGGGGGCAGCCGATGCGAGATGAATCGATGACGCGAGCCGCCCGTTGTTTTGGGGGGTGGTAGGCATTGCAGAGGTAACGCGTGAAATGCGCCAGCGCCCGAGGCGCGTGCGGCAGTGAATCGGGTTGCGGGGACCGTCGGGCGTAGCCTCGACGTCGAATCGGCAAACGTGTGGATGCTGGGTCAGCGGACGAGATGGGTGACGCTGAGCTACCTTGATTTGCGGCGTATCTAGACCGCAGCACACGGTGAAAAGTTCGCGCTCGGTCGGCGCCCGGGCACCCGGCACTGGGCACCTGGGCGCCTGGGCGCGGTGGCCATCGATCGTCCCGCCGGGATGGGCTCACGCTCCGGGCCTGCGTTGAGCACTGTTGCTGCGCTGTATGAAAGTCCTTTGGCGTCAACCAGATACATCGGATATCGACGCGTTATTCACCGGGTTGTGAACATTTTCTGTGGATAACGGCGGGGCCCGTGGCGATGCCATTCACATCACGCTCGCGCCACGCCGTCGCTTTGCCGGACCGCGCGGCGACGGCGCAGCAAATGCGCGCGCGACTTTTTTCCCGTCCGATCAACGACTTGAATGAGCTATCCGCGAGTTGTCCACCGGCTTGCAAACAGATTCTGTGGATAACGGCGACTCTCGCAAACCCGCGCCATGCCTCGTTTTGCAGCCGCCGGCACAACTTTCGCGCGCGACGAATCTTCCCTGTCGAATCATCCACTTGCGACGCTTTTCCGCAAGTTATCAACTGCCTTGTGAACAAAAAATGTGGATAAACGGCTGCCTTTGTAAATCTCAAAATATGAGATCAATTTCTACATGTTGACATTTAAGTTGTCGCGGACTTACGATGCGCCTCATACCGGAGGACGGATACGTTCAGGAGACGACAGTGACGGAACGACGCAAACAGAAAGTGGCGATCATCGGCTCGGGCAACATCGGCACCGACCTGATGATCAAGGTGATGCGCAATAGCGAGCATCTGGAGATGGGCGCGATGGTCGGCATCGATCCGGCCTCGGACGGCCTTGCGCGCGCCGAGCGTCTCGGCGTGCCGACCACGGCAGGCGGTATCGACGGGCTGCTGGCCATGCCCGGCTTCGACGACATCCGCATCGCGTTCGACGCCACGTCGGCCAAGGCGCATGCGCATCACAACGAACTGCTGCAGGCGCGTGGCGTACAGGTGATCGATCTGACGCCGGCGGCCATTGGCCCTCACGTGATTCCGTCGATCAACCTCGATGCGCATCTCGACGCGAAGAACATCAACATGGTGACGTGCGGCGGCCAGGCGACGATCCCCATCGTGGCGGCCATCTCGCAAGTGGCGAAGGTCCACTACGCCGAGATCGTGGCCTCGATCTCCAGCAAGTCGGCCGGCCCTGGCACGCGCGCGAACATCGACGAATTCACCGAAACGACGTCCAAGGCCATCGAGGTGCTCGGCGGCGCGTCGCGCGGCAAGGCCATCATCGTGCTCAACCCGGCCGAGCCGCCGCTCATCATGCGCGACACGGTATTCGCGCTGTCCGAGCCCGGCGACCAGGCCGCCATCGAGGCGAGCATTCAGGCCATGGTCGACAAGGTGCATGCCTACGTGCCGGGTTATCGTCTGAAGCAGAGGGTGCAGTTCGAGCTGTTCGACGCCTCGCATGCGCTCAACGTGCCGGGACTGGGCAAGCTCACCGGTCTGAAGACCTCGGTGTTCCTCGAAGTGGAAGGCGCCGCGCACTATCTGCCGGCCTATGCGGGCAACCTCGACATCATGACCAGCGCCGCGCTGGCCTGTGCCGATCGCATCGCCGCCACCCGCCTGGCGCTTGCCGCCTGAGCGCCGCGCGCGCTCCCCGGAGACACATCACCATGACGCAGAAAAAACTCTACATTTCCGACGTGACGCTGCGCGACGGCAGCCACGCGATTCGTCACCAATACAGCATTGCCAACGTGAAGGCGATTGCCGCGGCGCTCGATGCGGCGCGCGTCGATTCGATCGAGGTCGCGCACGGCGACGGCCTGTCCGGCTCGAGCTTCAACTACGGCTTCGGCGCTCACACCGATCTCGAGTGGATCGCGGCGGTGGCCGAGACGGTCACGCACGCCAAGGTGGCCACGCTGCTGCTGCCGGGCGTGGGCACCGTCCACGATCTGCGCGCGGCCTACGACGCGGGCGCACGCGTGGTGCGCATCGCCACACACTGCACTGAAGCCGACGTCTCGCGCCAGCACATCGCCTATGCACGCGAGCTGGGCATGGACACCGTCGGCTTCCTGATGATGAGCCACATGACCACGCCGCAGCATCTGGCCGAGCAGGCCAAGCTGATGGAGTCGTATGGCGCGACGTGCATCTACGTGGTGGATTCGGGCGGCGCGCTGGGCATGAACGACGTGCGCGATCGTTTCCGCGCGTTCAAGGACGTGCTCAAGCCCGAGACGCTCACCGGCATGCACGCGCACCACAATCTGAGCCTCGGCGTGGCGAATTCGATCGTCGCGGTGGAGGAAGGCTGCGATCGCATCGACGCAAGTCTGGCCGGCATGGGCGCCGGCGCGGGCAATGCGCCGCTGGAAGTGTTCATCGCGGCCGCGTCGCGTCTGGGGTGGAACCATGGCTGCGACCTGTACACGCTGATGGACGCGGCCGACGACATCGTGCGTCCGCTGCAGGACCGCGCCGTGCGCGTGGACCGCGAGACGCTGGCGCTCGGTTATGCAGGCGTCTATTCGAGCTTCCTGCGTCACGCCGAGGCGGCCGCGGCGCGTTACGACCTGAAGACCGTCGACATTCTCGTCGAGCTTGGTCAGCGCCGCATGGTGGGCGGCCAGGAAGACATGATCGTCGACGTCGCGCTCGACCTGCTCAAGCGCCGCGCCGCATAGGCCGCCTGCAAGCGTCGCCGCCCGGCGCCGCGCGAGAGCTCGCACATCGATCCGATACGGGCCCATACGAACCCATACCGGTTCAATACCGCGTCTATACCGCATCCATACCGGACCCGGGGCGTCGCTCTGAGGTCAGCCGGTCATCATCCAGGCAGTACCGGTGCCGGCCCGCTTCGCGCGGCGCCGGCTTTTTTGCGCCCGTGTGCGCAGTTTCAGCGAGCGTGGCCGGACCAGCCGAGCTGGCGGCTGATCTGCGCCGCGGCGTCCTTTACGCGCGGCACGAGTTCCTGCATGCGCTCGCGGCTCATGTACTTGGTCGTGCTCGACACGCTGATGGCGGCCACGATGCGCTGGCTCGCGTCATACACGGGCGCGGCCACGCAGCGGATTTGCGGCGTGTCGTCTTCCAGGTCGAAGGCGTAGCCCAGGCGCGCGTAGTCGTGCATGCGCGCGAGCCAAGCGGTGGCGTCGATGGGGTGCGCGGGCACTGACGCCTGGAAGTGTTCGAGCTGTGCGCGCCACGCGTTCTCATCCTGATCGAGCAGCAGCGCTTTGCCCACGCCCGTCACGCAAATCGGTTTGCGCCCGCCGATGCGCGAGCTGATTTCCACGGCGCGCTGTCCGGGCAGTTTATCGAGATACATCACTTCCCAGCCATCGGCAACGGCCAGATGCACGGTGTCCCGCGTCTCGCTCGCGAGCGTCTCGAGAGCGGGGCGCGCCACGCGCGGCAGGTCGATCTGCCGGTACGCCAGAAAGCCGAGTTCGATGAGCTTGTTGCCCAGCCGATAGCCGCGCCGCGGCTCGAAGCGCAGGTAGCCGGCGTGAACGAGCGCCGAGGCGATCCGGTGGGTGGTCGAGGGTGTGATGCCCGTATGTGCCGAGAGCGCGGGCACGGTGTCGATGCCGGCGGCCACGGCCTCCACGATGTCGAGCCCGCGAAAAAGCGTCTGGCTCGCGAGCGTGCGCGGACGTTCGGCTTCAGTGGCTTTCGCTTTTGCCATCACGCTTCCCCGAGTGCCGGCAAGCGTTCGGGAACGTCGCACTTGAGCGCGGTGTGGCGCGCGGGTTCGAGCAACGCCCATTCGGGCCGGAGCGCTGTGAGGGGCAGGGGCAGGGGCAGGGGCAGGGGCGTGGCCGCCTGGCCGGGAGACGGTGTGGACACGTGTGCGGACATGTATTCGGGAGTCGGGCGTGATGCGCGTAGTGCTCGCGCCATGCGTTCGGGCGTCCCGGAGACGCCCGGGCCGGTGGCGTGAGCACCACGACGACAGACGTCGGGTGTCCGAAGTCTACCGCGACGCGTCGGCACTTGGCGAGCGACGTATCGCCCCGAGCGTCGCGCAACTCGCTCAACTCGCTCAACGCGCGCAACTCGCCCAACCCGCTCAACTCGCTCAACTCGCTCAACTCGCTCAACTCGCCCAACCCGCTCAACTCGCGCAATTCGCGCAATTCGCGCAATTCGCGCAATTCGCGCAATTCGCGCAATTCGCGCAATTCGCGCAATTCGCGCAATTCGCGTAAGTGGGCCCTCGCTGGGGCGCTGTCCGGACGCGCGTCGACGCTCGTGCAGGCCGATGCGCCGGCCCTCGCGCGCGTGTCCGCTCGACGAGGCGCCGCGCCCGAGGGACGATCCTTCTATAGTCGACGGTTTGCCGGCGCGCCGGCGCCGTTCGGAAGGAGGATGGGATGTGGTATCCGCATGGGGCAGGTGTGTCGGGGTGGGGCGCGCATGCAGGGCAGGCCCGAAGCCCGGGCGCCGAAGCGGCGGGCACGCGCGAGGCGTCGGCGTGGCGCCGTGTCGCGAGCACGGATCTTCCGGCCCGTCTCGAGCGTACCTTCAACGCCTTGCATAACGACGCACGGCTCACCGCGGGCGCCCACGCGCGGCCAACGACGCGGGACGTCGAACGGTACGCCGCCACGGCCGGAAGAGGCGCCGCATGGGGCGAACGAAGCGAACGGAGCGAACGAAGCGAACGAAGTGAACGAAGCGAACGAAGCGAACGGAATGGCCGGGGAGAACCGAGTGGATCAAGAGAATCAAGGGGATCAGGTGGACCGAATCTCCGCGCCGCCGGCGGCGGCCGCGCCGGTCCCCGGTCATCTTCCGAACTTCGGCACGCCTTCGCGCAGGCTTGGGCGGGAATGTGGGTTTCGACGGCGGCGGCTCAGCATTTCTATCGCAACGAGTTCGATCTTGCGCACGTGCGCGACCCGAAGCTCGCCCAGACACGCAGCCACGCCGAGGCGATGTTGGTGCCCACTCGCGTTTCCGACGTCTCGGTCGAGAATGCGTGCCGCGACATCTCGCGTTGGCTGGAGACCGTGACGGCCACGGGCGAGCGCGGCTGGCGCTTTCGAGCGGCCCGCGACACGATCTCGCTGGTCGGCAATCTTTCGCTGTTGGTGATCATCGCGGCCTCGCTGTATCGAGAGTCCGCGGCGTGCGCCGGCGGTGCGGGCCACGACGCCGCATCGCGCACGCGGGGCGCGGCCAGCGTGAACACGCCATTCGACGTGCCGTGGGCCGACTGGCTGCTGCTCGGACTCGAGGGCCTGAAGGGCGTGGTCACGCAGTCGCTCGGCTCGCCGACGCTGATTCGCCATCACGCGGCCGACGAAATTCTCAAGCGCATGGAAGCGGCCTGCCGTCTGCTCGAAGCCTGCGTCGCGATACCGCAGACGACGCCTTCGTCGTGGCGCAACCGGTTGGGGGCGCTTGCCCGATCCCGCGATGTGGCCACGCTCTTTACGCTCTCGAATACGGCAGTGCCGCCCGCGCGACTGGCGCTCTGGTTGCCGTCCTGGTTCCGGGGGCCTTCGGCCGCCATGGACGGCTATCGAGGCTATTTGCGCGTGGCCGGGCTGATGCTCGATTCCTTCCGCGCGATGACGAGTCTGGTGGGCACGTGGGCGCGCAACGCAGCGTTTGCCGACGACGCCCACGGTCTCGCGCAACGCTTGCAGGCGCTGAACGAGCGGCTTGCCCTCGTCCCCTGCGGCGACGAGGCGCGAGTGCTGGCGCGCGTGACACGCGTGAAGGATCTCGCCGCGCATTGCGACACGGCGCTGCTCGCCGAGATCGCATCGCGCGCGGCGCTGTGCGAGCGCTTGCTCACGTCACGCGAACCGCTGCAGGCCGGCGAGATTGCGCGTGTGTGCGAGTCGTTCGATGTCACGGCCTACCCCGTGTGCGTCGATGCGCGCACGCGTTTGAGTTTGTCGCCCGCCGAGAGTCCGTGGGGCAGACGTTGGACGGAAGATGGTTGGCGCAACCGGCCCGCCACGCCTGTTCGCGCCACGTATCGGTTGCTGCTGTCGTACCAGCATTGGAGTTCGGCGTTGCTGGAGCGGCTGCTGACGCCGTCGCAATGCACCGAGGCGGCCGGGCGTGCCGAGGGGCGGGCGGTGCCCGGCGGCGCGCCCCGAGCGGGCGATCCCCCCGGCATTGCACGCGCACCAGGCGGCGTCGTGTACGTCGACATCGATTCGACACGGGTTTGAGTCGGGCTGTCCGCGACACGAGACGTCCATATCGTATGGACGCCGCATGAAGATCCGTTGACCGCGTTCGTCAGAAGGAGCCCCGCCGATCCGGACGGCGTGGGCCGCCGTAGGCGGCAACGCGCTCGCCACTTACCAGTTCGTCTCGCGCTCGGGCGTCGCCGTGATCTTGTGAATGGAAAGGTCGGCGCCGTAGTACTCCTGCTCGTCGTCGAGGCGCAGACCCATGAGGCGCTTGATCGCGCCGTAGACGAGATAGCCGCCCGCAAAGGCGATGGCAATGCCCATCACGGTGCCGGCGACTTGCGCGAGGAAGCTCACGCCGCCGAGCCCGCCGAGCGCCGTCTGACCGAAAATGCCTGCCGCGAGCCCGCCCCAGATGCCGCACACGCCGTGCAGCGGCCACACGCCAAGCACGTCGTCGATGCGAAGACGATTCTGCGTCACCGTAAACAGCCACACGAACAACCCGCCCGCCACCGCGCCCACGACGAGCGCGCCCAGCGGATGCATCACATCCGAGCCTGCGCATACCGCCACGAGGCCGGCGAGTGGACCGTTGTGGATGAAGCCAGGATCGTCCTTGCCGATCCACATCGCGACCAGCGTGCCGCCGACCATCGCCATGAGCGAGTTCACCGCGACCAGTCCCGAGATGCCGCCCACGCGCTGTGCGCTCATCACATTGAAGCCGAACCAGCCTACGATCAGAATCCACGCACCGAGGGCGAGGAACGGAATCGATGACGGCGGGTGCGCCGAGACCTGACCCTGGCCGTTATAGCGCCCGCGACGCGCGCCGAGATGCAGCACCGCCGCCAGTCCGATCCAGCCGCCGACCGCGTGCACCACGACCGAGCCCGCGAAGTCGTGGAACGGCGCGCCCAGCGCACGTGTGAACCCGTCCTGAATGCCGAGATGGTTGTTCCACGCAATTCCCTCGAAGAACGGGTAGACCACGCCCACGAGGAAGAAGGTCGCCACCGACTGCGGATGGAACTTCGCACGCTCGGCAATGCCGCCCGACACGATGGCCGGAATCGCCGCGGCAAACGTCAGCAGGAAGAAGAACCGGATCAGCGCATAACCGTTGTGCGCCGAGAGGACGGTCGCGCTCGACCAGAAGTCGACGCCATATGCGAGCGGATAGCCGATGAAGAAGTACGCGAGTCCGGAGACCGCGAAGTCGGTCAGGATCTTGACCAGCGCGTTCACCTGGTTCTTCTTGCGAACGGTGCCGAGTTCGAGAAACGCGAAGCCGGCGTGCATGGCAAGCACCAGAATCGCGCCGAGCAAAAGAAACAGCACGTCGCCGGGTGTATTGGAATTGGGCATGAATGTGCTCTTTTGGTGCAAAAAGAAGGAAGAACGAAGATATGCAAAAGCAATGCCAGCGCCCTGGTTCGCATTGATTTATCAGGATGTTTTATTTGGCGAGGCGACACTCGCCGCCGCGCGCGGCACGGTCATGGTGCTGCACGCCGCGCTCGTGAGCGAAGTCAGTGCAAGCCCGCACACGGGACTGGCGTGAGGAGGCGTGCGTGGGTGAGGCGGTCGGGACTGGCGCCGGCTTGGAAGGGCGATGAAAGGCCCGCTGCCGCCGCGCACAGTGCGGCACGCTCGCGTGCGGTATAGAATCGGGCGTTCTCGCGGCGCCGCGCGCCACGCCCGGCGGCTTCGCACCGGGGCCGCTCGGCGCCACCGTGCGACGACAACACCAACGATTGGCACACGCACAACCACTGAGGAAATCCATGATCTTTGAAATTGCCCAGATCGAAGTGAAGCCCGGCACGGAAGCCGCCTTCGAGCAAGGCGTGGCAAAGGCCGCGCCGCTCTTCAAAGGCTCGAAAGGCTGCCACGGCATGCGTCTGCTCAAGTCCATCGAGCAGCCGACCCATTACAGCCTCGTGGTCACCTGGGAAACGCTCGAAGACCACACCGTCCACTTCCGTAACTCCGAGGCGTTCCAGCAATGGCGTGCGTTGGTGAGCGACTGCTTTGCCGCGCCGCCCAACGTAGGCCACGTCACGGAAGCGCTGATCGGCTTCTGAGCGGACGTCCAACCGGCGTCCCCTTCCGCGCCACCTCGTGACGCGAGCGCCGGGCGGCCACACGGGCAGTCCCGTCGCCGCCCGGCGTGTTTCTGCCGGCCGTCTTTCACGTGACGGGACACTAAGGGTTAACTCGGTGCTATCCGCGTAAAGTTTTCAGATAACATGCAAACCAGAAAAGCATGAGACGGACGTGAGAGGATGACGACCAAGCCCAGAACCCTGACCGAGCAGGTCGCGCAGCAGTTGCAGGATGCGATCCGGCAGGGCGTCTATCCCGTGGGCGCCAAGCTGCCGACCGGCAAGCAGCTTGCCGAGACTTATGGCGTGAGCCCGGCCGTGATCCGAGAGGTGACCGAGCGCCTGCGCGCGCAAGGGCTGATCGACAGCCGGCAAGGCGCCGGCGTGACCGTCAAGGCGCGCACTCCGTCGAGCGGTTTTCAGGTGCCGGTGGGCAAAGACGCCGCGGATCTCGCCAGCGTCTATGAGTTGCGTCTCGATCTGGAGAGCACGGCCGCAGCGCTGGCTGCCGTGCGCCATACGGAAGAGGACATCCGCCGGCTCGGCGAGATTCTCGAGAAGCTCGAAACGAACCTGTATCACGTGGAAAACGGTGCGGAATACGATACGGCGTTCCATGCCGCGATCGCCCGCGCCACGCACAACCGCTATTACGCCGATCTGCTGCAGTATCTGAACCTGCAGATCCGCCAGGTCGTCCACACCGCGCGCACGAACACGCTGCTTCACGACGGGCTTGCCGCGCAGGTGCATCAGGAGCACGTCGCCGTATTCAACGCGATCAAGGCGCGCGACCCGCTGCTCGCGCGCGCCGCCTCGCTCTCGCACCTGCTGCGCGCATCGGCCCGTCTCGGGCTGACGCTGCCCGGACGAGACATCATCACCGGCGCCATTGCGCCGACCCGCGCTTGACCTCGTCAGATGCCATCCCCGCACCGTAACCTCCGACGCGTGACACCATGACCCTCACCGCTTTTGCTCAACGCCTCGTCGATGCCGTCGGCGCCGACAGCGTCCTCACGTCGGCCGACGACGTGGCGCCCTGGCTGTCCGACTGGCGCGGCATGTACCGTGGCCACGCGCAGGCCGTCGTGCGGCCGCGCACGACGCAGGACGTCGCGAAGATCCTCGCGCTGTGCCAGGGTACGGGCACGCCCGTGGTGCCGCGCGGCGGCAATACCGGCCTGTGCGGCGGCGCGACGCCCGACGCGTCGGCGCAGAACGTGGTGCTGAGCCTCGACCGCATGAACGCCGTGCGCAGCCTCGATACCATCGCCAACACGATGGTCGCCGAGGCCGGGTGCATTCTCGAAGACCTGCAGCGCGCCGCGCGCGACGCAAATCGTCTGCTGCCACTGAGCCTCGCGGCCGAGGGCTCGTGTCAGCTCGGCGGCAACCTCGCGACCAACGCCGGCGGCGTGAACGTCGTGCGCTACGGCATGACGCGCGAGCTCGTGCTCGGCGTGGAAGCCGTGCTGCCGAACGGGGAGATCCTGCATGGTCTGCGCACGCTGCGCAAGGACAACACCGGCTACGACCTCAAGCAACTGCTCATCGGCTCGGAGGGCACGCTGGGGGTGATCACCGCGGCCGCGCTGCGGCTCTACGCACCGACGCCCGTGCGTCAGGTCGTGATCGCGGCCGTGGCGTCGCCGCGCCAGGCGCTCGAACTCTACGAACTGCTGTTTGCCGAATGCGGTGCGCGCATGCAGGCGTTCGAGTTCTTCACCGGCGAGTGTGTCGATCTGGTGACGGCCAACGTGCCCGGCGTGCGCGCGCCGTTCGCCGAGCGGCATCCGGGCTATGTCCTGATCGAGCTCGCCGACACGGCCGACGAACAGGCGCTGGCCGCTTTGCTCGAACGCGTGATCGAAGCGGCGCTCGAGCGCGATCTTTGTGCGGACGCGGTGGTGTCGTCGACGCTCGGCCAGCTCGAGCAGATGTGGAAGTTGCGCGAAGAGATTTCCGAAGCGCAACGCGCGGACGGGCCGCATCTGAAGCATGACGTCTCGTTGCCGATCGAGGCCATCCCCGACTTCATGACGAGCGCCGAGGCGCGCGTGCGCCGCGTGTGCCCGCAGGTGCGGCCGTTCGTCTTCGGCCATTTCGGCGACGGCAACCTCCACTACAACCTGTCGCGCCCGGCCGGCGAGGCGCCGGAGTTCATGGCCAAGCACGGCGAGGCGATCACGGCCGAAGTGCTCGACGAAGTCGCGCGCCACGGCGGCAGCATCAGCGCCGAGCACGGCATCGGACAGCTCAAGCGTTCGTACTTCGTCAAGTACAAGTCGCCGCTGGAACTGCGTCTCATGCGCGAGATCAAGGCCGTATTCGATCCGGCCGGCATCATGAATCCGGGCAAGTTGCTGTAAGCGCATCGGCGGCTTGCCTCCGCTTGGCGTCGCTTTTTCGCCGGCGCCACTTGTTTCGCGCGTACTTTCAAGGGCGTCGTTGCCCGACCCGTTTTAGCCCCTGGCGTGAGCCCGACGTTGTCACTGTCGCCCTCGCGCCTTCTGAGGAGTCGACATGACCGCAAACCCCGCCGCCGGAGCGCCGCTGTGCCTTGGCCCGCTGCCGCAGATCGATCCACCCACGTTCGACGTGCCCGCCGGCGCGGTCGACACGCACGCGCACGTCGTGGCGGCGAGCGGCGATTACCCGATGGTGCCCGAGCGTAGCTACACGCCGCCGCCCGCGCCGCAGGAGAAGTACCTCGCCATGCTCGACGCGACCGGCATGACTTACGGCGTGCTCGTGCAGATCAGCGTCTACGGCACGGACAATCGCTACATGCTCGAGACGCTGCGCCGCCATCCGGACCGGCTGCGCGGTATCGCCGTCGTCTCGCCCGAGGTGACCGACGCGCAACTCGAGGCGATGCATGCGGCCGGCGTTCGCGGCCTGCGCATCAACGTGCTGTTTGGCGGCGGCATCGGCTTCACGGCGATGGAGACGCTCGCGCATCGCATCAAGGATCTCGGCTGGCACATGCAGTTCCTGATGGACGTGAAGACGTTGCCCGAGCTCATGCCCCGCATGACGAAGCTACCGGTCACCGGCATCGTCGATCACATGGGACACACGCCGGTGGCGCAAGGGCTCGACGCGCCCGGTTTCACGGCGCTGCGCTCGCTCGTGCGCGATCACGGCTATTGGGTCAAGCTCTCGGGCGCATATCGCATCAGCGAGCGATTCCCCACGTTCGACGACGTGACGCCGTTCGCGCAGGCCCTCATCGACGACGCCCCCGATCGCATGGTCTGGGGCAGCGACTGGCCTCACGTTTCGCTCACGCGCATGCCGAATACGGGCGCGCTGCGCAATCTGCTGCCGCTCTGGGCGCCGGACGCCGACGTGCGCCGCCGCATCCTGGTCGACAACCCGGCGCGTTTGTACGGATTCCCGGCAACGGCCTGATCGCATGACATCGCGCGCCCGCTGTGCCCGCGCATCACTCAAGATTTCAAGAGGAGACAAGATGAACTGGTATCGCCAGATGAACAAGACCGAACGGCGGACTTTCATCGCCGCCTTCGGCGGGTGGGCGCTCGACGCGCTCGACTTCATGGTGTTCACTTTCGTGATCAGCACGCTCATCACCATTTTCAGCATCGACAAGGCGCAAGCCGGCATGCTGGCGACGGTGACGCTGCTGTTCTCGGCCATCGGCGGCTGGCTGGCAGGCGTACTTGCCGACCGCTTCGGCCGCGTGAAAATTCTGCAGGCGACAATCCTGTGGTTCTCCGTGTGCACGATTCTGATCGGCTTCGCGCAGAACTTCGAGCAGATCTTCGTGCTGCGCGCGTTGCAAGGCCTGGGCTTCGGCGGCGAGTGGGCCGTGGGTTCGGTGCTCATGGGCGAGATCGTGCGCACGGAGTATCGCGGCCGCGCCGTGGGGACGGTGCAAAGCGGCTGGGCCATCGGCTGGGCGGTCGCGGCGCTGTGCTATACGGCGTCGTTCTCGTATCTGCCGGAAGAATATGCGTGGCGCGCGCTGTTCTGGATCGGCGTGATCCCGGCGCTGTTCGTGCTCTTCATTCGCAAGCACGTGCCTGAGCCGGAACTCTTCGAGCGCACGCGCAAGCAGGAGGCATCGGCGGCCCGGCGCACGTCGGCGTGGGCCATCTTCTCGCCGGCGCTGCTCAAGACAACGGTGCTCTCGGCCCTGCTGTGCACCGGCGTGCAGGGCGGCTACTACGCCGTGACGACGTGGCTGCCCACGTTCCTGAAGACCGAGCGCCACTTGTCGGTGATCGGTACGGGCGGTTATCTGCTGGTGATCATTCTGGGGTCGTTCATCGGCTACCTCACCGGCGCCTATCTCACCGACCGCCTGGGCCGCCGCGCGAACCTGCTGGTCTTTGCCGTGCTCTCGGGCGCGAGCATTTACGCTTACACGCAGTTCCAGCTGACCAACGATCAGATGCTGATCCTCGGTTTTCCCCTGGGCTTTGCCGCTTCGGGCATTTTCAGCGGTATGGGCGCTTACCTCACCGAACTGTTCCCGTCCGCGGTGCGGGCCAACGGGCAGGGCTTCGCCTACAACTTCGGGCGCGGCATTGGCGCGCTCTTCCCGAGCCTCGTCGGCTATCTGGCCAAGACGAGCGGCCTGGGCGCGGCCATCGGCCTGTTTGCCGGGGGCGCCTATCTCGTCGTGCTCGTGACCGCATTTTTGTTGCCCGAGACGAAAGGGCGCGAGATCGAGTAAGTTCTCACCTTCGCGGGTGGCGCGGGCCGCAGCTTCGGCGCGCCGCCCGGTTTTCATGATTCAACGGAGTTTCGCATGAAGATCCTGGTACCGGTCAAACGGGTAGTGGATTACAACGTAAAGGTTCGGGTGAAGAGCGACGGGAGTGGCGTCGACATCGCGAACGTGAAGATGTCGATGAATCCGTTCGACGAAATCGCGGTGGAAGAGGCGGTGCGTCTGAAGGAAGCGGGCGTGGCGAGCGAAGTGATCGCGGTCTCGGCGGGCGTGGCGCAGTCGCAGGAGACGCTGCGCACGGCGCTGGCGATCGGGGCCGATCGGGCGATCCTGATCGAGTCGGACGAAGAGTTGCAGCCGCTGGCGGTGGCCAAGCTGCTCAAGGCGATCGTCGACAAGGAGCAGCCGCAACTGGTGATCCTGGGCAAGCAGGCCATCGACGACGATTCCAATCAAACCGGTCAGATGCTCGCGGCGCTGGCGAAGCTGCCGCAGGCGACGTTCGCCTCGAAGGTGACGGTGGCGGACAACCGCGCGCAGGTCACGCGGGAAGTGGACGGCGGTCTGGAGACCGTCTCGCTGTCGCTGCCGGCGGTGATCACGACTGATCTTCGCCTGAACGAGCCGCGCTACGTGACGTTGCCCAACATCATGAAGGCGAAGAAGAAGCCGCTCGAGACGGTGAAGCCGGCCGACCTGGGCGTGGACGTGGCGCCGCGCCTGAAGACGCTGAAGGTGGCCGAGCCGCCCAAGCGCAGCGCGGGGGTGAAGGTGGCGGACGTGGCAGCGCTCGTCGAGAAGTTGAAGACCGAAGCGAAGGTCATCTAAGGGAGACGACGAGATGAGCATTCTGGTAATTGCCGAACACGACAACCAATCGATCAAGGCCGCGACGCTCCACACGGTGACGGCCGCGCTGCAATGCGGCGACGACGTGCACGTGCTGGTCGCGGGCAGCAACGCCGGGGCGGCGGCCGAGGCGGCTGCGCAGATCGCGGGCGTGAAGAAGGTGCTGCTGGCCGATGCGCCGTACTTCGGCGAGGGGCTTGCGGAGAACATCGCCGAGGAGGTGGTGTCGGTCGCGGGCGGGTACTCGCACCTGCTGGCGCCGGCGACGGCGTATGGCAAGAACATTGCGCCGCGCGTGGCGGCGCTGCTGGACGTGGCGCAGATTTCGGACATCACGAAGGTCGAGAGCGCGGACACGTTCGAGCGACCGATCTACGCGGGCAACGCCATCGCGACGGTGCAAAGCGCGGACCCGGTGAAGGTGATCACGGTGCGGGCGACGGGCTTCGACGCGGCGGCGGCCACGGGCGGCAGCGCGGCGGTGGAGACGGTGGCGGCCACGCCCGACGCGGG
>NZ_NJGW02000015.1:0-110482 GCF_002216225.1 Pandoraea sp. CB10b_02
ACGCCGGTCTGGACAACGAACTCTTCTATCTCGACAAGACGATGATGGTCTTCGGCGACGCGAAGAAGGTCGTCGAGGAGATGGTCAAGGCCGTCGACTGACGTTCGTCTTCGCGGTGAGCGCGCCGACGCGGGGTCGCCGAGGGCCCCGCGCCCGAGCGCTCACTGCAACACTCACGTCAACACTCACGTCAACACTCACTGCAGCAATCACTGCCACGCGCGCTACAATGCGCGCTTCGCTTTGCCCTCGGAATCCGCGCCATGACGCTTGGCATCGTCGCCGCCCTGCATGAAGAAATTGCCGACCTGCTCGCCGAGATGGCGCCTGGCGCGCGCGTGGAGCATGTCGGCATGCGCGACTACCACGTGGGCCGGCTGCACGGCCAGGGCTGCGTCATCGTGCTCGCGCGCGTGGGCAAGGTCGCGGCCGCCGCCACGGCCACCGCGCTGATTCATCGCTTCGGCGTCGAGCAGATCGTCTTCACCGGCGTGGCCGGCGGACTGGCCCACGGACTGAATGTCGGCGACGTCGTCGTGGCCGACTCGCTCGTGCAACACGACATGGATGCCAGTCCCCTCTTCCCCCGTCACGAAATCCCGCTGCTCGGACGCGCCGCGTTTTCCGCCGACGTGGCGCTGCGCGACGCCCTCGCGAAGGCCGCCCGCGACTGGCTCGCGCAGCACATGGCGAGCGAGGTGCGCCCGGAGTGGCTGTCCGCCTTGCATCTCGGCGCAGCGCGCGTGCATGTCGGGCAGATCGCCAGCGGCGACCGCTTCGTGTCGAGCGCGCAGGAGGTGGCGCGTCTGCGCGAGGCCCTGCCGAATGCGCTGGCGGTGGAAATGGAAGGCGCGGCGGTGGCGCAGGTGTGCCACGAGTACGGCGTGCCGTTCGCCGTGATGCGCACGCTCTCGGATGCCGCCGACGACACCGCGCACGTCGACTTCCCTCGCTTCCTGCGCGACGTCGCGAGCCACTACTCGCACGGCATTCTCCGCCAGTTTCTGAGCGCGCGATAGCCGCCATGGCCCGCCACGGCGGGCGATGACGTCGAATACACCAGATACGCCAGATAACGAGGGCGCCCCGGAGGCCCCAAGGACCGGCCAACGACCGGTCTTGCCCTGCGGGCGGCGCCCCTCTCGCGAAGGCGTTATGCCCCAGGCGCGCCGTGCGCCGGTTTGCCGTCGGCGTCTGCGCGCCTGCGCACCGGTCCGGCGATCAGATCGAAGCGAAACAGGCGGCATTCGAGCGCGCCGTTGTACAGCGGCGTGCGGCGCGACTCGCGCAGGCGCATCTGCCCCGGCAGGCTCATGTCGGCGGTGAGCAGATACGCGCTCCAGCCCGTGAAACGCTGCTTGAGCACGTCGCCGAAGGCGCGGAAGAATTCGGCGTCGACACCGTCCGGCTGCTTGCGCTGGAAGCCGCCGCGGTTGCCGTGCATGTCGGGCGAGTCGCGCTCGTCGTCACGCCCGTCACGCCCGTCGCGATCGCGCGATGCGCGGCGCCCGCGCACCTCGATGCGCTCGCCGTATGGCGGATTCGCCACGACGATGCCCGGCCGGTCCACCGGCGGCGACATATCGCGCGCATCGACCTGCTTCAGACCGATGTCGCCCACGCCCGCGCGCTCCAGGTTGGCGCGCGCCTTGGCCAGCATGTCGCCCGAGATGTCGCTGCCGAAGATCGTCGGCGGCGCGCCACGCACGCGCGCGTCGCGCTGGGCGTCCATCGCCTGCACCTTCAGGCTCTGCCAGGCGGTGATGTCGTAGCCCCTGAGCTTTTCGAAACCGAAGCGCCGCCCGGCGCCGGCGGGCACGCCCAGCGCGATTTGCGCCGCTTCGGCAAGAAACGTGCCGCTGCCGCACATCGGGTCGTACAGCACCATGCCGGCAGCCGTATCCGCGCGCCAGCCCGCCAGGCGCAGAATGCCCGCCGCGAGGTTCTCGCGCAGCGGTGCCGCCCCCTTGTCCAGACGCCAGCCGCGCTTGAAGAGCGCTTCGCCGGACGTGTCGAGATAGAGCGTGACGTCGGTCGCCGTCAGGAAAGCGAACACGCGCACGTCCGGCTGCGCCGTGTCGATGTTCGGACGCGCGCCGGTCTTCTCGCGCAGACGATCGCAAACGGCGTCCTTGATGCGCAGCGTGACGAACTCGAGGCTGCGCACGGGCGCCTTCACGCCGGTGACGTCCACGCGCAGCGTCTGCTGATACGAGAACCAGTCTTCCCAGCGCTGGGCGAGCGCGAAGGCGTAGATGTCCTGTTCGGTGCGATAGCCCTGCTGTGCCACGCGCAGCAGCACGCGACTGGCAATGCGCGAATGCAGGTTGGCTGCCATGCCGGCTGCCCACGGCCCGGCGAAGTGCACGCCGCCCGGAACCTGCTGGCCGACCGACACCGGGGCAAGGCGGCCCAGCTCTGCCAGCTCGGCGGCGAGCGCCTCTTCCAGCCCACGGGGGCACGGCGCGAAGAATTCGAAGGAAGCCATTTCGATGCGTACAGCCGGCGCGCAACGCGCCGGCAGAGGGAATAAACCGCTATTGTACGCGTGCCGAGGTGGCCGACGTCAGGGGTGCGCCGCCCGGACAGGCGGCGAGCTTGTGCAGCAGCATCTCCACAATCGCCTCGGGCGTCTCGCGGATGTCGATGGTCAGCGCGTCCTGCGGCTCTTCGAGGGTATTGAACTGGCTCTGCAGCAGTGCGGGGTCGAAGAAATGGCCCGAGCGCGAGGCAAGGCGCTCGCCGATCACTTCGGGCGCCCCCTTCAGATAGACAAACACGACGTCGCCGTCGTGCTCGCCAAGGACATCGCGATAGCGGGCGCGCAGCGCCGAACACGCGAACACATGATGACGTCCCGCCAGGCGGCGCGCGACGATGGCCTCGCGAATGGCGGCCAGCCACGGGGCGCGGTCCTCGTCGTTGAGTGCCTCGCCGCGACGCATCTTCTCGATGTTCGCTGCACTGTGAAAGGAATCCGCGTCGGAAAACCCGCAGCCCAGCCGGTCGGCCAGCATCTGCCCGACCGTGCTCTTGCCGCTGCCCGATACGCCCATTACCACGACGATCATGGCTCGTCTCCTTGTAACCTGCTGACTCGCGTCAGTGTGTTGCCGGTGTTGCACGCCCTGCATCGCTGCCTCACACCACCGTTGCGAGGGCCAGCGTCAGCAGCAGCGCCACCACGGAAATGATCGTCTCGCAAACCGTCCAGGTCTTGAACGTCTGCGGCACGGTCATGTTGAAGTACTCCTTGACCAGCCAGAAGCCACCGTCGTTCACGTGCGACAGGATGAGCGAGCCCGCGCCCGTGGCGAGCACCATCAGCTCCGGCTTGACGGTTGCGCCGGCGGCCGCCGCGATCGGCGCGACGATGCCGCACGCGGTCGTCATCGCCACCGTGGCCGAGCCCGTCGCGATACGAATGAGCACCGCCACCAGCCAGCCGAGCAGCAGCGGCGAGAGGTTCGCATGCGTGGCCACGTCGACGATCGCCTTCGACACGCCGCTGTCCATCAGGATACGCCCGAAACCGCCGCCCGCGCCCACCACCAGCGTGATCGTGGCGATCGGGGCGAGACATTCGTTCGTGAACTTGAGAATCTGATCGCGGTTGAAGCCGCGCTGCTTGCCGAACGTGAAGAAGCTCACGAGCGTGGCGATGAGCAGCGCCATCACCGAGTTGCCGATCAGGCGCAGGAAGTCGTTGGCGAACGACTTCGGCGCGAAGAACAGATCGGCCCAGCTGCCCACGAGCATCAGGATCACCGGCAGCAGAATGGTGAACAGCGTGATGCCGAAACCCGGCAGCGCTTCCGTCTTGCGATCGGCTTCGACGAACTGTGCCAGCAGGGGGTTGTCCGGGTTCGGCACGACATAGCGCGCCATGAGCTTGGCGAAGAGCGGGCCGGCGATCGCGGCGGTGGGAATGCCCACGATCAGCGCGTACATGATGGTGTGACCAATGTCGGCGTTGTAGGCGGTCACGGCCAGCAGCGCCGCCGGGTGCGGCGGGATCAGGCCATGCACGACCGACAGGCCGGCGACCATCGGAATGCCCACGAGCACCATCGACGTGCCGGTGCGCTTGGCCACGTTGAACGCGATCGGGATGAGCAGCACGAAGCCGACCTCGAAGAACACCGGCAGACCGACGATGAACGCGATCACGACCATCGCCCAGTGCACGTTCTTTTCACCGAAGAAGCCGATGAGCGTTCGCGCGATGCGCTCGGCCCCGCCGGACTCGGCCATCATCTTGCCGAGCATCGTACCCAGGCCCACCACCAGCGCGATGTGCCCCAGCGTGTTGCCCACGCCCGTCTCGAAAGCCTTGACGATGCCGCCCATCGGCATGCCCACCGCCAGCCCGAGCACGAGCGAGACGACGATCAGCGTGATGAACGGATTCAGTTTGAAGCGCGCGATCAGCAAGATCAGCGCAATTACCGCGACAAGCGCGTACACCAGCAGCAAGTTGCCCTGCACCGCGACCATGGGGGTCTCCTCGTTTGGCTAGATGGGCGGATGCCCGATGGGCCTTGTGGGCCCGATTATTGAAATCCTGTTATTCGATGAATCCTGCGTGGTGTCGGCGGCACGCGCTTCTGCGGCCCCTTGCCTGCACCTTGCCTGCACCTTTCCCGAACCTCTCCGATACGGCTTCCCGGCGCTCGCTCACCCGCGCGGCAACGCGCTCGCCGTGCGCGCCAGACGCGTAATGCCGTCCCAGTCCTTCGCGTCGACGAGCGCCTTGGGCGTGAGCCACGAACCGCCCACGCAGACCACGTTCGGCTGTGCGAGATACGACGGCGCCGACTCCGCGCTGATGCCGCCCGTCGGGCAGAAGCGCACCTGGCGGAACGGTCCGTACAGCGCCTTGAGCATCGGCACGCCGCCCGAGGGCTCGGCCGGGAAGAACTTCACGGTGTCGTAGCCGTCGGCCAGCGCCGTGAGGATGTCCGAGGGCGTGACCACGCCCGGCAGCAGCGGCAGGCCCGCGGCCCTGGCGGCCGCGCCAAGCGCGCTCGTGTAGCCGGGCGAGACGCCGAAGCGCGCGCCGGCGGCCACGGCCTGCGCCATTTCCTCGGGGCGCGTGAGCGTGCCCACGCCGACGATCAACTCGTCCGACAGACCCGCCACGTGACGGATCACGTCCATGGCCGCCGGCGTGCGCAGCGTGATCTCGAGCACCCGCACGCCGCCGGCGAGCAAGGCGCGCGAGACTTGTTCGCCCTGCTCGACGTTGTCGAACTGAAGCACCGGGACCACGGGGCCGGCACGAACGATGTCATTGATGTCCATTACGTTTTCCTTGAATGCATGAGCGCGGCGCCAATGCGGCCTGCACGTCACTCGATACCGAAGAACACGGAAGCGCCCGCCTCTGCCGCGCCGACCGCCGCGCGCATGTGGCCGAAGAGCAGCCGCCCGGTGTCGTCGCCGGAGGCCGGCACCGGCGCGATCTCGCGCGAGGCCCAGTCCTGCGGCGCCACCTCGGCGTGCAACATGCCGGCGTTCGCGTCGAGCACGATCAGATCGCCATCGCGCACGCGGGCGAGCGGCCCGCCGCCGGCCGCCTCGGGCGACACGTGAATCACGGCGGGCACCTTGCCCGATGCGCCCGACATGCGGCCGTCGGTCACGAGCGCCACGGCAAAGCCTTCGTCCTGCAAGACGCCGAGCAGCGGGGTGAGGCGATGCAGCTCGGGCATGCCATTGGCGCGCGGACCCTGGCCGCGCAGCACCACGACCACGTCGCGACGCAGCTCGCCTGCATCGAACGCGGCCTGAACCGCTTCCTGCGAAGCAAATACGCGTGCCGTTGCGGCCACGCGCCGATGTTCCGGCTTGACCGCCGACACCTTGATGACGCCGCGTCCCAGATTGCCGTGCATGAGCCGCAGTCCGCCGTCGGGGGCGAACGGCTCGGCATGGCCGCGCAGGACGTCACGATCACCACTGTAGGCGCTCCCGGCGCGCCACGCCAGCCCCTGTGGCGAAAGCCACGGCTCCTCGCGGTAGCGGGCAAGTCCCGGGCCGGCCACGGTCTGCACGTCGCCATGCAGCAGGCCGGCGTCGAGCAGCTCGCCGATCAGGAACGCCATGCCGCCGGCGGCGTGGAAGTGATTCACGTCGGCCTTGCCGTTCGGGTAGACGCGCGCCATGAGCGGCACCACGGCAGAGAGCGCATCGAAGTCGTCCCAGTCGATGAGCACGCCCGCCGCGCGGGCCATTGCCACGAGGTGCAGCGTGTGGTTGGTCGAGCCGCCCGTGGCGAGCAGGCCGACGATGCCGTTGACCACCGAGCGCTCGTCGACCACATGGCCGATAGGGGTGTATTCGCGCGTGTCGGCGCCGATGGCGAGCACTCGCGCGAGTGCAGCGTCGGTGAGGGCGTCGCGCAGCGGCATGTGCGGATGGACGAACGCCGCGCCCGGCAGGTGCAGGCCCATGATCTCCATGAGCAGCTGGTTGCTGTTGGCCGTGCCGTAGAACGTGCAGGTGCCCGCACCGTGGTAAGCCTGCGATTCGGCTTCGAGCAGCGCGTCGCGCCCGACCTGGCCGGTCGCGTACTGCTGGCGGATCTTCGCCTTTTCGTCGTTCGACAGCCCGCTCGACATGGGGCCCGCGGGGACGAAGATCGTCGGCAGATGGCCGAACTGCAACGCGCCGATCACGAGTCCCGGCACGATCTTGTCGCACACGCCGAGCATGAGCGCGGCATCGAACATGTTGTGCGAGAGCGCCACGGACGTGCTCATCGCAATGACCTCGCGCGAGAACAGCGACAGTTCCATGCCGGCGTTGCCTTGCGTGACGCCGTCGCACATGGCCGGCACGCCGCCGGCCACCTGCACCGTGGCGCCCAGCTTGCGCGCCGCTTCGCGCAGCCGTGTGGGGTACTGCTCGTAAGGCTGATGCGCCGAGAGCATGTCGTTATAGGCGGTCACCACGCCGACGTTGGGCCGGCGCTGCTCGCGCAGCACCAGTTTGTCGTTGGCCGGCATGGCGGCGAAGCCGTGCGCCAGATTGGCGCAGGACAGCGCACCGCGCTGCGGAAACCGGCCGGCACTCGCCGCGATCCGGGCCAGATAGGCGGCGCGCGTGTCGCGGCTGCGCGCGGCAATGCGCGCGGTGACGGCCCGGACGGCCGGATGCAGGGGCTTCGTGGAGTCAGACGTCATGCCGGAAGACGGATTGCGACGCACCCAGGAGGGGTACGATTGGGAGCGGAGTTTAGTAGAAATTCTACATCCCATCAATCGGAAGTACGCCGCATCCGGGGTTTTACTGATTACTTTCCGACAGTTAACTGTATTTGTGCCACATTGAGAAATAACCGCCCATAATGCGAAATGTCGTATTTTTGTAGTTTTTGTACATCTCGCCAGTCGTCCGAGGCGTGCCCGGCGAAAAGCCAAGCGCGCCGTGGCGCGGATGCCGGGTGCTATAGTGGGCGCCTGACAAGCCGACTCGCCGCGCCCCCGGGGCAACATGGGGCAAGGCGTCGAGGCAACACGGGGAATGGCGCGAGGCAGCGACGGCCGCGCGCCTGTTTTTGTTGGTGCCTGCCATGCTGAACCGAATCGAAGCCATGCTGACCCAATTGCGCCCATCCGAGCGCAAGCTTGCGACCTACGTGCTGGACGCCCCGCGCGAAGTCGTCGATCTGTCGATGAACGAACTCGCCGAGCGCGCCAACGTCAGCCAGCCCACGATCGCCCGCTTCTGCCAGGCGGTGGGGTGCAGCGGCTATCGCGAATTCAAGATCCGGCTCGCGCAAGGCATTGCGCAGGGCGTGCCGTTCGTGCATCGCGACGTGCGTCCCGACGAGCCGGTACCGGGCATCGCGAGCAAGGTGCTCGATCGCACCATCGGCAGCCTCATGCAGGTGCGCAACAATCTGTCGCCCGACAGCATCGGGCAGGCCATCGCACTGCTTGCCGCCGCCACGCGCATCGAGTTCTATGGCGCGGGGGCGTCGGGCATTGCGGCGCAGGATATGCAGCACAAGTTCTTCCGCCTCGGCATTCCAGCCGTGGCGTACAACGATCCGCACGTCTACGGCATGTCGTCCGCACTGCTGCGCGAGGGCGACGTGGTCGTGGCCATCTCGAACACCGGACGCACGCAGGACCTGCTCGAAGCGGTGCAGCTCGCGCGCGCCGCGGGCGCGAGCGTGATCGCCATTACACACAGCAACTCCCCGCTCGCGCGCATGGCGAGCGTGGCGCTCTTCGCCGATGTCGACGAGGACACCGACGTGTACTCGCCGCTGACCTCGCGCATCGCGCATCTCGCGATCGGCGACGTGCTGGCCGTGGGCATGGCGCTGCGGCTGGGCGAGCGGCTGCCCAAACAGCTCGCCCGGGCGAAGGAGGTCATCAATCGCCGCCGTATGGCGAGCGACGGCCGTTAGACGTCAAGCCTTGGACGTCGGGGGAACCCGCCGCGCGCGCTCCCCCCACGCTTGAGCGTCTCAACGCTGCTGCGCCTGCGGGTTCACCACGTTGCGCAGCGGCTGGCCCGTGAGCGCGGCAATCAGATTGTCCGCGGCACACGCCGCCATCGCATGGCGCGTCTCGTGGGTGGCCGAGCCAATATGCGGCAGCGCCACCACGTTATGCATCTTCAGCAACGGCGAATCCACCGAAACCGGTTCACGCTCGAACACATCGAGTCCCGCGGCGCGCAGATGCCCCGAGGCCAGAGCGTCGATCAGCGCGGACTCGTCGATCACCTTGCCGCGCGCCGCGTTGATGAAGATCGCCCCGCGCTTCATCTGCGCGAATTCCCTCGCACCGATCAGGCGCTCGGTGGCCGGCGACAGCGGCACCAGCGTCACCACGAAATCGGCCTGCGCGAGCAGCTCCGGCAGCGCGCGGTATTGCGCCCCGTAGGCCTTCTCGGCCGCCTCGTTGCGCGTGCGGTTGCTGTAGAGCACCTGCATGCCGAAGCCGAGCGCGGCGCGGCGGGCGACGGCGCCGCCGATGCGCCCCATGCCGACGATGCCGAGCGTCTTGCCTTGCACGTCGGTGCCGAAGTACGCCTCACCGAGGCTGCCCTTCCATCCGCCCGCCTTGACGAGTTCGGCCAGCTCGACCACGCGCCGCGCGCTCGCGAGGATCAACGCGAACACGGTGTCGGCGGTGGTCTCGGTCAGCACGTCGGGCGTATTCATCAACACGATGCCCCGACGCGTGAGATCGGGCACGTCGAACTGATCGTAGCCGACCGAGATGGTGGCCCATGCCTTCAGTTTCGGGGCCGCGTCGAGCATCTCGGGCGTGACGTTCACGCCGACGCCGATGGCCCCGTCCGCACGCCCGAGCGCCGCGTCGAACGCGGCCCGGTTGGCGTCGTTCACGCCATTGAACTCGGTAAGCTCGAACGCCTCGGCCAGACGCGCGCGCACCTCGGCCGGCACGCCCTTGTACAACACCACCTGGGGACGACTCATTGCTGCAGACTCCTTGGTTTGCCGCCGTCCGGCCACGCCGGCAGCGGGCATCACGAACGCTTCACGAACGATTCGGGAGCGCTTCGGGAACGAAAGAAACGGGCTCAGCGCTGCGCGGCGCGCGCCTGCGCAAAAGCCCGTTCGAGAAAGTCGAGACGATCCTGCCCCCAGTACGGCTCGCCCTCGAACACGAACCACGGCGCGCCGAACACGCCGGCGTTCATCGCGTCTTCGGTATTCGCATCGTAGGCGGCCTGCACGCTCGCACCGCTCGATGCGGCCACGAGCGACTTGCCGTCGAACGACAGGCCGTCCGCAATGGTCTGCAAGGTGGCGTCGTCGGCAATATTGCGCTCCTCCACCCACAGCGCCTTCGAGATCGCGGCGGCCAGATCGAGCGCGCGCCCGGTGCCATGCGCGAGTTGCGCGGCGATGATCAGGCGCGCGGCCGGGTCACCCGCCACGGGAAAGAACTTCGGCTGAAGATTGAGCGGCATGCCCAGATACCTGGACCAGCGCGCGAGCTCCACCAGACGATAGGCCTGCCGCTGCGGCGCGCGCTTGGCCAGCGGCAGCCCGCCCGAACTCGAAAAAATGCGCCCGAGATCGACGGGCTTGAGCTGGATCTGTACGTCGAAACGACGCGCCAGTTCGACGAAGCGCGCGTGCCCCATGTAGACGTAGGGCGACGGCGGCGCCAGAAAGTAATCGCAGGTCAGACTCACGGCATACTCCTCAGGGCAGGACGTTTCGCGACGCGCAACGGCGCGCCGCGGCAGATTCTTATGCTGGACGACGGGCATGACGCCCGTTCAGGCACGCATTCGATCGCAGGCGCGCAGGCGCCCCGGATCGGGAGGCGCAGGACGGGCTCAGGACGATCAGAACGGCTTGACGACCGCGAGAATCGCCGCGCCGAGTAGTCCCAGCACCGGAAATTCGTTGAAGTAACGATACCAGCGGTGCGAACGGGTGTTGCGACCGGTTTCGAACTTGCGCAGCAGGCGGCCGCACGCATGGTGGTAGCCGAGCAGCAGCACGACGATGAGCAGCTTGGCGTGCAGCCAGCCGCCGTGTCGGCCGATGCCGTAATACAGCCAGAGGATCAGTCCGAAAGCGAGTGCCGGTACGGCGAGGATCGTCATGAAGCGGTACAGCTTGCGTGCCATGAGCAGCAGGCGCTGCGTGGCGGCGGCGTCGCTCTCCATCGCGAGATTGACGAAGATGCGCGGCAGATAGAACAGGCCGGCGAACCACGAGGCAACGAAAACGATGTGCAGCGCTTTGATCCAGAGCATCGGCAGGCAGGCGGTCCGGCGACGGACCGTCGAATATTTTGAACAGCAAACAATGTACAACAATCCGCCGCCTCGCGACGCCCGCCGGCCGCCCCCGGCGGGACGCACCCCTGCGGCAAATCGACGCGAGGCGCGCCGGAGCCCCCGTCGGGGGGCGTGCCGCGGCGCCTCTCTGCCTGCGTCATTCCTCCTCTTGCGGTCCGTCCGCTCCTGTCTCGCCCCGGTCTCGTCGCATAAAACACGACATGAGCGACGCCCCGGTCCGGCTGTGCCAGAATACGGGCCATATCCGTTGACTTGCCCCGCGCCGGCGCCATGTGCCGCGCCTCTGGCCTCCGCATGAGAATTCTTGGTATCGACCCCGGCTTGCGCGTCACCGGCTTCGGCGTGCTCGAAAAGCACGGCAGCCGCCTGCAATATGTGACGAGCGGCGTCATCCGCACGGGCGAAGGCACGCTGCCTGCCCGGCTGCGCATCATCTTCGAGAGCGTGGCGGAGCTGGTCGAAACCTACCGTCCCGATCAGGCCGCCATCGAAAAGGTGTTCGTCAACGTCAACCCGCAGTCCACGCTGCTGCTCGGGCAGGCGCGCGGCGCCGCGATTACCGCGCTGTCGGTCGGCGGGCTCGAGGTCTTCGAATACACGCCGATGCAGCTCAAGCAGGCCGTGGTCGGCTACGGACGCGCCCGCAAGGAGCAGGTGCAGGAGATGGTCACCCGCCTGCTCACGCTGAGCGGCACGCCCGGCAAGGACGCCTCCGATGCGCTCGGCGTGGCCATTTGCCACGCGCACAGCGGCGAGATGCTCGTGTCGCTGGCCGAGGCCGGTCCCGTGCGCTCGCCCGCTCTCGCGGCGAAGGGCCTGCGCATGCGGCGCGGACGCCTGGTCGGCTGACGAGCCGCCGCGGGCCCGCACGACGCGCCGCGAAATCCCGCCGGCCCGCCCGGGCAAGCGACGCCTGAAGCGCTACAATGCAGCCATGATCGAAACCGATAAACTCGCCGCCGAGCGCATTATCGCGCCAACGCCCGCCTCGCCCAACGAAGAAGCCTTCGAGCGCGCACTGCGCCCCAAGCTGCTCGACGAATACGTCGGCCAGCGCAAGGTGCGCGACCAGCTGGAAATCTTCATCGAGGCGGCCCGCAAGCGCTCGGAGCCGCTCGACCACGTGCTGCTGTTCGGGCCGCCGGGCCTGGGCAAGACCACGCTCGCGCACATCGTTGCGCGCGAGATGGGCGTGCACCTGCGCCAGACCTCGGGCCCGGTGCTCGAGCGCCCGGGCGATCTCGCGGCGCTGCTCACCAATCTTGAAGCCAACGACGTCCTGTTCATCGACGAAATCCATCGGCTCTCGCCGGTCGTCGAGGAAATCCTGTACCCGGCGCTCGAGGACTATCAGATCGACATCATGATCGGCGAGGGACCGGCGGCGCGCAGCGTCAAGCTCGATCTGCAGCCGTTCACGCTCGTTGGCGCGACCACGCGTGCGGGTATGCTCACCAATCCGCTGCGCGACCGTTTCGGGATCGTGGCACGCCTGGAGTTTTACTCCGCCGACGAGCTGGCGGGCATCGTGCGTCGCTCGGCCGGTCTGCTCAATGCCTCGATCGCCGACGACGGCGCGCACGAAATTGCACGCCGCGCGCGCGGCACCCCGCGCATCGCCAACCGCCTGCTGCGGCGCGTGCGCGACTACGCCGAAGTGAAGGCCGACGGACGCATCACGGCGGCGGTCGCCGACGCGGCCCTGCGCATGCTCGACGTCGACCCGGTCGGCTTCGACGTGATGGATCGCAAGCTTCTCGAAGCGGTGCTGCACAAGTTCGACGGCGGCCCGGTCGGCGTGGACAACCTTGCCGCCGCGATCGGCGAGGAGCGCGACACCATCGAGGACGTGATCGAGCCGTATCTGATTCAGCAAGGTTTTCTGCAGCGCACGCCGCGCGGCCGCGTAGCGACGCTCGCCGCGTATCGCCACTTCGGTCTGGCCGCGCCGGGCAACGCACCCGAGAGCGGCTCGCTCTGGGCGTCCGACGTCAACGGCGGGTAAGCCGCGCGGATCGGGGCTCGCGCCTCTCGCCATCGCCTCTCGCCATCGTCACTCGGTACGGATCGACGCATGTCTTCGCACGACGACCTCCCCACGCCGCCCCCTGCCACGCCGCTGCGGCCGGCCGGCCCGGTCGTGGGCGTGTCGGGGCGCATACGCCATGCGATCGCCATGCGGCTCGTGAGCCTGACGTCCGGTCCAGGCGCCCCGCGCCTGAACTACGACACGCCGCCGGGCGACCCCGGCCTGTTCGGCCCCGGCGCCGCGTGCTGGCATGTGCATGGCGACTTCATGTCGATGATGATCGGCGGGGTCAGCGCCCTGCTGCTGCAGTCGCTCCATCCGCTCGCCATGGCCGGCGTCTGGGACCACTCCACCTTCCGCCAGGACGTGATCGGCCGGCTGCGCCGCACCGCCACGTTCATCGGCGGCACCACATTCGGCAACACCGCCGATGCCGAAGCACTGCTCGAGCGCGTGCGCCGCATCCATCTCCAGGTGAAGGGCACCGCGCCTGACGGGCGTCCATACGCGGCGTATGACCCCGACCTGCTCACCTGGGTGCATGTCGCCGAGACGTCGAGCTTTCTTCGCAGCTATCTGGTCTACAAGGACCCGACGTTCGCGCGCGGCGAACAGGATCGCTACTACGCGGAAGTCGCGCGTATTGCGATCGCGCTTGGCGCGCGCGACGTGCCGACGAGCGTCGCGCAGATCGACGAGTATCTGGCAGCCATGCGTTCATCGCTGCAGACGAGCGAGCGCACGGACGAAGTCGTTCGCGTGCTGCGCAATCTGCCCGCGCCGTTCGCCGGTGCTCGCATGTTCAGTGGATTGTTGTTCAGCGCCGGCGTCGATCTGCTGCCGGAGTGGTCGCAGGCCATGCTCGGGTTCGCCGACGGTGCGGCCATGCGTCGCCTGACGGTTCGTGCGGCCGTGCGGCATACGGCGCGACTCGCCCGCTGGGCCATGCGAAACAGCGTGGCGCATCGCGCGCGACGCCGGGCGCTTGCCACCCCCGATGCCGCCAACGTGCAGCCGTCGCTGGAACGCTGAACCGGCGGCGCGCCGCGCGCGGTGAAACGCTCAATGCTTGCCGCCGGAGCCGGCCGGCGTTACACCACGCGCGGATCGACGCGATCCGTCACCGCTGCAGCGTTCGCTTGCGCCGCCCCTTCCGCTGCCCCGGGCTTGTCGTTGCTCTCGTCGCGCACGGCGTGATCCAGATGCGAGACGTCTGCCCAGCTCAGAACTTGCCAGCGCTCGCCGTCGCAGGCCAGACGATTCACGCTCGCGTTGAGCAGCGGATACGAGCGCGGCTCGCTCAACGGCAAGCCGGTCGCGAAGCGGTAGCAGCAGTCGAGTACGCCGCCGTGCGCGACGAGTGCGAGATGCTGCCCCGCGTAGTCGCGCAACAGTTGCGAAACGAACTCGGTGATGCGGGTGTAGAAGGCGCGCGTCGATTCCCCGCCGGGGATCGTGAAGTCCGGATCGCGGCTCTGCCAGCGCGCGTAGTCCTGCGGGAACTCGGCCTCGATCTCGTCGGGCACGCGCGTCTCGAACACGCCGTAATGCCGCTCACGCAGATTCGCGGTGCGTACCAGCGGCAGGCCGCAGGCACGCGCCACCGGCTCGGCGGTCTGCACCGCACGCCGCAGATCGCTCGTGAGCACATGGTCGAACACGCGCCCATGGGCGGCCACGTCGCGCGCAATGCGCTCGCCCAGCCGCGCCGCCTGACGCTCCCCTTCGGCCGACAGCGGAATGTCCGTATGCCCCTGAATGCGCTTGACGCGGTTCCAGTCGGTCTCGCCGTGGCGAATCAGCGTGAAGGTGGTCGTCGTGCGGTTCATCGATGCAATGGCAGTGTGCGATTGAGAGTGGCGCGCCGGGCGTCAGGCCACCTTCGGATTGAGCGTGTAGGTGCCCGTCACGGTGGCGCTGGCCAGCACGTGCGGCTTGATTGCAGCGAGCACGTCGTCGCCGCCGAAACGGCCTTCGAGCGGCACGCGCGCGATGTCGAGCGCATAGACCGTGAAGTGATAGTGGTGGACGATCGTGTCGTTCCACGGCGGGCACGGGCCGTCGTAGCCGTAGTAGTCGCCCTTCATGGCTTCGTCGCCCGCGAACCACGCGGTGTAGTCGTTCACGCCGTGACGCATGCCGTCGAGCGCGTCGGGCCCGAACTTGCCGCGCGGCGTGACATGATTGCTGTGGCTGGCCGCGGGAATTTCCGAGACCGACGCCGGCACGTCCACCAGCACCCAGTGATAGAAGTCGACGCGCGGCAGGTCGGCCGGCACTTCGCGCCCCTCCTTGTTGACGTCGTCGCCGCGGCTCGGCACGTCGCTGTCGGTGCAGATCACGACGAACGAGCGCGTGCCCGCCGGCACGTCCGACCAGGCCAGATGCGGGTTCTTGTTCTGCGACAGCGCCACGTGCGACTGCGCATCGGGTTTGCCAAAGGCGAACTGTGCATCCATCGCCGCGTTGTCGGCAAACGAGTCACTCCAGACTTTCATCGTTTTCTCCCGTGCTTGTCATTGCGAAACCCGTTGACGGTATCACACCGATGCGAATCGCGTGCAGTCCGGCGGCCGCCCCGCAGCCAATTGCGGCGATTTCAGACGATTCCGAGCAATTTTCGAGATGCCTCCGGGGCGTCCCAGGGCCGCGCCTGCCGCGCCTGCCGCGCGGTCGCATCGATCGCATCGATCGCATCGGTCCGACGCCGCGACGCCCCATGCACGGCAGGGCCGGTGTCCCGCACGAGCGCATGGGTATGGCGCAGAGGGTGCGCGTGGCGTGCACGGCTGGACGTGCGCCGGCGAGGGCGCAATGCGCGACGATGGGTGGCGCCGCGCGAGTTCGCAGCCGTCCGAATCCTCCGGGGAAGCCGCGTTGAGCCGGCCCGGAGCGCTCCAGGCCGCTGGCCCCTTCAGGCGCTTCGAGGCGGATCCCCCCGGTTCAGGCGGACCCGGCGTGCTCAGGCCGGCTCTGCAGCCAGAAAGTCACCGGGCCGTCGTTGACCAGCGAGACACGCATGTGCGCGCCGAATTCGCCCGTCTCCACGATCGGGTGGCGCTCGCGCGCCTGGGCGACGAAGTGGTCGAAAAGACGCTTGCCGTGTGCGGGACTCGCCGCCGGCGTAAAGCTCGGTCGCGTGCCGCTGTTGGTATCGGCCGCCAGTGTGAACTGCGAGACGAGCAGCAAGCCGCCGGCCGCGCCGTTGCCGTCGAGGTTCGACACGCTGCGGTTCATCTTGCCCGCCTCGTCGGAGAACACCCGATAGCCGAGCAGTTTCGCGAGCAATTTGTCGGCGCTCGCTTCAGTGTCGCCGCGCTCGGCGCACACCAGCGCAAGCAGCCCGGGGCCGATGGCGCCGACGGTGCGGCCATCGACCGTCACCGCGGCTTCGAGCACGCGTTGAATGAGCGCGATCATGGCGTGATGCGCGGGAACGGCGCGACGCGCACGCTCAGGCGAGCGTCACGCGGGCAAAGCGGCGCTTGCCGACCTGCACGACGTAAGTCCCGGCCTCGATCTTCGCCCCCTTGTCGGACACCGTCTCGCCATCGACGCGCACACCGCCTTGCTCGATGTTGCGGTTGGCCTCCGAGGTCGACGGCACCAGACCGGCTTGCTTGAGCAACTGGGCAATGCCCAGCGGCGCACCGTCGAGCGAGACTTCCGGAATGTCGTCCGGCACGCCGCCGCGCGCGCGCGCGTTGAAGTCCTCGAGCGCGCGCTCGGCGTCGGCCGGCGAGTGGAAGCGCGCCACGATCTCCTGCGCGAGCAGGACCTTCACGTCGCGCGGGTTGCGCCCGCCCTCGACGTCCTTGCGCAACTGCGCGATCTGTTCGAGCGAGCGGAACGACAGCAGCTCGTAGTAACGCCACATCAGCTCGTCCGAGATGCTCATGAGCTTGCCGAACATCTCGCTCGGCTTCTCGCTGATGCCGACGTAGTTGCCCTTGGACTTCGACATCTTCTCGACGCCGTCGAGCCCTTCGAGCAGCGGCATCGTGAGAATGCACTGCGGCTCCTGACCGTACTGCTTCTGCAGCTCGCGGCCCACGAGCAGGTTGAACTTCTGGTCGGTGCCGCCCAGCTCGAGGTCCGACTCCAGGGCGACCGAGTCGTAGCCCTGCATGAGCGGGTACAGAAACTCGTGGATGGCGATGGGCACACCGCCCTGGAAGCGCTTGGTGAAGTCCTCGCGCTCGAGCATGCGCGCCATGGTGTAGCGCGAGGCGAGCTTGATCATGCCGTCCGCGCCCAGCTTCATCGACCACTCGCTGTTGTAGCGGATCTCGGTCTTGCTGCGGTCGAGCACCAGCGCGGCCTGCTCGAAATAGGTCTTCGCGTTTGCTTCGATCTGCTCGCGCGTGAGCGGCGGACGCGTGCTGTTGCGGCCCGACGGATCACCGATCAGCGAGGTGAAATCGCCGATCAGGAAAATGACCGTGTGGCCCAGGTCCTGGAGCTGGCGCATCTTGTTGAGCACCACGGTGTGGCCGATGTGGATGTCGGGCGCGGTCGGATCGAGGCCGAGCTTGATGCGAAGCGGTTTGCCGGTGGCCTCGCTGCGCGCGAGCTTCTGCAGGAACTCCTCTTCCACTAGCAACTCGTCGCAACCGCGCTTGGCGATCGCCAGTGCGGCCCGCGTGGCGTCGGTCACAGGGTACTGCTTATCCGAGGTGAGTGCGTGTTCACTTGTCATAACATCATTGTCCGGACTGGATCGGGGGTTCCCCCTAATCAGTCAGTAAAGGCGGAGACGGCGATGCGTCTGCTATAATCGCCGCTCAATTCTCGGCTCGGGCCGAAGCGACGCCGGGTTGCCCCGGAAAATCCGACAGGCAATCGCGAAGCGTGTCGCTCCGCCCGGGCTTTTTTGTAAGTTGCGCAGAATTTTACGTGATGTGGCCCAAACTCCGTGATTTTTTTGCGCGTGAACTGCTGACCCTGATCGATCCCACGCAGCCGAAGCACCGCCGAAGAAAGGTGCAAATCGTGGCGACGGTCGGCTCGGCGCTGACGTTGGGAATGGTGACCGCTTTCGGCGTGGCGCCCATGGTGCCGGAATCGGCGCGCAACGGTGCGAGCGTGACGCTGCCGCTCACCTTTCCCGACCTGGCCCGACAGATCCAGCAGCTCGACGCGCAATCCCAGACCTATATCCATCAAGTGGCAATGCGCCGCGGCGAGACGCTGGGCGACATGCTCTCGCGGCTGTCGATCCAGGACCCCACCGCCGAACGCTTCATCCGCGAGAATGCCGTTGCGCGCCGCCTGATCGGCGTGCCCGCCGGTCAGGTCGTGCAGGCCGAGACCGACGACGACGGCAAGCTCGTCTCGCTCTCCACCGTCCTGTCCACCGGCAGCGCCACGGCGCAGCAGCTCGTCATCGACCGCAACGACGACGGGCGTCTGCGCGCGCGCATGGAGCAGCTTGCGAACGACACCGAATGGGCCATGCGCTCGGGCGCCATCACGGGCAACTTCTTCACCGCGATGGACGACGCCGGCGTGCCCGATGCGGTCGTCGCGCAGATGGTCAACATCTTCTCCGGCGTGATCAACTTCCAGCGCGACGTGCGCCGCGGCGATCGCTTCCGCCTCGTCTATGAGGTGATCAAGCAGCAGGACCGCACGGTTCGCACCGGACGCGTGCTCGCCATCGAGTTCATCAACCAGGGCAAGACGCATCAGGCCATCTGGTACGCCGATCCGCAGGGCTCGCCCGAAGGCGCGTATTACGGCTTCGACGGCCGCAACCTGAAGCAGGCATTCCTGCGCACGCCGGTCGAGTTCTCGCGCATTTCGTCGGCGTTCGGCGGCCGTGAGCATCCGTTCCAGCATCAATGGAAGAAGCACGAGGGCGTGGATCTGGCCGCGCCCATCGGCACGCGCGTGTTCGCGGCCGGCGACGGCGTCGTCACGTTCGTTGGCAAGCAGAACGGCTACGGCAACCTGATCGAGATCGAGCACGCCGGCAACTACCAGACACGCTACGCGCACCTCTCCGGCTTCGGCCCGGGGGTGAAGCCGGGCACGCGCGTCACGCAGGGCCAGGTCATCGGCTTCGTCGGCCAGACGGGCTGGGCGACCGGGCCGCACCTGCACTACGAGTTGCGCCTGAACGGGGTGCCGCGCAATCCGTTCGCGACCGACGTCGCCGCCGTCGCGCCGCTCTCGGGCGCCCGCCTGAAGCTGTTCGACATGTACGCGGAAAATCTGCTCAAGCGCATCGACCTGATGCGCACCGTCCAAGTCGCCGAGCGCGATTGAGGTATGCTAGGGGCCGCACGGCGCGGGCTCAGCGAGCGATTGGCTCGCGAGCCCGGGCGGTGCGGCAGCCGATCGGGGCACTTCGTCGTGTCGCCGTTTTGTTGTGTCGCCGTGCCGCCGTGCCGCCGTGCCGCCGTGTCGTCGCCCCGCCGCCGCTATTCGCGCTATCCCTTCGCCCGCGCTTCGCTCATGACTGACCTTTCCGCTCAAGACGCCCGCTCGGGCGCCACCGCGCCCTCCCCGCCGTCCTCGCCGTCGTCCCATTACATCGGCCTGATGTCCGGCACCAGCCTCGATGGCGTGGATGGCGTGCTCGTGGCTTCGCCCGGCGGGCAAGTGCTGGCCGAAGCGTACATTGCGTTTGCGCAGCCGCTGCGCGAGACGCTGATGGTGCTGCAAGCCCCGTCCGACAATGAGCTTCATCGCGAAGCGCTGGCCGCGAATGCGTTGGCTCGACACTATGCCGAATGCGTGGGCGAGCTGCTCGCCAAGGCTGGCTTGCCGGCGTCCGCGGTGACCGCCATCGGCGCGCATGGCCAGACGATCCGTCATCGCCCCGGCGAGTTCGACGGCGTGGGCTATACCCGCCAGCTCAACGCCCCCGCACTGCTCGCCGAACTGACCGGCATCGACGTTGTCGCGGACTTGCGCAGCCGCGACGTCGCGGCCGGCGGCCAAGGCGCGCCGCTCGTGCCGGCCTACCATCAGGCGCGCTTCGCCGAGGCCGGCGAGACGCGCGTGGTCTGCAACCTCGGCGGCATCAGCAACGTCACGATCCTGCCGGCAGCCGCCACGGGCCGACCGGTGTCGGGCTTCGACTGCGGCCCGGGCAATGCCCTGCTCGACGGCTGGGCCGCGCGCCATCTCGGCAAGCCCTATGACGACGGCGGCGCATGGAGCGCAAGCGGACGCGTGGACGAGGCGCTGCTCGCCGCCCTGTTGAGCGAGCCGTATTTCACGCAGACGCCGCCCAAGAGCACCGGACGCGACCTGTTCCACGCCGCGTGGCTCGACGGCAAGCTAGCCGCATTTCCCAACGTCGCCCCCGTTGACGTGCAAGCCACACTCGTCGCGCTCACGGCGCAGTGCGTGGCCAACGACGTGCTGGGTCATGCCTCGGACTGCAGGAGCTTCTACGCCTGCGGCGGCGGCACGCGCAATGCCGCGCTCATGCAGGCGATTGCCGAACGCCTGCCCGGCGTCAGCGTCGCGACGACGCAAGCGCTTGGCGTGCCCCCGCATCAGGTCGAGGCACTGGCGTTCGCCTGGCTCGCCGAGCGCTGTCTCGCGCGCGAACCGGGGAATCTTCCGTCGGTCACCGGCGCGAAGGGCCCGCGCATTCTGGGCGCCATCTATCCCCGCTGACATCCCGTGACCGTGGCGCGACCAGCACCGCGCCACGTTTTGAACGGACAAAAATTTTGAACGGACAAAAAAATACCCCTCCGGGGAGGGGTATTGCGGGATATTGCCTGCATGCCCGCGCGCCTCGTCGCCGATGCGCCCCCGGCATTGCCTCCCGTCAGTCCTGTTCGCTCAGACCGAGAACGACGAGCCGCAGCCACACGTCGTGGTCGCGTTCGGGTTCTTGATCACGAACTGGGCGCCGTTGATATCTTCCTTGTAGTCGATCTCGGCGCCGACGAGGTATTGATAGCTCATCGAGTCGATCAGCAGCGACACGCCGTTCTTGTCGAGCACGGTGTCGTCTTCGTTGACGTCTTCATCGAAGGTGAAACCGTACTGAAAGCCGGAGCACCCGCCGCCCTGCACGAAAACGCGCAGTTTGAGCTCGGGGTTGCCTTCCTCGTCGATCAGTTGCTTGACCTTGTCCGCGGCGCTGTCGGTAAAGACCAGGAACGCGGGCATTTCCGTGACGGCGGCCTCAAGCGGTGCGTTCATCGCAAATCTCCAAAAATCGTTTCGGTACCATTCTAGTCCCTAATCCCAAATCGTGCCGGGTGCCGAAAAATCAAGGGCTTAGAAATGATAAATACCGTTACGGCAGTACGGGAATATGGGTGAGGCCCGTATTCTCCGGCAAGCCGAACATCAGGTTCATACACTGCACGCCCTGACCGGACGCGCCCTTGACCAGGTTGTCCTCGACCACGAGGATGACCAGCGTGTCTTCATTGCCCGGACGATGCACTGCCACGCGCACGTAGTTCGAGGCGCGCACCCAGCGCGTCTCGGGCATCGAACCGGCCGGCAGCACGTCCACGAACGGCTCGCCGGCGTAGTACGTCTCGAACAGCGCCTGGAAGTCGGTGTCGCGCGCTTCGGGAAGGATCGTCGCGTAGAGCGTCGAATGAATGCCGCGGATGGTCGGCAACAGGTGCGGCACGAACGTCAGGCCCACCTCGTAGCCGGCGATCGCCTCGAGCCCCTGCTTGATTTCCGGATGGTGACGGTGCCCCTTCACGCCGTATGCCTTGAAGTTGTCGGCCGTCTCCGCGAGGATCAGCGACGTCTCGCCCTTGCGGCCGGCGCCGCTCGCGCCCGACTTCGCGTCGGCGATCAGATGCTTCGGGTCGACGAGCTTGCGCCCCCCCGCGAACAGCGGTGCATAGCCGAGCTGAACGGACGTCGGATAGCAACCCGGCAGCCCGATCACGCGCGCGCTCTTGATCTGCTCGCGATTGATTTCGGGCAGGCCGTAGACGGCTTCTTCGAGAATGTCCGGGCAGGCGTGCGGCATGCCGTACCACTTCTCGAACGTGGCCGTGTCCTTCAGGCGGAAGTCGGCCGCCAGATCGATCACGCGCACACCGGCGGCGAGCAGCTCGCGCGCCTGCGACATGGCCACGCCGTGGGGCGTGGCGAAGAACACCACGTCGCAGTCGGTCAGACGGGCATCGTCGGGCGTGACGAACGCCAGATCGACACGGCCTCGCAGGTTCGGATACATGTCGGCGACCGGCGTACCCGCTTCCTTGCGCGAGGTAATCGCCGTCAACTTCACTTCCGGATGCTGCGCGAGCAGACGGAGGAGCTCCACACCCGTATAGCCGGTGCCGCCTACGATACCTACCTTGACCATGTCCCACCCCTTTGAATCGGAACCGCGATTCTATCAAGCTTCCACGACACGTGTGACGCGGCGCCACGCCGGCCGTCGGGCGGCGCCGCGCGCGTGAGCGTGGCGCCGTAAATGAAAAAAGGCCGCGCGAGGCGGCCTTTCCTGCATCTGCTTGCGGCAGATGCGAACAAGCACTCGTGCGATTAACGCTTCGAGAATTGCTTGCGTCGGCGGGCCTTGTGCAGACCAACCTTCTTACGTTCGACTTCACGGGCATCGCGCGTGACGAAGCCAGCGGTCGACAGCGTCGGCTTGAGCGTCGCGTCGTAGTCGATCAGTGCGCGGGTGATGCCGTGACGAACCGCACCGGCCTGACCCGTTTCACCGCCGCCCGAGACGTTGACCTTGATGTCGAACGTTTCGGCGTGGTTGGTCAGCTCGAGCGGCTGACGGACGATCATCAGCGACGTTTCACGAGCAAAGTACTCTTTGATCGGCTTGCCATTGACGACGATGTCGCCCTTGCCAGCCTTGATGAACACACGAGCGACGGCGCTCTTGCGACGGCCGGTGCCGTAATTCCAATCGTTTTTGAACATGGCGTGGCCCTTAGATCTCGAGCGACTTCGGTTGCTGCGCTTCGTGCGGATGGTTGCCGTCGGCGTAAACCTTCAGCTTCTTGATCATCGCATAGCCCAGCGGACCCTTCGGCAGCATGCCCTTCACGGCCTTCTCGAGCGCACGGCCCGGGAAACGCTCCTGCATCTTGCCAAACGTGGTTTCGTAGATACCGCCCGGATAACCGGTGTGGCGGTAGTACTTCTTGTCAGTTTGCTTTGCGCCCGTGACTTTCAGCTTGGCAGCGTTGACGATGATGATGTAGTCACCAGTATCAACGTGCGGCGTGAATTCAGGCTTGTGCTTGCCGCGCAGACGGCGTGCCACTTCGCTGGCGACACGGCCGAGGACTTTGTCCGTCGCGTCAATCACAAACCATTCGCGCGTCACCTCTGCCGGCTTAGCGGAAAACGTCTTCATGATCGATCCAAAAAAAATACTGTTTGCCCCATAGACACCAACTTCCTGCTTGTCTGCCGGCCGCGTCCTGGCAACACTTCGGTCGCATGGCGCAGTCCTGTGCTTGCAGGCTCTCCCTGATGCATTTTCCGTGGGCATTTCCGGAAAATGCCGTTGATTATACAGAAAAAAGCTGTCGCTCGGTAAACGCCGTTTCCGGCAACGCAAAAAAAAACCCGAACCTCGAGGGTCCGGGTTAAATCCACCAAAGGAGGAGGGTGGAGGAGACACTTGCAGCGTTGCTGTGAAGCACAACAACCAATGACTGAAGTGTAGCAAACGTCATGGTGCAATGCAAGAAAATTTATAGTGCGAAATACAACACCATAATATGAAATTCAAAACGAAAACCACCAGAACAGAAAAATCGTTAAAATTCAATGACTTGATAGCATTCAACGTCTCGGCATCGATCTCCAACTAGCGGGATCGACCTGAATTTAGGGTTTCTCCTCCTGAAAACCCGATCAAAAAAGCGCCAATATTGCGACGCAGCAACCCGCACCGAAAACGTCGGCGCCCTCGGTTGCGGGACGGTACGCACGATTGCGGAAGCCGCTACAATTTTTGCTTGAACGAGAAATCGGGGTTTCGAGATATGGAATGCAAGGTTAGCTGGATGGGCCAGGACGGCATGGCTTTCGTCGCGCAGACGGGCAGCGGTCACATTGTCGCGATGGACGGGGCGCCGGAGGGCGGCGGGCACAATCAGGCGCCACGTCCGATGGAAATGCTGCTGGTCGGCACCGGCGGCTGCACGGCATACGACGTGGTACTGATCCTGAAGAAGAGCCGTGCCGAGGTAAAGGGGTGCAGCGTGACGCTCAAGGCCGAGCGCGCCAGCGAAGATCCGAAGGTGTTCACCAAGATCCATTTCCATTTCACCGTCACGGGGCGCAACCTGAACCCCGCCACGGTCGAGCGCGCGGTGACCCTGTCGCATGACAAGTACTGCTCGGCGTCGATCATGCTCGCGAAGACGGCGGAGCTCACGCACAGCGTGGAAATCGTCGAAGGCTGATCGCGGCTCGCGCCGCAGATGCGCAAAAGGCTCCCTCGCGGGAGCCTTTTGCATTCATCGGGATGCAGAGCCGGCCGATAAGCCGGATTCTGTGAGCGCGACTTGCGCCGCGCCTGACAATCATTCCTCTAGGCGACGCATCACTGCGCCGCTCAAGCTTCCTACCCGCAGGCTCCCGGGGGCCCCGTTGCCGGCATGCACACGAGGCGCATGCCGCTCACCTGCCTATTTGGAATTGCTCCGGGTGGAGGTTACCGTGCCGTGTGCGTTGCCGCACGCCGCGGTGCGCTCTTACCGCACCGTTTCACCCTTACCTGATCCGCCTGGCTTGCGCCAGGGGCCATCGGCGGTCTGCTCTCTGTTGCCCTGTTCCGCGTCTCACGACGGATGGCCGTTAGCCATCACCCTGCCCTGTGGAGTCCGGACTTTCCTCCCCCTTCCCGAGGGAAGGCGGCGATTGTCTGGCCGACTCTGCGGGCCGAAGTGTATCACGCGTGCCGGCGTCGACGCCGCAACGCTCACGCCCCCACTGACGCCCCGCCCTCCGGCGGCGCCCGCCGCCGCTACGGCTTCCGGCGCCTCCCGGTGCGAAACACCGTCGTATCGAGATAAAAGCCCGGATCGGCGTTGGCAGCCCACCATCCGGGAATGCCCAACACCGGCAGCGGCGCGAAGTCGCGTGTGGCGAGCGGCGCGACCGCGAGCGTCGGGGCGATCCGGTCGTCGAGCCAGCGGCGCCGCTGCGGCGGGGCCCAGCCGAAATAGTCGGCCGGCACGTCGACGATCCACGCGTGCGCGGTGATCGACTTGTACGGTGCGATCAGCTTCTCCAGCAAGGCGTGCCCGAACGGCTGGACTTCGCAGGCGAGGCCCCAGTGGGCGCGGCGTTCGACGAACAACGTGTGCCAGTCGAAAGCGCGCAGCGCCGCCCCGAGCGACGAGTCGCTGCATGCGAAGATGACGGCGTTTTCGTCGAAAAGCGTAGCGGCGTCGCGCGTGGCCCCGCGAGTCGGCTGTACGCCTCGCGCAGCGAGGGCCGCCGCCTGGCGCGCATTGAGCGCCGCTTTGCCGCGCGGATACGTCAGCCAGATGAGTGCGTTGAAGAAATCGTGCAAATTGAGGCGCGTCGGCACGCCCCCCGTCGCGGCAATGAACGCCTCGTAGGCGGTGCCGGCCGGCAGTGCCTCTTGCGCGACGAAACGAAGCGGGCGTCCCTGCCCGCTCGTGAGTCCGGCAGCGGCGGCCTGCGCGGCCAGTGCCTCGCGCCAGTCGGACGCGGCGAGCGCGTGCTGCCCGAGCGCCGACACCGCGGCGAACCACGGTGCGGCCCAGTCGATCTGCGGCAACCCCGCCGTCATGGCAACACCACCGGCGCTCGGCGCCTCGTTGCCCTGCCGCCTGAGCGGCCTGCCGCGACATACGGCAATCTGGCGCGCGCCACTCAGCCCTTGAGCTTCCAGCCGATGACTTCGCCGCCGCGCAGCGGCACGACCGTTGCGTCACCCATCGGCAGTTCAGCCGGCAACTCCCACGCCTCGCGCACGAGCGTGATCTTGTCGGTGTTGCGTGGCAGCGCGTAGAAGTCCGGGCCGTGGAAGCTCGCGAAGCCCTCCAGCTTGTCGAGCGCGCCGGCCTTGTCGAACGCTTCCGCATACAGCTCGATCGCGTGCAGCGCCGTGTAGCAACCGGCGCAGCCGCAGGCGGCTTCCTTCACGCCACGGGCGTGCGGCGCGCTGTCCGTGCCCAGGAAGAACCGGCGGCTGCCCGAGGTGGCCGCCTTGACCAGCGCCTCGCGATGCGTCTCGCGCTTGAGCACGGGCAGGCAGTAATAGTGCGGGCGAATGCCGCCGGTGAAGATCGCGTTGCGGTTGTACAGCAGGTGATGCGCGGTGATGGTCGCGGCGATCGGACCGTCGGCCTGAGCGACGTACTCGGCCGCGTCCTTCGTGGTGATGTGCTCGAAAACGACCTTCAGAGCCGGGTAATCGCGGCGCAGTGGCGTCATGACGCGGTCGATGAAGACCTTTTCGCGATCGAAGATATCGATGTCCGCGCTCGTCACCTCACCGTGCACCAGCAGCGGCATGCCGACTTCCTGCATCGCTTCGAGCGCGCCGCGGCACTTCGCGAGGTCGGTCACACCCGCGTCGGAGTTCGTCGTGGCCCCGGCCGGGTAGAGCTTCACGCCGTGCACGAAGCCCGACGCCTTGGCGCGGCGGATCTCGTCGCCCGGCGTGTTGTCGGTCAGGTATAGCGTCATCAACGGCTCGAACGTGTTGCCGGCCGGGCGCGCGGCGAGGATGCGCTCGCGATAGGCGGCGGCCTGCTCGGTCGTGGTGACCGGCGGCTTGAGGTTCGGCATGATGATCGCGCGGCCGAACTGGCGGGCGCTGTCGGGCAGCACACTCCTGAGCACGTCGCCATCGCGTACGTGCAGATGCCAGTCATCGGGGCGGGTGATGGTCAGTTGGGTCGTCATGGGCGTTTTCCGGGGCTTGGGGGGACGGCTGGCCCATGAAGGCCGCGGCGGCGCGAGATGACGCGTGCGCGCGACGGACTTTTTGGGCGGGAATGTACGTACACAGGGGCCGATGCTATGCTTGTGCAACCCCATATTGTAACGGTTGCGGCGCTCCGACACGACGTGCGCAGCCCATCATCGATTTGCCCGTCCCATGTGCCAACTGCTCGGAATGAATTGCGCGGAACCGACCGACATCACGTTTTCATTTACCGGTTTTGCGGCGCGCGGGGGCGGCACGGACCACCATGCCGACGGCTGGGGTATCGCGTTCTTCGAGGACAAGGCCTGCCGGCTTTTCATCGATCACCAGGCGGCGGCGAACTCGCCCATTGCCGAGTTGGTGAAGAAGTACCCGATCAAGTCGAAGAACGTCATCGCCCACATCCGCAAGGCGACGCAGGGCGTCGTCGAGCTGGAGAACTGCCACCCGTTCCAGCGCGAACTGTGGGGCCGCCACTGGATCTTCGCCCACAACGGCGATCTGCACGATTACGACCCGTTTCTCTCCGGCGTCTACCAACCGGTCGGTACGACCGACAGCGAGCGCGCGTTCTGCGACATCATGCAGGGCCTGCGCAAGCGCTTCCCCGGTTCACAGCCGCCGCTCGACGAGCTTTTCCACGCGGTGGAAGACATCACCCGCACGATCACGCGCCACGGCGTGTTCAATTTCGTGCTGTCCAACGGACAGGCGCTCATCGCCCATTGCTCCACGCGACTGCATTTCATCGCGCGGCAGTGGCCGTTTACGAAGGCGCATCTGATCGACGCCGACTGGGAAATCGATTTCGCGAAGTTCACGACGCCGGCCGATCGCGTGGCCGTCATTGCGACCGTGCCGCTTACCGACAACGAAACCTGGACGACCTTCGAGCCGGGCGAGCTGATCCTGTTCGAAAAGGGCGCGCCGTCGCTGCGCACCATCGTGCCGATCCCTGAGGCCGTGCGCCTTCGCAACGCGCAGAACACGGCCTGTCAGTAAGGACCAGGAAGCGCCTGCCGCCGCGCGCGACCGATGGCGCTGGCGGCGCCGGCAGGCGCCCACAAAAAAAGCGTGCCCGAGGGCACGCTTTTTCGTTCCGGCGCGATGTGCGGCGTGATATGCGGCGTGACGTGTTCGATGTCACGCCCGCCGGCGTCGATCAGTGCAGGATCTTGGCCAGGAAATCCTTGGCGCGATCCGACTTCGGGTTCGCGAAGAACTCTTCCTTCTTGTCGTCTTCGACGATCAGGCCCTGGTCCATGAAGATCACGCGGTTCGCGACCTTCTTGGCGAAGCCCATTTCGTGCGTGACCACCATCATGGTCATGCCTTCCTGAGCCAGTTCGACCATCACGTCGAGCACTTCGTTGATCATTTCCGGATCGAGGGCCGACGTCGGCTCGTCGAACAACATGGCGATCGGGTCCATGCACAGGGCGCGGGCGATAGCCACGCGCTGCTGCTGACCGCCCGAGAGCTGTCCCGGGAACTTGTGCGCATGCGCCTTGAGGCCCACGCGCTCGAGCAGCTTGAGGCCCTTCTCGGTGGCCTCGTCCTTGCGCCGGCCGAGCACCTTGACCTGCGCGAGCGTCAGGTTCTCGGTAATCGACAGGTGCGGGAACAGCTCGAAGTGCTGGAACACCATGCCCACGCGCGAGCGGAGCTTGGCCAGGTTCGTCTTCGGGTCGGCGACCGAGGTGCCGTCGACGATGATCTCGCCTTGCTGGATCGGCTCCAGACCGTTGACGGTCTTGATGAGCGTGGACTTGCCCGAACCCGACGGGCCGCACACCACCACGACTTCACCCTTCTTGACTTCAGTGGAGCAGTCCGTGAGCACCTGGAACTGGCCGTACCACTTGGAGACGTTTTTCAGGGTAATCATTTCGCCAACCTCTTTTGAAGACGTTTAACCAACATCGAAACCGTGAAGCAGATCACGAAGTAGACCGCTCCGGCAAACACAATCATCGCAGGCAGAGTGCCGTCACGCTGGCCCACCTGGTACGCCATGCCGAAGAAGTCGGCCAAGGCGATCGCGTACACGAGCGACGTATCCTGGAACAGAATGATGCCCTGCGTGAGCAGCAACGGCACCATGTTGCGGAACGCCTGCGGCAGCACCACGAGGCCCATCGCCTGCCAGTACGACATGCCCAGCGCGAAGGCGGCGGACATCTGGCCGCGCGACACGCTCTGGATACCGGCGCGGATGATCTCCGAATAATACGCCGCTTCGAACAGCGAAAAGGCCACCAGTGCCGAGACCATCCGGATATCCCAGGTCGGCGGCACGTCGAGCAGCGAGCGCAGCACCTGCGGCACGATCAGGAAGAACCACAGCAGCACCATCAGCAGCGGGATCGAGCGGAATACGTTCACGTACAGGTCCGCGAACCACTTCAGGACCGTCACCCCCGACAGGCGCATCATTGCGAGCAGCGTGCCCCAGATGATGCCGACGATCACGGCGAGCACCGTGATCTGCAGCGTGGTGACCATGCCCTTGACGAGCAGCGGCATCGCGTCGATCGCGCCGCCCCAAGCGAAAATCTCACCCATTATTTGCCCCCGATGTAGCCCGGCAGGCGGGTCTTCGATTCGAGCCAACGCATGAGCATGAGCACGACGATGTTGATGAGCATGTACGCGATCGTCACGGCGATGAACGATTCGTAGCTATGCGCCGTGTAGTCGATGAGCTGCTTGCCCTGACCGGTCAGCTCGAGCAGGTTCACCGTCGAGATCACGGCCGAATTCTTGAAGATGTTGACGAACTCCGAGGTGATCGGCGGAATCACCACGCGAAACGCCACCGGCAGCAGCACGAAGCGATACGTCTGCGGCAGCGTGAGTCCCATGGCCAGACCGGCATTCTTCTGGCCCCTGGGCAGCGAATTGATACCGGAACGCACCTGTTCACACACCCGGGCGGCCGTGAAGAGCCCCAGGCCGACCACACCGGTGAGCAGCGAGACGTTCGAGGGATTGAGCGAGAACAGCCACTGGCGCACGCCTTCGGGCAGAAAGTCGGGGGCTACGTAGTACCAGAAGAACAACTGCACCAGCAACGGGATGTTCCGGAACAGCTCGACGTAAGCCGTCGCGAAGCCGGAGATCCACTTGTTGGGGACGGTGCGCATCACGCCGAGCACGGAGCCGACGATGAGCGCGATGATCCAGCCGCCGAGGCCCACCTCAAGCGTGAGCTTGAAGCCCGAGACCAGCCACCCGAAGTAGGTGGTGTCCTCGCCGGTGGCCACCGGCTGGAAGAAGAAACTGAAATCGAGACCGAGAGCCATGATCTCCCCTTTTTCTACTTGTCTTGCTTAAAAAGAAGCGGAAGGATCGACTCCTTCCGCTTCAGCATTACGCACCGATAATGTTCAGCGATCCGTCAAGCCGATGTCGGCTTACTTGGCGCCCTGAACGTCGGCATTGTCGTTCGGCGACTTCCAGAGGGCTGCCATTTCGGCCGACGGCGGGAAGTCCATGTTCGTGCCGCCCAGCGCCGGGATCGGCGACTGGAACCACTTCTTGTAGTCGGCCTGTGCCTTGCCCGACTTCTGGTAGTCCGCGACCGCCTTGTCGACCAGCTTCTTGAAGGCCGGATCGTCCTTGCGCATCATGCAGCCGTAGGCTTCATACGATTGCGGCTTGCCAACGATGCTGTAGTCCTTGGCATCCTTGAACTTGGCGCGCTCGCCGGCGAGCAGGGCGTCATCCATCATGAACGCCACGGCGCGGCCCGAGTGCAGCGTAATGGCTGCCTCGCCGTGATCCTTGGCGCTGATGATGTTCATGCCCATGTTTTCCTTCTGGTTCATCTCGCGCAGCAGACGCTCCGAGGTCGTACCCGCCGTGGTCACGACGTTCTTGCCCTTGAGGTCGGCAAAATCCTTCACGCCCGAGCTGTTCTTCGTCAGCAAACGCGTGCCGATGATGAAGAACGTGTTCGAGAACGCAGCCTGCTTCTGGCGCTCGGCATTGTTCGTGGTCGAACCGCACTCGATGTCGATGGTGCCGTTCTGCACCAGCGGAATACGGTTTTGCGACGTGATCGGGGTCTGCTTGACGTCCAGCTTCGGCAGGTTCAGCTCTTTCTTGACTTCCGCCACGATGGCCATCGCGACGTCGTTGGCATAGCCCACGACATTGTGCTGGTTATCGTAGAACGAGAACGGGATCGACGATTCGCGGTTACCCAGCGAAATAACGCCGCTGTCCTTGATCTTCTTGAGCGTACCGCTTTCCTGAGCCTGCGCAGCACCTGCCATCAGGCCCACACAGCACATCGCCAATGCAATTTTCGAGAGGGTCATTCCTTGGTCTCCTTGGCACAAAACGAATGCATTCTAGCACTGCAATTGCCTATTTTTTTATTCTCGAATGCTCGGAACGTCCGCCTTTTTTGACGTAAATCGCCCCGAACATTCGGTTTTACGCATTAATGCGTATTACTACTTAGTGCCGCAGCGCCCACGATCAGGGGTACAGGCCACGCATTTCACGGGCCTGAAGAATCCGGCTGCACGCCACGATGAACGCCGCCGTGCGCAGCGACACCTTGTGCTCCTGGGCCACGTGCCACACGCCGTCGAACGCTTCGCGCATGATGCGCTCCAGACGGTGGTTGATTTCTTCCTCGGTCCAGAAGAAGCTCGAGAAGTCCTGCACCCATTCGAAGTACGACACGGTCACGCCGCCGGCGTTGGCGACCACGTCCGGCACCACGAGGATGTTCTTGCTGCGCAGGATGTCGTCGGCCGCCGTCGTCGTCGGGCCGTTCGCGCCTTCGACCACGACCTTTGCGCGGATCTTGTCGGCGTTCTTCTCGGTGATCTGGTTTTCCAGCGCCGCCGGAATCAGGAACTCGCAGTCGAGCGACCAGAACTCCTCGTCCTTGATCGATTCGGCCGCCGCGAAACCGCCCACGCCGCCGGTCTCGGCCACATGCTTGAGCAGGTTCGGCACGTCCAGGCCGTCCGACTTGTAAATCGTGCCAGTGTGGTCCTGCACGCCGATGACGTGTGCGCCGGCCTCATGGAACAGACGTGCGGCGATACCGCCCACGTTGCCGAAGCCCTGCACGATCACGCGCGCGCCGCGCACGTCCATGCCCAGGCGGCGGGCCGCTTCGCAGCTCACCACGAACACGCCGCGGCCGGTGGCCTCGCGCCGGCCGAGCGAGCCGCCCAGCGAGATCGGCTTGCCAGTCACGACACCGGTGGCGGTGGAACCCTCGTTCATCGAGTAGGTGTCCATCATCCACGCCATGATCTGTTCATTGGTGTTGACGTCCGGCGCCGGAATGTCCTTCGTCGGGCCGATGATGATGTTGATCTCACTGGTGTAGCGGCGCGTGAGGCGCTCGAGCTCGCCGCGCGAGAGCTTGCGCGGGTCCACACGGATACCGCCCTTGGCGCCGCCGTAAGGCACGTTCACGGCTGCGTTCTTGACCGACATCCACGCCGACAGGGCCATCACTTCGGAGAGCGTGACGTCCTGGTGAAAGCGCACGCCGCCCTTGCCGGGGCCGCGCGAGGTGTTGTGCTGCACGCGGTAGCCCTCGAAGTGCGCGATGGTGCCGTTGTCGAGCTCGATCGGGCAATCGACGATCAGGATGCGCTTCGGGCGCTTGAGGGTTTCGACCCAGCGCGAGAGCGAGCCCAGGTAGGGCGTGACGCGATCGACCTGCTGAAGGTAGTTGCCCCACGGGCCGAGGTCGTCGGCCTGAAGGTAGGAAGGCAAGGCATGTGACGTTTGAGACATCTCTGGATTCTCCGGCTTCAATCAGTGCCCGCACGCAGGCACGACACGAATGGCTCGCACTTTACAAATAACCGTCGAAAACAATCCAATGCCGAAAAAACATGCAACTATGCAATTCCTGCATAGTTTCCTCATTTCACCGGTTCGTCACGCGAATGGCGGCGAACGCGCGCCAACGCTGGCACCGGGGTCTGTCAACCAATGGGAATTCCCTGAGGAGCCCCTACTACGCTCCCGGTTTTTTTCCCGGCTTTCCTCCCCTTCCCCTTTCGACCCTTTCGCCCCTTTCGCCCCTATTACCCCTTTTCTCCCCTTTCCCCCCCTTTTCACCCCTTGACCTGATCGCGCACCGCCTGCCAGAACGCCTCGACGGCATCGCGCTTGGCGCGCTCGCGCCGGTGGCTCGCGTCGGTGTACGCGAGCCGGTCGCGGTACAGGCGGATTTCCATGTCCAGATGCCAAGGCGCGCCCGCCTTGCCGGGCGGGGCGAGGTCCACCAGTTCGCCGCGCGCAATCGAGTCGACCACGGCGCTCTGCGGCAGGAATGCCACGCCATGCCCGGCGAGCACCATCGCCTTGAGGGCCTCGGCCATGTCGGTCTCGTAGACCTTGTCCAGATGTGGCGGGTTCGCCGTGTCGCCCACGAGCAGATCCGCCATGCGTCCGAGGTAGGCGTTGGACGTATAGGCGAGATAGGGCACCGGCGCTTCGGGCGTGCCCGGCAGCCTGAAGCGGGCGCGCTTTTGCGGCGTGGGTGCGCTGTACGGGCTGAAGCGCTCGCTGCCGAGCACCACCATCTCGTAGCGCGAGGCGTCGAGCTGCAGCGGCTGGCTCGGGTGGTAGTAGCACATCAGCAGATCGCAGCCGCCATCCGTGAGCGACATGGCCGCATCATGCACGTTCAACGCGCGCAAGCGGCTGCGCAAGAGGCCCAGACGCTTTTCCAGCGTCTTGAGCCAGCGCGGGAAGAAGGTCATCGAGAGCGTGTGCGGCACGGCGAAGTCCAGCACCGAGTGGTCCGCCGAGCGCTGCTCGCGCAGCAGCGCCCGCGCTTCCTGCGCCTGGGCGAGCAGTGCGAGCGCCTGCTCGTAGAAGACGTCCCCCGCCGGGGTCAGGCGCGTGGGGTAGCTGGAACGGTCGATCAGTTCGCTGCCCAACCACGCCTCGAGTGCCTGGATGCGGCGCGAGAATGCCGGCTGCGTCACATGGCGCAGCTCGGCCGAACGGCTGAAACTGTTCGTCTTGGCGAGCGACACGAAGTCCTCGAGCCACTTGATTTCCATGCGGTGCTCCCGCGTCGGCGATGTCAGCGCGCTAGTCTACTCAATCGGCGGCGCGGATGACAAACGTGCTCCCGGAGATGCCCGCGCACGGGGCTGCCAGGCCGCTCAGGACACGACCGTGGCGAAGTGCGACGCCTCGGCGTCTCCCTCGCCGCCACGCCGTTGCTGCTGCAGCGCCCACATCTGCGCGTACAGGCCCTCGGCGCGCAGCAGTTCGTCGTGCGTGCCGCGCTCCACGATGCGCCCCTTGTCGAGCACGATGATCTGCGCGGCGTGCACCACCGTCGAGAGGCGGTGTGCGATGACCAGCGTCGTGCGCTCGCGCGCGATGTTGCGCAACTCCGCCTGAATCGCCTGCTCCGAGCGCGAATCGAGCGCCGAGGTCGCTTCGTCGAAAATCAGAATGTGCGGATTCTTGAGGATGGTCCGCGCGATCGCCACGCGCTGCTTCTCGCCGCCGGAGAGTTTCAGGCCGCGCTCGCCGACCATCGACTCGTACCCCGCGGGCAGGCTTTCGATGAAATCGTGGATATGCGCGGCGCGCGCGGCCGCGATCACCTCGTCGCGCGAGGCCGACGGATTGCCGTAGGCGATGTTGTAGTAAATCGTGTCGTTGAACAGCACCGTGTCCTGCGGCACGATGCCGATGGCCGCGCGCAGCGAGTCCTGCGTGACCTCGCGGATGTCCTGGCCGTCGATCGTGATGCGACCAGCGGGCACGCCGGGAAAGCCCACGTCGTAGAAGCGAAACAGCAGGCGCGAGAGCGTGGACTTGCCCGAGCCGCTGTGGCCCACGACGGCCGTGGTCGTGCCCGCCCCAACCGTGAAATCGACGTCGTGCAGAATCTGGCGTGTCGGCTCGTAGCCGAAGTTCACATGCTCGAAGCGCACCGTCCCGCCGCTGCATGCGAGCGAGCGGGCGCCGGGCGGGTCGGCCACTTCGCGATTGACGTCGAGCAGCGTGAACATGCGGTCCATGTCCGTCATGGCCTGCTTGAGTTCGCGGTAGATCACACCGAGGAAGTTCAGCGGAATATAGAGCTGGAGCATGAACGTGTTGACGAGCACCAGGTCGCCCAGCGTCATGCGTCCGCTCATCACGCCCTGCGTGGCGTGCCACAGAATCAGGATGAGGCCGGCGGCGATGATCGCCTGCTGGCCGAAGTTGAGCACCGAGAGCGAATTCTGCGAACGGATGGCCGCCGCGCGGTAGCGCTTCAGGTTCTCGTCGTAGCGCTGCGTCTCGAACGCCTCGTTGCCGAAGTACTTCACCGTCTCGTAATTGATGAGCGAATCGATGGCGCGCGCGTTGGCCTTCGAATCGAGTTCGTTCATCGTTCGGCGAAAGTGCGTGCGCCACTCCGTGACCTTGACCGTGAACGTGATGTAGAGCACCAGCGCGCCGAGCGTGACAATTGCGTAGAACGCGTCGTAGCGCGCCACGAAGAAGCCGAGCACCAGCGCCACTTCGATCACCGTGGGCAGGATGCTGTAGAGCGAGTACGAGATCATCGACTGGATGCCTCGCGTGCCGCGCTCGATGTCGCGGCTCATGCCGCCGGTCTGCCGCTCGAGGTGAAAGCGCAGCGAGAGCGCGTGGAGATGCCGGAACACCTTGAGCGCGATCTGCCGCACGGCGCTTTCCGTCACCTTCGAGAACAGGATTTCGCGCAGCTCGGTGAAAAGCGACGTGGACAGCCGCACGAGCCCATAGGCGATCACCAGCAGGCCAAGGCCGCCCACCACGATCAGGCTCGGGTCGGCCGACGCCCGCGCGGCGGCCGAGAGCGCCGCCACCGGCCCGAGGGCGTCGACAATGTGCTTCATGAGGATGGGCACGCCCAGGTTGGCCACCTTGGCGAGCACGAGGCACGACAGCGCGAGCGCGACGCGTGCGCGAAATTCCAGCAGATACGGCAGCAGCGACTTGATGACCTGCCAGTCGCCGCGGGCCGGCCGGGCATGGTTCCGAGAACCGGAGGCCGCCGGCGCGGGTTCGGCCGCAGTGAAACGTCTCATGATGAAGTGGGGGGGCGGCGTCCGGCTCGCGCGAGGGCTTTCCGCTAAAATCGTCGATGGCGTATTTTCGCAGAACCCGGCGTCTCATGCTGAGCCGGCGCCGGGTGAGCTCCCGCCTCGGCGGGCTGCGCAGCGGCCCTCCGAGGCCCGCGCCAGTCCGGCCGTCGGGTATGACGCGCGCTTCGCCGTGTTTCCCGGCCCGCCGGACTTTTCCGGCTCCCCCCGGCTCACGCAAGGAATTTCATGAGTACCCCGACCCCTGCCCTCACGGCCCTGCCCGAAGAAAAACAACTGGCGTTGCGCGTGATGCCGATGCCCGCCGACGCCAACGCCCACGGCGACGTCTTCGGCGGCTGGATCATGTCGCAAGTCGACATCGCCGGCTCCATTCCGGCGGCCCAGCGCGCCAACGGCCGGGTAGCCACCATCGCCGTCAACTCGTTCCTGTTCAAGGAGCCGGTCTTCGTCGGCGATCTGCTGAGCTTTTACGCGACCATCGTGAAGACGGGAAACACGTCGATCACCGTCTACGTCGAGGCATATGCGCAGCGCATGCGCCTGTCGCACGAGATCGTCAAAGTCACCGAGGCGATGGTCACCTACGTGGCCACCGACGAGGACCGCCGCCCGCGCCCGCTGCCCAAGCTCGACGCACCGGCGTGAGCGCGCTGGCATGCCGGCCCGGCCGAGCGGCGGGCGGGCTCACGAAAACTGGCTGAAATCCGGTTTTCGCTTCTCGAAGAAGGCCGTGAACGCCTCGCGCGCCTCGGGCGAGATCAGCCGCTTGCCGAACTCCAGCGCTTCCTCGCGGATGCGCTCCTGCACGTCGCGCGCGCTGTCGCCCTTCATCAACTGCTTGGTCGCGCGCAGCGACGCGGCCGGCATGGCGGCCAGCTGTGCGGCCCGTCCGGCCGCATAGTCGGCGAGCTCGGCGGCCGGCACGATGCGATTGACGAAACCCATGGCCACCGCCTCACTCACGTCGAACGGCTCGCCGAACAGCAGCTTCTCGGCGGCGCGCTGATACCCCGCCACGCGCGGCAGCAACCAGCTCGACGCTGCTTCGGGACACAGCGCCAGTTGCGAGAACGGCAGCGAGAACCGCGCCGTCTCGGCAGCGTAGACGACATCGCAGTGCAGCAGCAGCGTCGTGCCCACGCCCACGGCGTTGCCGGCCACGGCGGCCACGATCGGCTTGCTCGCCTGGCTGATGGCGCGCAGGAACTGGAACACGGGGGCGTCCTCGTCCTTCGGCGGATGCTTGAGGAAGTCCTCGAGGTCGTTGCCCGCGGAGAATGCCTCGGGCTGCCCCTGGATCAGGATCACGCGCAGCGAGGCGTCGGCCTCCGCCTCGTTGATGCCGTCGGCCAGCGCCTGGTACATCGCGGCGGTAATTGCGTTTTTCTTGTGCGCGCGGTTGAAGGTCAGCACCTGCACCGCGCCCTGGCGCTGCACCAATACGTCTTCCATCTCGTTTGTCTCCTTGGGGGAACGCCCCGCCGCCGGCCCATGCGCCGCCTGCGGTATGAAAAAACGCCGGGGGCGGCTGCGCATTCGCACGGCCACACCCCGGCGCCTCGGATCGTCAGTGCCGGGTGCCAGCACAGCACCACGGCATCGTGGGATGCATGATCGCGCTTGCTCCCGAGCGGTGACCGGCTTACATGCGCTCGAGAATCCCCGCCGCGCCCATGCCGGTGCCCACGCACATCGTGACCATGCCGTACTTCAGGTTGTGACGGCGCAGCGCGTGCACCACGGTCGCCGCGCGAATCGCCCCGGTGGCGCCAAGCGGGTGACCCAGCGCAATGGCGCCGCCCATCGGGTTGACCTTGCTCGTGTCCAGGTCGAGATCCTTGATGACGGCCAGCGCCTGTGCGGCAAACGCTTCGTTCAGCTCGATCCAGTCCATCTGGTCCTGCGTCAGCCCCGCGGCGCGCAGCGCGGCCGGAATGGCCTCCTTGGGGCCGATGCCCATGATCTCGGGCGGCACGCCGCGCACGGCGAACGACACGAAGCGCGCGAGCGGCGTAAGGTTGAATTGCTTGAGGATCTTCTCGCTCACGACGAGCAGCGCGCCGGCGCCGTCCGACGTCTGCGAGCTGTTGCCCGCCGTGACCGAACCCTTGTTCGCGAACACCGGACGCAGCTTGGCCAGGCCTTCGATCGACGTATCGGGGCGCGGCCCCTCGTCGAGCGAGAGCGTGCGCGTCTTGACCGCAACCTCGCCCGTCGCGAGGTTCGGGAAACGCTCGACGATCTCGATGGGCGTGATCTCGTTCGCGAACTCGCCGGCCTGCTGCGCCTTGATGGCCTTCTGGTGCGAGGCCAGCGCAAAGGCGTCCTGCGCTTCGCGCGACACGCCCCACTGCTGCGCGACCTTCTCGGCGGTCAGCCCCATGCCATAGGCAATGCCCACGTTCTCGTCGCGCTCGAAGATCGACGGCGAGAGCGAGGGCGTGTTGCCCATCATCGGCACCATGCTCATGCTCTCGACGCCGCCCGCGATCATCGCGTCGGCTTCACCCACGCGGATGCGGTCGGCGGCCATGGCCAGCGCCGTGAGGCCCGAGGCGCAGAAGCGGTTGACGGTCACGCCGCCCACCGTGTTGGGCAGCCCGGAGAGCAGCGCGCCGATGCGCGCCACGTTCAGGCCCTGCTGCGCTTCGGGAATGGCGCAGCCGATGATCGCATCCTCGATCACTTTCGGATCGAGATCGGGCACCTGCGCGAGCGTGCTCTTCAGGATGGTCGCGAGCAGGTCGTCCGGACGCGTGTTCTTGTAGCTGCCCTTCGGTGCCTTGCCGATCGGCGCGCGGGTGGCGGCAACGATGTAGGCGTCTTGCAGTTGTTTGCTCATGTCAGTCTCCGATCGGCTTAGTTGCGCACCGGCTTGCCGGTTTGCAGCATGCCCATGATGCGTTCCTGGGTCTTCGACGTGCCCAGCAGGTCGATGAAGGCGCGACGCTCGAGCGCCAGCAGCCATTCTTCGTTCACGAGGCTGCCCGCTTCGACGTCGCCGCCGCACACGGCTTCGGCGATGCGCGAGGCGATCAGGAAGTCGTGCGCCGAGATGAAGTTGCCGTCGCGCATGTTCACGAGCTGGGCCTTGATCGTCGAGATGCCCGAGCGGCCCGCCACCGGAATGCCGGCCGGCTTGAGCGGCGGCCGATAGCCGGCCATGGCCAGCGCGCGCGCCTCGTTGCGGGCGACCGACAACAGTTCGTGCACGTTGTAGACGATCGTGTCCGACGGTTTGAGGTAGCCCATCTCGCGTGCGTCGAGCGCGGAGCTCGAGACCTTCGCCATGGCCGCATTGGTAAACGACTTCGTCACGAACTGGAGGTATTGCACGCTGCCGGCTGCCTGCGCGGCCTCGGCCGCGCGAATGGCGGCTTCCTTCAGGCCGCCGCCGCCCGGCACGAGGCCCACGCCGACCTCCACCAGACCGATGTAGCTCTCGAGCGCGGCCACGCGCTTGGCGCTATGGAGCAACAACTCGCAGCCGCCGCCCAGCGCAATACCGGACACCGCCGAGACGACCGGCACCTGCGCATACTTCACGCGCATCATGCCGTCCTGGAATTTCTTGATGAAGGGCTCGATGCCCTTCGCACCGCCCATCATGAACGCCGGCATCGCGGCGGCCAGATCGGCGCCGGCCGAGAACGGACCGCCCGGCGCGCCGAGCTGCAGCGACGTCGGCTGCCACACCACCACCGCGCGGTACTGCTGCTCGGCCAGATCGATGGCGCGCGTCAGACCATCGATGACGTCCGGGCCGATCGTGTTCATTTTCGACTTGAACGAGACGATGAGCACGTCGTCCTGGCCCGGCGTGTCGTCGACCCACACGCGCACGGCGTCGTTCTCCTCGATGGTCTTGCCGAACTTGCGCGGATCGTTGCCCGCTTCGCCCACGAGCGAAGCCGGGAACACCTGGCGCTGGTACACCGGCAGCGTGCTGCGCGGCACGAAGGCGTCTTTCGCCGGCGCATAAGCGCCCTGTGCGGTATGCACACCACCGGCTTCGGCGACCTTGCCGCTGGTGACCCACTTGGGCAGCGGCGCGCTCGACAGGGCCTTGCCCGCGTCGATGTCTTCCTGCACCCACTGGGCGACGTCCTTCCAGCCGGCGGCCTGCCAGTCCTCGAACGGCCCCGTGCTCCAGCCGAAACCCCAGCGGATCGCAAAGTCGACGTCGCGCGCGCTCTCGGCAATCTGCTCGAGATACACGCCGATGTAGTGAAACACGTCGCGGAACACCGCCCACAGGAACTGCGCCTGCGGGTGGGTCGATTCGCGCAGCAGGCGCAGCCGCTCGGCCGGCGCCTTCTTCAACATGCGTACCACCATTTCGTCGGCCTTCTTGCCCGACTCGACGTATTCGCCCGACTGCGGGTCAAGTACCTTGATGACCTTGCCTTCCTTCTTGTAGAAGCCCGCCCCCGTTTTCTGCCCCAGCGCGCCCTTCTCCACGAGCGCCTTGAGCACCGGCGGGGTGGCGTAGGTCGGGTAGAACGGGTCGTCCTTGAGATTGTCCTGCATCGTCTTGATGACATGGGCCATCGTATCGAGACCGACCACGTCGGCCGTGCGGAACGTGGCCGACTTGGCGCGGCCGAGCTTGCTGCCGGTCAGGTCGTCGACGACGTCGAACGCAATGCCGTACTTCTGCGCCTCGGCGAACACCGCCAGGATCGAGAAGATGCCCACGCGGTTCGCGATGAAGTTCGGCGTATCCTTTGCGCGCACCACGCCTTTGCCGAGCGTGGACGTGAGGAACGTTTCGAGCTGATCGAGGATCGCCGGCTCGGTGGCCGCCGTCGGGATCAGTTCGACCAGATGCATGTAGCGCGGCGGGTTGAAGAAATGCACGCCGCAAAAGCGCGCCTTCAGGTCGGCGTCGAAGCCCTCCGAGAGTTCGGTGATCGACAGCCCCGACGTGTTCGAGGCGAAGATCGCATGCGCGGCCAGGTGCGGCGCGACCTTCTTGTACAGGTCGTGCTTCCAGTCCATGCGCTCGGCGATGGCTTCGATCACCACGTCGCATTCGCCCAGCCGGGCGAGGTCGTCCTCATAGTTGGCCGCCTCGATGTACTGCGCATCGGCCTTGTCGGCGAACGGCGCCGGGCTCAGCTTCTTGAGGCCTTCGATGGCGCGCGTGACGATGCCGTTCTTCGGGCCTTCCTTGGCCGGCAGATCGAACAGCACGACGGGCACTTTCGCATTGACCAGATGGGCGGCGATCTGCGCGCCCATCACGCCGGCGCCGAGCACGGCGACCTTGCGGACGACCAGGGGTTTGTTGGTTTGGCTCACGGTAATCTCCTCCGCTCTCAGAACAGGTCGACGTCGATATCCATCAGCGTCTTCGCGCCGGCACGGGCCATGCGGATTTGCGACGCGGTCTCCGGCAGCAGCTTGGCGAAGTAAAAGCGCGCCGTGGCGAGCTTCGATTCGTAGAACTTGTCGCCGCTGCCTTGCTTGTCGAGCGCAATGCGGGCCATGCGCGCCCAGAAGTACGCGAACACGAGATGGCCGACCACGCGCTGATACGGCACGCTCGCCGCGCCCACCTCGTCCGGATTGGCCATCGCCTTCATGCCGATTTCCATCGTCAGCTTCTGGACCTTGTCGCCGATGTCCGCGAGCGGGTTGACGAACTCCTGCATCTCTTCCTTCACGCCTTCGGCCTCGACGAAGTCCTGCACGATCTTGCCGAACTTCTTGAGCTTCGCGCCCATGTCGCCGAGCACCTTGCGGCCGAGCAGGTCGAGCGCCTGGATCGAGTTGGTGCCCTCGTAGATCATGTTGATGCGCGCGTCGCGCACGTACTGCTCCATGCCCCACTCGGAAATGAAGCCGTGGCCACCGTAGATCTGCAGCGCGTGGTTCGTGCACTCAAACGCGTTATCGGTCAGGAACGCCTTGATGATGGGCGTGAGCAGTGCGACGAGATCGGCGGCCTCCTTGCGCTGCGCTTCGTCGGCATGCGAGAGCTCCTTGTCGATGTGCAGCGCGGTCCAGTACGAGAACGCGCGGCCGCCTTCGACATAGGCCTTCTGCGTGAGCAGCATGCGGCGCACGTCGGGGTGCACGATGATCGGGTCTGCGGGCTTGTCCGGCGCCTTGGGGCCGGTGAGAGAGCGCATCTGGATGCGCTCCTTCGCATAGGCGAGCGAGTTCTGATAAGCGACTTCGGTGAGGCCGAGCCCCTGCATGCCCACGCCCTGGCGTGCGGCGTTCATCATCACGAACATGGCGTTCAGGCCCTTGTTCGGCTCGCCCACGAGCCAGCCCTTCGCGCCGTCGAGATTCATCACGCAGGTGGCATTGCCGTGAATGCCCATCTTGTGCTCGATCGAGCCGCACTTGATGCCGTTGCGCTCGCCCGGTGCGCCGTTCGCGTCCGGGATGAACTTCGGCACGACGAACAGCGAGATGCCCTTCGTTCCCGGCGGCGCATCGGGCAGACGCGCCAGCACCAGGTGAATGATGTTCGCGGCCATGTCGTGCTCGCCGGCCGAGATGAAGATTTTCGTGCCCGAGATGCTGTACGAACCATCGCCGTTCGGCTCGGCCTTCGTGCGCAGCATGCCCAGGTCGGTGCCACAGTGCGGTTCGGTCAGGCACATCGTGCCGGTCCATTCGCCCGAGACGATCTTCGGCAGATAGGTCGCCTGTTGCTCCGGCGTGCCGTGCGCGTGCAGGCACTCGTAGGCGCCGTGCGAGAGGCCCGGATACATCGTCCAGGCCTGATTGGCCGAGTTGAGCATTTCGTACAGGGCGTTGTTCACGACCTGCGGCAGACCCTGACCGCCGAACTCCGGATCGCACGCAAGGGCGGGCCAGCCGGCTTCGACGTATTGCTGGTAGGCGGCCTTGAAGCCCGTGGGCGTGCTCACCACGCCGTCGCCTTCGTACTTGCAGCCTTCGCGATCGCCCACCTGGTTGAGCGGGAAGATCACTTCGCTACAGAACTTGCCGGCTTCTTCGAGCACCTGATTGATGGTGTCGGCATCGATGTCCGCGTGTTTCGGCAATGCCTTCAATTCGTTTTCCACGCCCAGCAGTTCGTGCAGAACGAATTGCATGTCGCGCAGCGGCGCGTTGTACTGTCCCATGACCTACTCCTCCGAACAAATCGAATCGAATCGCGGACGGCTCGCGCCTTACCCGCGCTGATAAGACGAAATCAGTTTTTCCAGTGCCACCCGGGTCATCTCCACGGCGCCCGCCTCCCGCAGGAAGCGCGCATCGTGATGCAGGCCGAGCGTCAGGCTGTACATCTCGAAGAGCATCAGACGCGGATCGGTATCCGCACGCAGATGCCCCTCCTCCTTCGCCTGCGTGATCGCGCGCAGCAGGGCCGAGCGCCACAGCCGCACACTCTTCACCAGAGCTTCGCGCACCGGACTGGCCGCGCGATCGTCGTATTCGACGGCGCCGCTGATGTAGATGCAGCCCGTCGTGACTTCGCGAATGCGCTTGTCCATCCAGCGATCCACCAGCGCCCTGAGTCGCGGCAGCCCGCGCGGCGCCTCCATGCTGGGCGCGAACACCTCCTGCTCGAAGCGCCGCTGGTATTCGCGCAGCACCTCGATCTGCAAGTCCTCGCGCGAACCGAAATGCGCGAAGACGCCGCTCTTGCTCATTTGCATGCGATCGGCCAGCAAGCCGATCGTCAGCCCTTCGAGTCCGTCCCGCCCCGCCAATTCGAGCGCGGCATTGAGGATCGCGGCACGTGTCTGTTCACCCTTTCGCATGTGTATGGCATCGCTTTGGTTATCCGTTCTCCGATGCTAACCAAAAAATCGAACGGCCGTCCTATTATTGGGGGACGCCCATGGGCGAACAAGGAATTTATTAGATCGGAATACCTAATCGATTTCGGGCGATACGCTGCGCCCGAGCGGCCGCGGCGCGCCGCCCGGCGGGCTCGGACGCACACAGGGCAGGCACGTTCTGTGGCAGTCCGACGGCCATCTGACGGCCATCTGACGGCAATAGGCGAGGTCGGGGCGCCCGCCGCGCGGGCGAGGGGTTCGGCGGCTCGCGCCAGCGGCCGCAGGCACGCCGATTCAGTCGTATTTCCAGCGCGTGAGGACTTTCATCGCCAGCCGATACAGGCGATAGGCCAGCCATTGGTGAAAGCGCCGCCAGCGCGAGCGCTCGCCGTAGCGGGCGGGATCGATCAGGCGCGCGTCGGCGAACGCCCGCCGGATGTGGTCTCGCAACTGGATGACCACGGGGTCGTCGAGCACGACCACGTTGGCCTCGTGATTGAGGAAGAGCGACAGCGCGTCGAGATTGGAGGAGCCCACCGTCGCCCAGACGTCGTCGACCACGGCAACCTTGCCGTGCAGTTGGCGCATATCGTACTCGCCGATACGCACGCCGGCGTCGAGCAGCTTGGCGTAGAGCCAGGGCACCGCCGTATCGAGCAGCCGGAATTCCTTGCGGCCGATGAGCAGATGCACCGCCACGCCGCGGCGCGCGGCCTGCGTGAGCGCACGCCGCAGGCGCCGGCCCGGCACGAAATACGGGTTCGCGAGCCAGACCTCGTGGCGCGCGCGCCCCAGCGCCATCAGATAGGCCTTTTCGACGGCGCGGCGATTGTGCAGGTTATCCCGTGCGACGAACGCCGCCTGGCCGGCGTAGGGCGCGTGCAGGCGCCCGCGCAATCCGTGGTGCCGATGCCGGAACGGCGTGCCCAGATAGCCCGGCGCGAGACGCAGCCACTGAATATGGAACGCGATGGCGATCTCGGCAACGATCGGGCCGCGGCATTGCACGGCGAAGTCCCAGCGCGGGTCGTCCATGCGCACGCCGCCCCCGCCGTTGTAGTCGTCGATGATGTTGATGCCGCCCACGAACGCCACCGCATGATCGATGACCGCGAGCTTGCGGTGCGTGCGCGAAAAACCGAACCTGCCAAACAGATGCGGGTTGTAGATGCGATGCATCACGCCGGCTTCGCGCCAGTCGTTGAAGTACGCAAGACGCCGGCTCGTGCCGATGCCGTCGGTGATCACGCGCACGGCGACTCCCCGTTGCGCGGCGCGCTGCAGGGCGGCCGAGACATTCTGGCCGGCATCGTCCGCTTCGAAGATGTACGTCTCGAGCGCGACCTCGCGCGTGGCGTTGTCGATGGCGTCGATGAGCGCGGTGAAGTATTCCTGACCGAGATAGAGCAGCGTCAGGTGATTGTCGTGCGTGAACGGCAGGTATTTGCTCATCGGCGCGCGATGCGGCGGCTAGCGCACGCGCGAAGGCAACTGCAGGATGGCGTCGCCGTTCGATGGCGAGAAGCACCGGGCGGCGGCCGCCTCCCAGGGCATCCACGCATAGGCGACGTGCTCGCGCGGCGCGAGCGTGACGGGCGTGTTCTCGGGCACGCACAGCCCGAACCAGTGCTCGGTGTTGCGCGTGACGCCCGGCGCATAGCGATGCGCCCATCGCTCGTAGATGTTGTATTGAATCTGGTGGCGCCAGTCGGTGAGCGCACTGGCGGGGACGGCCCCGCCGGCGCCGACGCGAATGCCGGTCTCCTCGAACACTTCACGCGTCGCCGTCTCGGCCAGCGGCTCGTCGATGCGATCCTTGCTGCCGGTCACGGACTGCCAGAAGCCCGGCGCATCCGCGCGCTCGATGAGCAGCACGTCGAGCGACGGCGTATAGATCACGACGAGGACGGATTCGGGAATCTTGAACGGCTTCATGCGGGCAGCGATGACTCGATCGGAATCGGCTTGGGTGCCTCATTGTAATGGGCAAATGCGCGGCGTCGATGCCGTGATGCGAGGTATCACGGCGAATCGTCGGCAAAAGAAAAACCCCCTTGCCTTCCGGCACAGGGGGTCGGGAATGCGGTGCGCCGGCCTTGGGGAAGACCGGCGCCAGGGCATTCGTCAGGCCTTCGGCGCTTCCGGCTGACGCAGACGGATGTGCAGCTCGCGCAGTTGACGCTCGTCCACGGGCGACGGGGCCTGCGTGAGCAGATCCTGCGCGCGTTGCGTCTTCGGGAAGGCGATCACGTCGCGGATCGAATCGGCGCCGGCCATCATCGTGATGATGCGGTCCAGACCGAACGCGATGCCGCCATGCGGCGGCGCGCCATACTGCAGCGCGTCGAGCAGGAAGCCGAACTTCGCACGGGCTTCTTCCTCGCCGAGCTTGAGCGCACGGAACACCTTGCTCTGCACGTCTTCCTGGAAGATACGGACCGAACCGCCGCCGATTTCCCAGCCGTTGAGCACCATGTCGTAGGCCTTCGCCAGGCACTTGCCCGGATCGGACTCGAGATAATCGATGTGCTCGTCCTTCGGGCTCGTGAACGGGTGGTGGCACGCCACCCAGCGGGCGTCTTCCTCGTCGTACTCGAACATCGGGAAGTCGACGACCCACAGCGGACGCCAGCCCGCTTCGAACAGGCCGTGGCTCTTGCCGAACTCCGAGTGACCGATCTTCAGGCGCAGTGCGCCGATACCGTCGTTGACGATCTTCGCCTTGTCCGCGCCGAAGAAGATGATGTCGCCGTCCTGCGCGCCGGTGCGCTCGAGAATCGAGGCGATGGCGGCGTCGTGCAGGTTCTTCACGATCGGGCTTTGCAGACCGTCGCGGCCCTTGGCCACTTCATTGACCTTGATCCAGGCCAGGCCCTTCGCGCCGTAGATCTTCACGAATTCGGTGTACGCGTCGATCTCGCTGCGCGAGATCTCGGCGCCGCCCGGCACGCGCAGCGCGACCACGCGGCCGCCTTCGGTCGTGGCCGGCACGGAGAACACCTTGAAGTCCACGTCGGCCATCACGTCGGTCAACTCGGTGAATTCGAGCTTCACGCGCAGGTCCGGCTTGTCCGAGCCGAAGCGGCGCATGGCTTCGGCGTACTCCATGACCGGCACCTTGGCGTCGAGCTCGACGCCGATGGCTTCCTTGAACACATGACGGATCATGTTCTCGAACAGATCGCGAATTTCCTGCTCGGAGAGGAACGAGGTTTCGCAGTCGATCTGCGTGAACTCCGGCTGACGGTCGGCACGCAGGTCTTCGTCGCGGAAGCACTTGGTGATCTGGTAGTAGCGGTCGAAGCCGGCGACCATCAGCAGTTGCTTGAAGAGTTGCGGCGACTGCGGCAGCGCGAAGAACTGGCCCGCGTTCACACGCGAGGGCACCAGGTAGTCGCGCGCGCCTTCCGGCGTGCTCTTGGTGAGCATCGGGGTCTCGATGTCGATGAAGCCTTGCGCGTCGAGATACTTGCGCACTTCCATCGCCACCTTGTAGCGCAGGCGCAGGTTGTATTGCATCTGCGGGCGGCGCAGATCCAGCACACGATGCGTCAGGCGCGTGGTCTCCGACAGGTTCTCGTCGTCGAGCTGGAACGGGGGCGTCACCGAGGCGTTGAGCACCTGGAGTTCGTGGCACAGCACTTCGATCTTGCCGCTCGTGAGGTTGGCGTTCTCGGTGCCCGCCGGGCGGGCGCGCACGAGACCCGTGGCCTGCACGCAGAATTCATTGCGCAGGCCTTCAGCGGCCTTGAACATCTCCGCGCGGTCCGGATCGCACACGACCTGCACCAGACCTTCGCGATCGCGCAGGTCGATGAAGATGACCCCGCCGTGATCACGGCGGCGATTGACCCAGCCACAAAGCTTGACCGTTTGGCCCAGTTGTTGCTCGGTCACCAGACCGCAGTAGGAGGTACGCATGGACATTTTGCTGTTCCGATTTTCAAGAAATGACGCCGGTGAATCCCGGTGGCTCACAGGAGCGGGCCGGGACGTTGCTGGCGCGGGTTGTGGGCGGGCGCCACCACGCCCATCGATACGATGTACTTGAGGGCGGCGTCGACGCTCATGTCGAGCTCGACGACGTCGCTCGCCCGCATCATCAGGAAGAAGCCCGAGGTCGGGTTGGGCGTCGTCGGCACGTAGACGCTTACGTACTCGCCCTGCAAGTGATTGACCACGTCGCCGCCCGGCGCGCCGGTCAGGAAAGCGATGGTCCAGGAATCCGCGTGCGGGTACCGCACGAGCAGCGCCTTGCGAAACGCGTTGCCGCTGCTCGACAGCAGCGTATCGGAGACCTGCTTGACGCTGCCATAGAGCGGTCCGACGATGGGAATGCGCGTGAGCACGGCCTCCCACCAGCCGACCAGCTTCTGGCCAATGAAATTATGCGCCAGAAGACCGACGACGAACACGAAGGCCAGCGTGACCACCACGCCGAAGCCCGGCACGCGCATGCCGATGAGGCGCGACGGCTGCCATTCGTCGGGCAGCAGGAGCAGCGTCTGGTCCATCGTGCCGATGATCAGGCCCAACACCCACAGCGTGATCGCGAGGGGCACCAGCACCAGCAGGCCGGTGAGGAAAATCGTCTTCAACGCGGGTTTTTTGACGCTCATGGCAGGACTCGCGAATGTGGGCGGGGCTAGGGAATTCGGCGCGAACGTGCGCGCCGGGTCAACTGGCCGGACGCGCCGGCCAATCCATTGTCGGCAGGCTCAGTGACAGGCGCAACCGCCGCCGCACGAGGCCGCCGAGGCACTCGACGACTCGCCGCCGGCCGACGACGCGCTCTCGCCCGAAGGCGCCGAGGCCGACGCGGCCGATGCCGCCGCCGGGCCGGACGCCGTAGCGCTTGCGCCGCCCGAACCGCCGCGGAAGTCGGTCACATACCACCCGGACCCCTTGAGCTGGAACCCGGCAGCCGTCACCTGCTTGCGAAACGAGTCCTTGCCGCATTCCGGGCATTGGGTGAGCGGGTCATCGCTCATTTTTTGCAGCACATCCTTGGCGAAACCGCATGTTTCGCAACGATAGGCATAGATAGGCATGATTCTTTCTTCTTTCCGACGGAAAAAGACACGCAAAGCCTTGAATTATAACCGCTTCACAAGGCTTTCGGGATTTGTCCGGAGAATATGGGGGCGCGGGCGGGCGAGATCAAGAGATGGCGTCGGTGCGGCGATCGCCGCAATCGTCGGGAATGCCGCGCGACGGCCCGCCCAAGATGTGGCGAAGGACGGCGCCGGCCGCCCTTTCGCCTTCATGCCCGCCGACGGCCGACGTGCGAGTGGCGGACCCCGTCATATTAGCGGGCACTCACTTTCCGCCTGAAGACCTCAAATCGTCGAGATCTGCTGCTCCGGCTCACGCTGCGACGCCGGCTGCACGAGGGAGCCGACGACCATCCCCGTGATCGAGGCCAGCAGGCCGGCCAGTTGCGGCGGCACCAGCGCGTCGGGCGCGAACATTTCACAGCCGATCCACACGAGCAGGCCGGCGAACACGGCCAGCGTGCCGCCCAGCGAGCTCGAACGCTTCCAGTACAGGCCGAACGCGAGCGGGACGAAGCAGCACACGAGCGTGACCTTGTACGCGCTCTCCACCATCTGGAAGATCGACGCCTTCGAATTGAGCGCGTAGACGAGCACCAGCGCGGTAAAGCACAGGACCACGATCCGCATCAGGCGCAGCAGGTGCTTGTCGTCGATGCGACCGGGCAGCATCGGGCGGATGATGTTCTCCGCGAACGTCACCGACGGCGCGAGCAGCGTGGCCGAGGCGCAGCTCTTGATCGCCGAGAGCAGTGCCCCGAAGAACATCACCTGCGCGAGCACCGGCACGCTGGTGAGCACCAACTGCGGCAGAATCTGCTGCGGATCGGAGCCGATGTACTTCTGCACCATCGACGGCGCAATGAGCAGCGCCGAGTACGCCAGGAAGATCGGAATGAACGTGAAGAAGAAGTACAGCACACCGCCCGTCACCGAGCCGGCGACCGCCACGTTCTCGGACTTGGACGACATGACGCGCTGGAACACGTCCTGCTGGGGAATCGAGCCGAACATCATGGTAATGCCCGCGGCGATGAACGCGAGCACGTCGGCCGGGTTCATTTCCGGCAGAAACACGAACTTGCCGGCCTCCGAGGCGTGGGCGATCACGGCGCTCGCGCCGCCCGGCACCATGCCCGAGACTTCCACGGCGATGTACACCAGCCCCACGACGATGATGATCATCTGGATGAAGTCGGTCACGGCCACCGAGATCATGCCGCCGAGCAGCGTATAGGCGAGCACCGAGATGGCGCCGATGATCATGCCGGTCGGCTCCGACATCGCGCCGCCCGACACCGTGTGGAACACGAGGCCGAGCGCCTTGATCTGCGCGCCGACCCAACCGAGGTACGAGATCACGATCGCAATACTCGTCACCACTTCGACCGTGCGGTTGTACTTGAGCTTGTAGAAGTCGCCGATCGTCATGAGGTTCATGCGATACAGCTTGCGGGCGAAAAACATGCCCACGAGCACCAGGCACATCGACGAGCCGAACGGATCGGCGACCACGCCGCGCAGACCTTCGCCGATGAACGTGGCCGGAATGCCGAGCACGGCTTCCGAGCCGAACCACGTGGCAAACACGACGGCGATGACCATGCCGTAGGGCAAGCGGCGGCCGGCGACGGTGAAATCCTTGGTATTGCGGACCTTGAGGGCGGCCAGCAGCCCGATGGCCACCGAAATGACCCAATACAGAATGACAAACCAGATCAGCATAACGCGGCCCCAGCCAAGCCCCAGGGCGGCGAGCGCGGCGAGGCAACGCTAACGGCGAGGGCGTGATCCGGCCGCATGAGGGCCGCCGCGCGAGCTAACCGAGCCAACGTTACCGAGCCATGGGCCGCAGCCTTCCGGGCAACAGAAAATCAGGTCGTGCATGACGGGGCTGATGCGATTCAGCGCTCGGGGGCGCCCGTTTTTGCCACCTGGCGAAAAAATTTTCGGCCGATTATAGCGGCGTGGGCGGCGCGCGGGGAAAAAATCACAATTCCGATGCCAGATCGTGGCAAATATCGGGAAATACCCAGGCGCTTGATGAGGTTGCGCGCAGTTGGCCGCAAAGCTGCGGCGCCGTCGCGCTCGCCCCTTGCAGGCGTCCCCAAGGCGCAGGCGGGCGTCACCGCCGCCGCCACACCATCCAGTGCTCGGCGCCGGCGAAGACCGGCACCGAATCGGTGACAAGCCGGTCGACCTCGCAGACGAAGTCCTTGCCGAGCAAGGTCTCGAGCGCCTGCGGGGCGATCCCGAACGGCGGACCTTTCGGCGTCTCGCGCAGGAAAAAGAAGCCGGCAAGGCGAGCACCCGACGGCAGCAGCCGGGCCATGCGCACCGCGTAGTCCTGCCACATCGTGCGCGGCAATGCGCACAGAAATGCGCGCTCATAGACCATGTCGAGCGCGAACGGCGGCGTGTAGGTGAAAAAGTCCGCCTGTTCGACCAGCGCCGCACGCGGACCCAACTGCGCCCTGGCGGCGGCCACGGCTGCCGGGGCGAAGTCGATGGCGCGAACCGGCCAGCCCTGGGCGTCGAGCCAGGCGGCTTCATACGCGGCGCCGCAGCCCGGGATCAGCGTCGCGCGCGGCGCGGGCTCGCCCGCCACGAAGTCGCGCAATGCCTGCGGCACGCCGGCGGCGTCCCAGGGCATGAAGGCGTTGGCGAAGCGCTCGTTCCAGAACTCCGCGCGCGACGGATCTCGCGTCGCAAAAGCAGGGGCGGCCGCTGGCGGGCATCCGGCGGCCCCAGCAGCCCCAGCGGCGGAATTGGCCGAGCCGGCGGGAACGCCCGACGCGGCGCCCGCAGGACGGTCCTCGTCCCTGGGAGCCGCAAGCGGCGTGTGGAACTTGTGCAAGACAGCCATCGACGACACCTTCCGACGAAAAATCGGCCGACAGAGCCGGCCGACGCATGATTGCAAATTCGATTGCCGTCCGGTCGCAGGCAAGCCGGACGGGCCGCAGCGCCCGCACGCGAGCGGCGGGTTCAGCTGTACAACCAGACGAACGCCATCAGCACGCCGATGGCGATGCCGCCCACGAGACAGAAGGCGCCGGTGAGCAGGCGGTTGGTGCGGCGTTGCTCCTGGAGCAGCGCAAGCAGCAACGTGTCGTCCTTCGGGCGGACATGCGAGGCCAGTGCCTGATGGATGAGCCGCGGCAGCTGCGGCATCGTCTTGCTCCATTGCGGCACTTCGGCCTTGAGGCGCTCCAGCCAGCCGCGCGGCCCGATCTGCTCGGCCATCCAGCGCTCGAGGAACGGCTTGGCCGTCTTCCACAGATCGAGATCCGGATCGAGCTGGCGTCCCAGCCCTTCGATGTTGAGCAGCGTCTTTTGCAGCAGCACGAGCTGCGGCTGAATTTCCACATTGAAGCGGCGCGACGTCTGGAACAGGCGCATGAGCACCAGTCCCAGCGAGATTTCCTTGAGCGGACGATCGAAGTACGGCTCGCACACCGCGCGAATGGCCCCTTCGAGCTCCTCCACGCGCGTATCGGGCGGCACCCAGCCGGACTCCAGGTGCAGCGACGCCACCCGGTGATAGTCGCGACGGAAAAACGCGAGGAAATTCTGCGCGAGATAGTTCTTGTCGAACTCGGAGAGCGCCCCGACGATACCGCAGTCGAGCGCGATGTAGCGTCCGAACGTGTCGGCATCTAGGCTCACCAGAATGTTGCCCGGATGCATGTCGGCGTGGAAGAATCCGTCGCGCAGGAACTGCGTGAAGAAGATCTCCACGCCTTCGCGCGCGAGCTTCTTCAGGTCGACGCCCGCCTCGCGCAGCACGTCGATCTGACTGATCGGCACGCCGCGCATGCGCTCCATCACGAGCACGGAGCTGGAACTGAATTCCCAATAGATCTCCGGCACCATCAGCATGCCCGAATCGATGAAGTTGCGGCGCAGTTGTGCCGCGTTGGCGGCCTCGCGCATCAGGTCGAGTTCGTCGTGCAGGTACTTGTCGAACTCCGCGACGACTTCGCGCGGCTTCAGGCGCTTGCCGTCCGGCCACAGACGCTCCACCCAACCGGCGAGATCGCGCATGAGCGCCAGATCGCTGTCGATCACGCCGAGCATGTTCGGACGCAGCACCTTGACCGCGACTTCCTTGCCCGCGTGCTCGCCGTCGCGAATGCGTGCGAAGTGCACCTGCGCGATGGACGCGCTCGCGACCGGCGTGCGCTCGAACTCCACGAAGACTTCCTCGAGCGGACGCCCCAGCGACTTCTCGATGCTCGCGCGCGCCACCTCGGGGTCGAACGGCGGCACCTGATCCTGCAGGCGTGCCAGTTCGAGCGCGATGTCGGGCGGCATCAGGTCGCGGCGCGTCGAGAGCACCTGGCCGAACTTGACGAAGATCGGGCCCAGCGACTCGAGCGCGAGTCGCAGGCGTTCGCCGCGCGGCGCGCGCAGCCCGCTGCGGCCGAACGACAGCACGCGCAACAGCGCCCGCGTGAAGGGGTGGGGAATGCTCGAGAGCACCAGCTCGTCGAGCCCGTATCGATAGCAGACGAAGAAGATCTTGATCAGACGCAGGAGGCGCATCGGTCAGCGGCCTCCCTTGCCGCGCTCGAGACCCGCGCCCGGCTGCGGCGCGGTGCGCACGCCACGCGTGCGCTCGAGCTTCTCGATGCGCTTCTCCAGTCGGGCGAGGTCGTCGCGCAGCGTGCCGATATCGGCGCGCATCGCGTCGAGCCGCGCACGCGCCACGAGCATCGGGTTCTCTTCCACGAGGTAGTCGGCCAGCGAACGGGCCATTGTCTCGCCCGTGCGGCGCGCGCCGGCCACCGCCGCCTTGCCCGTCTCGGTGACGCGATGCGCGGCGGCGTCGCCGATGATCCGGCTCAGGTCTTCGGCGACTTCCCAGCGCAGATGCTGCGCGAGATACGACACCGTGTTGGCGAACTCGGCGTCGCCCTCGATCTTGACGTGGCGCATGACGGCGGCCTGCCCGCCGCTCGCGAAGTCGGCCAGCGCTGCCGGCGGCACCGAGATGCTGACGTCGCAGGGGACGGCCCCGTCGGCGGCGGCAAGAAAACCGTCCTCGCCCACACGCAGGCGCAGATCGATCGCGGACATCGCCAGCCGGGCGGACGCGCCGATGTGTTGGCGCAAACGATCGCGAGCCCACGGTTCGCGGGCAAGCAGATGATTCACGGTGGCGGCAAAGGCTTTGGCGGCTACGGTCATGAGCTTGGCGGCCGGCCGGCGCGGGGCGCCGGTCGCACCGAAAGACGCCGCCCGGCATGCACAGGCGGACGGCAGAAACAAAAGAGCCCGCGCTTGCGGCGCGGGCTCTCATTGTAAGGCAGGTTACGGCAAAAACGTCGCCAGCTTAGCTGAGTTGCTGAATCCCGGCGAGCACCCAGCCACCGTTACCGGTCACCGGCTTGGTCAGGTTCCACACTTCGTTGAACGGCTCGGCTGGCGCACCCTCGGCTTCGCGGATCAGCCCCGAGAAGCGAACGCTCGCCATGTATTCGGTGGCCGACTGCTCGATGCCGAGCAGTTCGGCGTCGAGTTGCACGACGTCGGTACGGTTGGTCGCCTTGCCGCGCTCTTCGAGATCCATCTTGATTTCCGCGAACATCTGCGGCGTGGTGAACTCGTTGATGTCGGCCTGATCGCCCTTGTCCCAGGCGGCCTGCAGGCGGTTGAAGTACACCTTCGCGCTGCGCAGGAAGCCCTCGGTATCGAAGTCGGCCGGCACGCCGAACGGCCCCGTAGCGGCGGCACCGGCGGCGCCCGCCGCCGCGGCTTGCGGCAGCGACGACAGTTGCGCCGGTGCGGCGGTCTGCGACGGCTGGGCCGACGGCTGGCTCTCCCACGACTGGCGCAGCGAGCCGTTCGACGCGTCGTTGCCGGCGCCGGCGTAGGCCGGGGTCTGCGACTTGTTGCCGCGCAGGCGGCGGATGAGCCACATCACGGCAAAGGCGATCAGCGCAATCACGATGATGTTGGCCATCATGCTCGCGAACGCCCCGCCCAGACCGAAGTGCGACAGCAGTGCGGCGATCCCCAGACCGGCAGCCAGACCGGCGATCGGTCCGAGCCAGCGGTTGGCGGGCTTGGCAGCGGCGGCTGCACCTGCGGCGCCTGCGCCGGCAGCGGCCGGGGCGGCCTGTTGCGGCGCGGCGCCCGGCGTCTGGGCCGGTTGCTGCGGCGTGGCCTGACGTTGCGTCACGGTGTTGGACTGCTTGCCGATGCTCCGGCCGCCGCCAACGCGTTTGGCGTCTGCGTCCGCGATCGTCATGCCGACCGCCACTACGCCGGCCACAACGCCCAACAACAGCTTGTTTTTCAGGAACTGGAACATCGTTCTGGTCTCTCCGTGGAGTTGTAGGTTGCTGTCTAGTGACAGACGTCGACCCGATTGGTTCAGTGAAATTTCACGTATCGAAACCAAGCGACCGACGTGCGCGATTGTTCCACAGAAAAATTAGGCTGCACTTAGAGAAACGCCCCGGCACGGAGATCTTCCGCCAGCCGGGGCGCGGTCCATCGCGGCGGTGCCGCGCGGCGAATCCCTATGGGCTCAGAACTTGCGTCCGATGTGCAGGGCGACCACGCCTGCCGTCATGTTGTGATACTCCACGCGCTCCAGACCCACGTCTTCCATCATCGTCTTGAGCGTTTCCTGGTCCGGGTGCATGCGGATCGACTCGGCCAGGTAGCGGTAGCTGTCGGCGTCGCCGGCAATACGCGATCCCAGCCACGGCAGCACCTTGAAGGAGTAGGCGTCGTAAGCCTTTTCCAACGGCTGCCAGACCTTCGAGAACTCCAGCACCATGACCTTGCCGCCCGGCTTGATCACGCGGCGCATTTCCGCGAGCGCCACGTCCTTGTGAGTCATGTTGCGCAGGCCGAACGCCACGGTCACCACGTCGAAATAGTCGGACGGGAACGGCAGCTTCTCGGCGTCGCACAGCAGCGCCGGCGTCACGATGCCGGCGTCGAGCAGGCGGTCGCGGCCCACGCGCAGCATCGACTCGTTGATGTCGGTGAGCCAGACTTCGCCGCTCGGGCCGGCCGCGCGCGCAAACGCCTTGGACAGATCTCCCGTGCCGCCCGCGATGTCGAGCACCTTGAAGCCCGGGCGCACGGCCGCGCGGCCGATCGTGAAGGCTTTCCACACACGGTGCAGGCCGCCCGACATCAGGTCGTTCATGATGTCGTACTTGCTCGCGACCGAATGGAACACCTCGGCGACCTTGCCGGCCTTTTCCTTCTCGTCGACGGTTTCGTAACCGAAGTGGGTCTGTTCACCCATTGCAATCTCCCAGATCATGTGTGCGGTGCGCCCCACCGGGAGCGCGCCGCCGGGGCCTCAATGGTGGTGGCAGCCGTGGCCGCTGGCCGGCGAGGGCATCGGCGTGTCGCGCTCGACGCCCGCCGCCGCGAGCTTGTCCAGGTACTCCTGCCACAGTGCGTCCTGATGCACGCACAGCTCGTAGAGGTAGTCCCACGAATAGATGCCGGTGTCGTGCCCGTCCGAGAAGACGGGGCGCACCGCGTAGTTGCCGACCGGCTCGAGACCCTTGAGGTCGACGTCGCGCTTGCCGGTCTGCAGCGTTTCCTGGCCCGGGCCGTGGCCGCGCACTTCCGCGGACGGCGAGAGCACGCGCAGGAATTCGAAGGGCAGCCGGTAGTGCTTGCCGTCTTCGTAACCGAGTTCCAGCACCTTCGACGCGCGATGCAGCGTCAGCGAAACGGGAATCGGCGTGTCTTTCTCCAGCCCAGCCATGGTCTTGCTCCAGAAAAATCGTTCGATGTGCGGCCGACGGCGGCAATCCGCGAGGCCCGCGGCAACCCGGCGCGACAAAGCGCGCGGCACACCGGCCGGCAGTATAGCCGCTCGGACCTCAGCGGTCAGCCCGCGCGGCGGCCGATGCGTGCATTGGTCGCAGCCGGGTGCGGCGGCTTGCCCCTCTGGCCCGCCCGCTCACACCGGCCAGGCCGGCATACGGTCCAATTCTGCCACGATGGCCTCACGCAGCGCCGGCCGCCAGGCGCAGCGCTCGGCGAGCACGGACTCGGGCACCTCGCGCTGCCGCGCGCTCCACACCGAGCCGGGGAAATGCGCGTCGTCCCGATAGCGCGGAATGACGTGCCAGTGCACGTGCGGCACCATGTTGCCCAGGCTCGCGACGTTGATCTTGTGCGGCGACATCACCGTGCGCTGCGCGGTCTCGACGGCGAACACGGCGCGCATCACATGCTCGCGCGCCGCCTCGGGCAGGTCGCTCATCTCGGCCACATGTGTGTGCCAGATCACGCGCGCGAAGCCCGGATAACCGTCCTCGCTCGGCAGCACCACGCGCAGCACGGCGTCGCGCCACACGACTTCGCCGCCATCTGCGTTGCAAAACGGACATTCCATGATCGTTTCTCCCTGCCCTTCCCGGCGGTGATACCACACGCCGGACACGCCGGACACGCCGGCCGCGCCGGCGCGCATCGGCGCCAATGTCAGTCAGTGTTTGTATCGCTTCGTTCGTTTGCCGGTGGCCGGATCGACCGGCCCCAACGCCAGTTCGGCGAAGTCGATTTCGCTGAGCAGCTCGCGCAGCGTCTCGTCGTTGATGCGATGCGTGATGCGCAAACGCGAGAGCTCCACGCGCTCGGCCTGCAGCGCCGCCGCGCGCAGGCGCCGCTCCACTTCCACCTCGCGCACCGCACGTTCGCGCGCTTCGTCCGACGCGCTCGAGGCGTTGAGCGAGCGGCGATAGCGCCCCATCACGCGCGCGGCGGCTTCGGCGCACACGGCGGTGTCGAGCTCGTCGCCGGACTTGGCGATCACCTTCTGCAGCGACTCCACGGCCCGGATCGCCGCCTCGGACGCCGCCAGCCGCGCCTCGCTCATTTCCCGGTTGCGCGGATCCTCGGCGGGCCAGCGCACGCCGCGCAGCAGCACCGGCAAGCCGAGGCTGCCGCCGATGAGCGAGAGCAGGATCACGCCGGCGGCGAGGAAAATCAGCAGATCGCGGCCCGGGAAAGGCGCGCCGTTGGGCAGCGCCAGCGGCACCGAGAGCGCACCGGCGAGCGTGACTGCCCCGCGCACGCCCGAGAGCGCGGTCACACCGGTAAAGCGCAGGCCCGGGCGCGTGGTGATTTCGCCGCGTCGCATGCCGAGGAAGTACATCACGCGCCACGCCACCCACACCCAGCAAAAGCGCAGCACGATGAGCACCGCCGAAATCGCTCCGACATAGCCCATCAGCTCGGCCAGGTTCACCAGCGTGCCCCACAGGTGTTCGCTCGGGCGCAGCGCCGCGCGCACGATGTCGGGCAGTTGCAGGCCAAGCAGCACGAACACCGCGCCGTTGAACACGAACTCGAGCATCGACCACACGCCGTTGCCGAGAATGCGCGTGGCGGTGCGGCTGTTGAGCAGATCGGTGGAGCTGACCGTCATCCCGGCGGCCACGGCAGCGAGAATGCCCGAAAAGCCGAAGTGTTCCGCGAGCAGATAGGCGGCAAACGGCATGAGCAACAGCAGCAGCACCACGGTGGCGGGCTCTTCGCTGGTCGCGTCCATCACGCGGCGATGGAACTGCGTGAAGAGCCACGTGACCGCCCAGCCGGCCAGGAGCCCGCCGATCGCGATGACGAAAAACGAGAACGTGGCGCTGCCGATGGAGAAGAGGCCCGTGGTCGCCGCCACCAGGGCGAATTTGAAGACGACGAGCCCCGACGCGTCGTTCATCATCGCTTCGCCCTCGAGCACGTGCATGAGCCGGGCGGGCATGCGCATGCGTCCGGTGAGCGCGGACACGGCCACCGCGTCGGTCGGCGAGAGCACGCCGCCGAGCGCGAACGCCACGGCCAGCGGGATCGAAGGAATCATCCAGTGGATGAAATAGCCCACGCCGACCACGGTGAAGATCACCAGGCCGAGCGCCATCGCGATGATCGGCACGCGCAGGTGCCAGAATTCGCGTTTGGGCATGCGCCAGCCGTCGGCGAAGAGCAGTGGCGGGATGAACAGCAGGAAGAAGATCTCGGGATCGAGGTCGATGTGCAGGCCCGCGCCCGGGTATGCGAGCGCCGCGCCGACGGCGATCTGCACGAGCGGCACGGGCAGGAATCGGACGAAGCTGACCAGCACGCCGGTCAGCGCCACCACGAACAGCAGAATCAGCGCCGTGTAGACTACCTCCATGCCGCCTCCATGGTCCGTCGGTCAGGCATCGGCCGCGTTCCCGGAACAGGCATCAGACCAGCACGCGCTCGATACCGCCGTTGTTGGCGTCCTTCACGTAATCGACCAGCCACCCCTCGCCAAGCACATGCTTGGCGATTTCGACGACGATGTAGTCGGCCGTGACGTTGGCGTCCTCGTTGTAGCGCGACAGGCCTTGCAGGCACGACGGACAGCTCGTGAGGATCTTCACGTCCTCCACCTTGCCGTCGGCCCGCAGTCTGGCCGCGCCCTTGCGCATTTCCTCTTCCTTGCGGAAGCGGATCTGCGTCGAGATGTCGGGACGCGTGACCGCCAGCGTACCCGATTCGCCGCAGCACCGATCGTTCTTCTCGATCTTGTAGCCGTCGTTCTCGCTGCCCATGAGCTGGTTCACGAGCTTGACCGGGTCCATCGTCTTGATCGGCGTGTGGCACGGGTCGTGATACATGTAGCGCGTGCCGCTCACGCCATCGAGCTTCACGCCCTTCTCGAGCAGATATTCGTGGATGTCGACGATGCGGCAGCCCGGGAAGATCTTCTCGAATTCATAGCCGGCGAGCTGATCGTAGCAAGTGCCGCACGACACGACCACCGTCTTGATGTCGAGATAGTTGAGCGTGTTGGCCACGCGGTGGAACAGCACGCGATTGTCCGTGACGATCTTCTCGGCCTTCTCGCCCTGTCCCGAGCCGCGCTGCGGATAGCCGCAGCACAGATAGCCCGGCGGCAGCACCGTCTGCACGCCCACATGCCAGAGCATGGCCTGCGTGGCGAGCCCGACCTGCGAGAACAGGCGCTCCGAGCCGCAGCCCGGGAAGTAGAACACCGCTTCCGAGTCGACCGTGGTCGCCTTCGGATTGCGGATGATCGGCACGATCTTGTTGTCCTCGATGTCGAGCAGCGCGCGCGCCGTCTTCTTCGGCAGGTTGCCCGGCATCTTCTTGTTGACGAAGTGGATCACTTCCTCGCGCAGCGGCGGCTTGCCGACCGTGGCGGGCGGACGGGCCGTCTGCTTCTTCGCCAGCTTCTTGAAGATGTCCGCGCCGAAGCGCTGCGCCTTGTAGCCCCAGTCGATCATCACCTTGCGGGTCACGTTGATCGTCTCAGGGTTGGTCGCATTGAGGAAGAACATGCCCGCGGCCGCGCCCGGGTTGAACTTCTTCTTGCCCATCTTGCGCAGCAGGTTGCGCATGTTCATCGTCACGTCGCCGAAGTCGATCTTCACGGGACACGGCGTCACGCACTTGTGGCACACCGTGCAGTGATCGGCCACGTCGTTGAACTCGTCCCAGTGCTTGATCGACACGCCGCGACGCGTCTGCTCTTCGTACAGGAATGCCTCGATGAGCAGCGACGTCGCGAGAATCTTGTTGCGCGGGCTGTAGAGCAGGTTCGCGCGCGGCACGTGTGTGGCGCACACCGGCTTGCACTTGCCGCAGCGCAGGCAGTCCTTCACGCTGTCGGCAATCGCGCCGATGTCCGACTGCTGCATGATCAGCGACTCGTAGCCCATCAGCCCGAAGCTCGGCGTGTAAGCATTGCGCAGATCGGCAGGCAGGTCCGGCATGTTGAGCAGCTTGCCCTTGTTGAAGCGTCCCTGCGGATCCACACGTTGCTTGTACGCGCGGAATTCGCCGATCTCGGCCTCCGTCAGGAATTCCAGCTTGGTAATGCCGATGCCGTGCTCGCCCGAGATCACGCCGTCGAGCGAGCGGGCAATGTCCATGATGCGCGCCACAGCCTTGTGCGCGTCCTGGAGCATCTCGTAGTTGTCCGAGTTGACCGGGATGTTGGTGTGCACGTTGCCGTCGCCCGCGTGCATGTGCAGCGCGACGAACACGCGCCCGTGCAGCACGCGCTTGTGAATCGCCTGCGCTTCGTCGAGGATCGGCTTGAATTCGGCGCCGGCGAAGATCTGACGCAGCTCGGCACGGATCTCCAGCTTCCACGACACGCGCACCGTGCGGTCTTGCAACAGGTCGATGAGGCGCGTCTCGGGCTGCTTGTTCAGGCGTTCGTTGAGCGCGACGTCCAAATCGCGAATGCCGTAGCGGTTGAGCAGGGCAATGGCGTTCGCGAGCGGCAGCTCGAAGTGATCGCGCAGGAATTCCCAGCGCGCGCGCACGTCGCGCAGCAGCGTGAGCGCCGTCTGCACGCGGTCCTCGAGCAGCTCGGCCGAGGGAATCTCGTTTGCGTCGTCCGTCTTGCCGAGCGGCAGGTTGCCGGCTTCGAAGAACGCTTCGAGGGCGTCGACCAGTTGCAGCTTGTTCTTGAGCGAGAGCTCGATGTTGATGCGTTCGATGTGATCCGTGTACTCGCCCATGCGCGGCAGCGGGATCACCACGTCCTCGTTGATCTTGAAGGCGTTGGTGTGGCGCGCGATGGCCGCGGTGCGCGAGCGGTCGAGCCAGAACTTCTTGCGCGCTTCGGCCGAGACCGCGACGAAGCCTTCGCCGCTCTTGCCGTTGGCCAGACGGATCACCTCCGAGGTGGCCTGCGCCACGGCGACGTCGTCGTCGCCAACGATGTCGCCGATCAGCACCATCTTCGGGAACGCGTTGCGCTTCGACTTCGTGGCGTAGCCGACGGCGCGCAGATAGCGCTCGTCCAGATGCTCGAGGCCGGCGAGAATCGCGCCGCCCGCCGCCGTCTGCGCGAACATGTAGTCCTTGATTTCGACGATGCTCGGAATCGCTTCCTTCGCCTGACCGAAGAACTCCAGGCACACCGTGCGCGTGTGCGCCGGCATCTTGTGCAAAATCCAGCGCGCGCTCGTGATCAGACCGTCGCAGCCCTCCTTCTGCACGCCCGGCAGACCGGCAAGGAACTTGTCCGTGACGTCCTTGCCAAGGCCTTCCTTGCGAAAACGCCGGCCTTCGATCTCGAGCCGTTCCGTCTTGAGCAGCACGGCGCCGGGCGCCTGATTGCCGTCGTACCACTTCAGTTCGAAGCGGGCGACCGGAATGTCGTGAATCTTGCCCAGGTTGTGATCGAGACGCGTGACTTCCAGCCAGTTGCCCTGCGGGTCGACCATGCGCCACCAGGCCAGGTTGTCGAGCGCGGTGCCCCACAGCACGGCCTTCTTGCCGCCGGCGTTCATGGCGACGTTGCCGCCGATGCACGAGGCGTCGATCGAGGTCGGGTCCACGGCGAATACAAGCCCCGCGCGCTCCGCGGCTTCGGCCACGCGGCGCGTGACGACGCCCGCGCCCGAGAAGATCGTCGGCACCGGCTTGTCCACGCCGGGCAGTTGCGAGTACTCGACCTCGCCGAGCTGTTCGAGCTTTTCCGTGTTGATGACGGCCGAGAACGGCGTGAGCGGAATCGCGCCGCCCGTATAGCCCGTGCCGCCACCGCGCGGGATCACCGTGAGCCCCAGCTCGAAGCAGCCCTTCACCAGCGCCGCCATTTCCTCTTCCGTGTCCGGCGTGAGCACCACGAACGGGTACTCCACACGCCAGTCGGTCGCGTCCGTCACGTGCGAGACGCGCGACAGGCCGTCGAACTTGATGTTGTCGTGGGCGGTCGTGCGGCCCAGCACTTTCTTCGCGCGACGGCGCAGTTCCGCCATCTTCTCGAACTCGCCGGCGAACTCGGCCACGGCGCGGCGCGCGGCGTTCTCGAGTTGCTCGACGCGCGCGGCGCGCTCGCGGCCGTGGGCGTCGGCGTGTTCGGCCACATCGGCGCGTCGGCGCTTGTCGATCTCGTTCAGGCGGTGCTCGAGTGCGTCGATCAGCAGCTTGCGCCGCTTCGGATTGTCGAGCAGATCGTCCTGCAGATAGGGATTGCGGCGAACGACCCAGATGTCGCCGAGCACTTCGTAAAGCATGCGGGCCGAGCGGCCGGTGCGGCGCTCGGCGCGCAGTTCGTCGAGGATGGCCCAGGCGTCGGCGCCGAGCAGGCGCATGACGATCTCGCGGTCCGAAAACGACGTGTAGTTATAGGGAATTTCGCGCAGGCGCGGCGGTTGCGCGGCTACGGCGTGCTTTGCGTCGTGCGGCTCGAAGGCGGGCAAGGGTGCGTTCATCTTGTCGGGCTCGTCAGTGCGGCGGTGCATCCGCCGTCGGCGTTCGTCTCGCGGGACGCGCCGAAAGTCAAAATCGGAAAATGCGCTGGGATGCCGGCGGGGGACGCGATAGGTGCGCGCGAGCCGGCAAACGGACGATCTGCGATCAGCGAGATCGGCGACTGCCGTGCGAAGACGTCGATGACGAATCGTGTCCGGTCATCGAGAAGAAGCACTGAGGGGTGAGGCAGTTGTTGCGCATGCCCAGATCTTTCTTCCGGCTTGGGAAAGTGTTGGTAGGGGAATGTAGGCCGAATTGTACTTCATTGCACCGCAACACGTCGGCGCCGCTCCGGATTCGCCCTTCCCGCGCAGGGATCCACCACGAATTCCCGGCGAGCCCCCTCTTCTGACCGCCCCGGCCCGGCTCATCGCCGCGTTGACGACAAATTAACGACCCGGGGCCACCATGGCTTCGACGCTTGCAGGTTCCGACGCTGGTACAGCGCTATATCCCAATAAACACAGCGGTTCGCGGCGAATTCGTGCGCTGAAAGTTCCAACGAATGGGAGTATGTTTGGCCGATCCCCGATCCATCCACCCGTCAAGAGGTGTCTTTATGGTCTCGTTTGAACTGAACGGCCGTCCCGTGCAGGTCGATGTCGATCCTGCCACCCCACTTCTCTGGACCTTGCGCGACGCGCTCAACATGACCGGCACCAAGTTCGGCTGCGGCATGGCGCTGTGCGGCGCGTGCACCGTGCATATCGATGGCGCGGCCACGCGAAGCTGCGTCACCCCGGTTTCCGCCGTGGCGGGCAAGAAGGTCACGACCATCGAGGGCGCGGGCACCGACCCGGTCGGGCGCGCGGTGCAGGAAGCCTGGGTCAGGCACGACGTGCCGCAGTGCGGCTACTGCCAGAGCGGCCAGATCATGTCGGCCACCGCGTTGCTGCGCGAGAACAAGAAGCCGAACGACGAGCAGATCGACGCCGCGATGGCCGGCAACATCTGCCGTTGCGGCACCTATGCCCGCATCCGTGCGGCGATCAAGGACGCCGCGGCGTCGCTGGCCTGAACCGAGGAGGATCGACATGCGCGAACTTCGTTTCTCCCGCTTTGCCCCGTTCCAGGGTGTTGCCGTGGGCGACTACGCCGGCGTGTCGCGCCGGGCGTTTCTCAAGACTTCGGCGCTGGCCGCGGGCGGCCTGATGCTCGAGATGTCCGTGCCGGGCGCCATGCGCACCGCGAGCGCCCAGGGCAGCGCGCCTGCACCGGTCGTACCGTCCGCGTTCGTGCGCATCGCGCCGGACGACACCGTCACCATCCAGGTCAACCGCCTCGATTTCGGCCAGGGCGTGCAGACCGCGCTGCCCATGCTCGTCGCCGAAGAACTCGACTGCGACTGGAGCAAGGTGCGCAGCGAGCTGGCGCCAGCGGCGGACGTCTACAAGGATCCGCTGTTCGGCATCCAGATGACCGGCGGCTCCGGCTCCGTCGCGCATTCGTGGCTGCAATACCGGCGCATTGGCGCCTCGGCGCGGGCCATGCTGATGGCGGCGGCGGCCCAGCAGTGGAACGTGCCGCCGGCGCAACTGCGCACCGAAAACGGCGTGGTGCTGGGGCCGAACGGACAGCGCGCCACGTATGGCAGTCTGGCGGCAAAGGCCCAGACATTGCCGGTGCCGGCCGAGGTGGCGCTCAAGGACCCGTCCCGGTTCCGCCTGCTCGGCAAGCCCACCGGACGGCTCGACGCACGCGCGAAGTCCACTGGCGCGCCCATGTACGGCATGGACTTCAAGCTGCCGAACCTCAAGGTGGCCGTCGTGGCGCGCCCGCCCGTCTTCGGGGCGAAGGTCAAGGGCTTCGACGCGAAGGCCGCGCGCGCCGTCAAGGGCGTGCGCGACGTGCTCGAGATCCCCGACGACCGGGGCGGCACGGCGGTGGCCGTCATCGCCGACGGCTACTGGCAGGCCAAGACCGGGCGCGATGCGCTCAAGCCCACGTGGGACACGGCGGGCGTCGAGCATGTCGACACCACGGCACAGTTGACCAAATACAAGGAAATGGCCAGGACGCCGGGCATCGTGGCGCTCGACGCCGACGTGTCGGCGCTCAAAGGCGCGCCGAAGACCCTGGTGGCCGAATACAGCTTTCCGTATCTCGCGCATGCCCCGATGGAGCCGCTCAACTGCACGGTGCAGCTCACCGAGCACGGGGCCGAAGTGTGGACGGGCACCCAGTTCCAGACCGTCGACCAGGCGGCCATTGCCCGCACGCTCGGCCTCGAGCCCGGGCAGGTCAAGTTGCACACGCTCATGGCCGGCGGCGGCTTTGGCCGGCGCGCGGTGCCCACGTCCGACTATGGCGTCGAAGCCGCGCAGGTCGCGAAGGCATGGAAGCGCGCGGGCCATCGCGAGCCGATCAAGGTGATCTGGAGCCGCGAGGACGACATCCGCGGCGGCTACTACCGCCCGATGTACGTGCATCGCGCCGAGATCGGCCTCGATGCCAAGGGCAATGTGCTGGCGTGGAATCACACCATCGTGGGGCAGTCCATTTTGCAGGGCACGCCGTTCGAGAAGATGCTGGTGAAGAACGGTATCGACGGCACCAGCGTCGAGGGTGTGTCCGGAACCCCATACGCGGTGCCATTGCGCCTGACCCTGCACAGCCCGCAGGCCAACGTACCGGTGCTGTGGTGGCGCTCCGTGGGCAACACGCACACGGCTTTCGTCATGGAAACGTTGATCGACGAACTGGCGAAGAACGCCGGTCAGGACCCGGTGGCGTACCGCTATGCGCTGATGGGCGACAAGCACCCGCGTCACAAGGCGGCGTTGGCGCTGGCGGTCGAGCGTTCCGGCTACGGCAAGACCCAGCTGCCCAAGGGACAGGCGTGGGGTGTGGCCGTGCACGAGTCGTTCGACTCCGTGGTGGCCTACGTGGTCGTTGCCGAGATTCGCAACGGATCGCCGCGTCTGGTGAGTGCGACGGCGGGCGTGCATTGCAACTTTGCGGTGAATCCGCTGACGGTCGCGGCGCAGGTCGAGGGTGCGGCGCTGATGGGTCTGGGCACGACGCTGCCCGGTGCGGCGATCACGCTAAAGGACGGCGAGGTCGAGCAGAGCAACTTCCATCAGTACACGGTGGCGCGCCTGACTGACATGCCGGCGATCAGCGTGCACATCGTAAGCTCGAGCGACGCGCCGACAGGCATGAGCGAGCCGGGATTGCCGGCGCTGGCGCCGGCGTATGCAAACGCGCTGTTCACATTGACGGGCAAGCGCCAGCGCGCCCTGCCGTTCGACATGACGACGACAGCATGACGGCGGCAACATGACGGCAACATGACGGCGGCATGAGGGCGAGGCCCGACGCATCGCGGCCGAAGTAAGAGCACCGCACGCTTTCTCATGGGCGTGCGGTTTTTTTTCATGGCCGCCCTCACCCGACGAGCAGATGCCTGAAGGGTGCGAACATACCTTGCCAGAAGGACTCTGGCACACGCAGCATCAGGTAGGTGATGAGCAGATAGCGCAAGGTCTTGCCGATGGCGATGTAGACGAGGCAGGCGCGCCATGACAGACGCAGCCAGCCGGCGAGCGTGCAGAGCGGATCGCCGACGACGGGCAGCCACGAGAGCAGCAGCAGCCGGGGGCCGAAGCGTCGCATCCAGCGGTGATAGCGTTCGCTCATGGGGGCCTTGCCGGGGGTGTCGTCCCCATCATGCCCATCACGCCTATCACGCCCATCGCGCGCAGGCGCGCAAGCGAGCGAGCACTGTGCGCTGTCGTTGCCCGCGCCGATACTGGCCGCGGTCGCGCCGGCCAGCGCCGCCGCCCGGGCATGCGCGCGCCGGCGCGCTTTCAGGCGAACGAACGCCCGCCGCGCGGCCAATCCCATCCACCAGTCCAGCATGCCGCCGGCCGTGTTACCGACGCTCGCGAGCGCGACGGCCGGCCAGAACATATGGGGATTGAGCGCCACGTAGCCGAACAGCGCGGGCTCCGAGCCCATGGGCAGTAGCGTGGCCGACAGGAACGAGACGATGAAAATGGCCGGCAGGCCGACGCCGGGCAATGCCAGCGCGCCCAACAGCCAGGCGATGAACGACTCCATACCACTCCGGGAAAAGATCCATCCGCGACGGGCGCGGCCAATACGGCGACGCCGCGCGTGCTCTGCCTCCGAGCTCGTCCGACCGACCGGACGGTCGGCGGTTCCGGCGCCGTGGCGGGCACGCGGGTTTGGCACAAACGAAAAGACTGGCGCATAATGCACACCCTATGACCCGTCCCTCGACGCCGCCCGTGGCCATTCTACTGGCAGGCGGACTCGGTACCCGCTTCGATGCGGCTGGGCGCCGGAACAAGCTGCTTGCGCCGCTGCCCGGAGATCCCCTGAACCGACCCGTTGCCCTCGCCAGCGCGCATGCGCTGCTGGCGGCATTGCCGCGCGTGATCGCGGTGGTGCGGCCGGACTCGGCGGAGCTGGAGAACGTGTTGTTGCAGGCGGGTTGCGAAGTCGTGATGAGCCACGCCACCAGGCGCGGCATGGGCGCGACGCTCGCGGCGGGCATCCGCGCCGGCGCCGACGAAGCGCCGCCCCCGGGGCTCGAACATCTCGACGGCTGGCTCGTTGCGCTGGCCGACATGCCGTACATCCACACCAGCACCATTCGCGCGCTCGCCGGCGGGCTCACCTCGTCCGAGGCCATCGTCGCGCCGAGCTATCGCGGACAACGCGGCCATCCCGTCGTGTTCGGTTCCGCCTATACCTCGCGTCTGGCCGCCCTCGACGGCGACACCGGCGCGCGCGACCTGTTGATTGGCGAGCACATTACGATCGTCGATGTCGACGACGACGGTATCGTGCGCGACATCGACACCCCAGACGACCTCCGCTAGGGCGCGCACCCCCTTTCACGTTTTCCCGAGAAACCAAGCGCGACCGCCCCGGCGGAAGCGCTGGTCTATCATTGTCCTTTTGTTCCTCGATGTGCCTAACCTGAAGAAACCTTAAATCATGTCCGACGCAGCTCCCGATTACCTGAAGAAGATCCTGACCGCCAAAGTCTACGACGTCGCCAAGGAAAGCGAACTCGAACTGGCACGCACGCTCTCCATGCGGCTGCACAATCGAATTTACCTGAAGCGCGAAGACAATCAGACGGTGTTCTCCTTCAAGATTCGGGGCGCGTACAACAAGATGGCCAACCTGAGCGACGCCGAACGCGAGCGCGGCGTGCTCACCGCCTCGGCGGGCAACCATGCGCAGGGCGTCGCCTATTCGGCCGCGCGCCTGGGCTGCAAGGCCGTCATCGTCATGCCCGTGACCACGCCGCAGGTCAAGATCGACGCCGTGAAGACCCACGGCGGACGCGCCGTCGAAGTCGTGCTCGCGGGCGATTCGTACAGCGACGCCTACGCCCACGCCATGACGCTTCAGGAAGAGCGCGGCCTCACCTTCGTGCCGCCGTTCGACGATCCCGAGGTCATCGCCGGCCAGGGCACCATCGGCATGGAAATCCTGCGTCAGCATCAGGGCCCGCTGCACGCCATCTTCGTGCCCATCGGCGGCGGCGGCCTGGCGGCCGGCGTGGCGGCCTATGTCAAGGCCGTCCGCCCGGAAATCAGGATCATCGGCGTGCAATCCGTCGATTCCGACGCGATGGCGCAATCCATCCACGCCGGCGAGCGCGTGCTGCTCAACGATGTTGGGCTGTTCGCCGACGGCACGGCGGTCAAATACGTCGGCGCAGAGACCTTCCGCCTGTGCGAGGCGTACCTCGACGAAGTCGTGCGCGTGGACACCGACCAGTTGTGCGCGGCCATCAAGGACGTCTTCCAGGACACGCGCAGCGTGCTCGAGCCGTCCGGCGCGCTGTCCGTGGCGGGCGCCAAGCTCTACGCCGAGCGTGAAAGGCTCAAGGGCGAAACGCTCGTCGCGATCACCTCGGGCGCCAACATGAACTTCGACCGGCTGCGTTTCGTGGCCGAGCGCGCCGAGGTCGGCGAGGCCCGCGAAGCCGTGTTCGCCGTGACCATCCCGGAGGCGCGCGGCAGCTTCAGGCGCTTCACCGAAGTGGTCGGCAGCCGCAACGTGACCGAGTTCAACTACCGCATCAGCGAAGCGTCGAGCGCCCATATCTTCGTGGGTATACAGATGCACAACCGCGACGAAGGCGCGCGCATCAAGGCCGGCTTCGAGCGCCACGGCTTTCCCACGCTCGATCTGTCCAACGACGAACTGTCCAAACAGCACATCCGCTACATGGTCGGCGGCCGTTCGCCGCTCGCGAGCAACGAAGTGCTGTTCCGGTTCGAGTTTCCGGAGCGTCCGGGCGCGCTGATGAAATTCCTCTCGGCCATGAGCCCGAACTGGAACATCAGCCTGTTTCACTACCGGAACCAGGGCGCCGACTACAGCAACATTCTGGTCGGCATGCAGGTACCCGACGACGAGAAGGCCGCCTTCCGCGACTTCCTCGCCACGCTCGGCTATCCTTACTGGGACGAGAGCGACAACCCCGTCTACAAGCTGTTCCTCGGGTAAGTTGCGCTCATCTGCGATTCACGCCACGTAACGACAGGACACCACCCCGCCGCCATGCCGATCACGCTCGAGAACAAGCTCGTCGTCGCGATATCCTCGCGCGCACTGTTCGACTTCGAAGAAGAGAACCGCGTGTACGAGGCCGGGGTGGCGAGCGGCGACGATCAGTCCTACATGCGCTACCAGCTCGATCGCCTCGACGTGCCGGCGCGCGTGGGCGTGGCCTTCCCGCTCGTGCAGAAACTGCTCGCGTTCAACCGCGACGATGCGCACCGCGTGGAGGTCGTCGTGCTCTCGCGCAACGACCCCGTGAGCGGCTTGCGGGTATTTCGCTCGGCACGCCAGGTCGATCTCAAGATCGAGCGCGGCGTGTTCACGCGCGGGCGCGACCCGTTCCGCTACCTCAACGCCCTGGGCGCGCACCTGTTCCTGTCGGCCAACGAAAGCGACGTGCGCAGCGCGCTGGCCGCGGGCTTCCCTGCCGCGCGCGTCTATCCGGACTCCGCGAAAAAGGCCGAACTGCATCCCGACGAAATCCGCATCGCCTTCGACGGCGACGCGGTGCTCTTCTCCGACGAGGCCGAGCGGATTTTCCAGCGCAACGGCTTGGACGCGTTCCAGCAGCACGAGACCGAGCGCGTGGCAACACCGCTGCCGCCCGGCCCGTTCAAGCCGTTGCTGCTTGCGCTGCACCGGTTGCAGACCCTCGCAGGCCACGAAGTGCCGGTGAAGATTCGCACCGCGCTCGTCACGGCGCGCTCGGCGCCTGCGCATGAGCGCGCCATTCGCACGCTGATGGACTGGAAAATCGACATCGACGAGGCGATGTTCCTGGGCGGGTTGAACAAGGGCGCGTTCCTGCGCGAGTTCGAACCCGATTTCTTCTTCGACGATCAGACACACCACTGCGAATCGGCCGCCGGCTTCACACCGACAGGCCATGTCGTCAGTGGCATTGCCAATCATGACAACGCCTGACCAATCCCCGCTCGGCAAGGAAGTCTCCTACACCGAGCAATACGCCCCCCACCTGCTCTTCCCGATCGCGCGCGCGCCGGCGCGTGCGGCCATCGGCGTGCCCGACACGCTGCCTTTCTTCGGCGCCGACATCTGGAACGGCTACGAGCTGTCGTGGCTCAACGAAAAGGGTAAACCGCAGATCGCACTGCTCACCGCCATCGTGCCTGCGGACTCGCCGAACATCATCGAATCGAAGTCGTTCAAGCTGTATCTCGGTTCGTTCGCGCAGACCCGGCTCGCCAATGCGGAGGCCGCGCGCGCACTGATCCAGCAGGACCTCTCGGAAGCGGCAGGCGCGCCCGTGCAGGTGCGTCTCGTGGAGCCGGGCGGTTTCGGCAAACTCGAGCTCGACGAGCTCGATGGCCTGCTCGTCGACCGGCTGGATATCGAAACGGACATCTACGCGCCCGACGCCGCGTTGCTCAAGGCCGCGCACGATGAACCGCACGTCGACGAGACGCTCGTCTCCAACCTGCTCAAGTCGAACTGCCCCGTGACGGGTCAGCCCGACTGGGGCAGTCTGCAGATCCGTTACATCGGCCCGCCGATCGATCAGGAGGGGCTGCTCAAGTACGTGATTTCGTACCGTCGCCATACCGGCTTTCACGAGCAGTGCGTGGAAGGCATTTTCATGGACATCATGCGCCAGTGCAAACCGAGCCAACTGGCCGTGTATGCGCGCTACACGCGCCGCGGGGGGCTCGACATCAACCCGTTTCGCACCAACTTCACGTTGCCCATGCCGGACAACGCGCGCACGGCGCGCCAGTAAAGCGCGCGGCACGCGGGCCATAAAAAAGGTGGCGAGGGGCTGCGCGCCCGTCGCCACCAACAGCTTCACTCACTTCCCTCCGAGGACCGGCGTATTTCAGCGCAGCGCGGCCTGCGCCATGATGCTGCGCGCTGCATTTCGTACCTTCTCGTATCTGGGCTCCCTGCCGCAGCGATCAAGCGTCTCCTTCATCGCCTGGCAAGCCGCGTCGCGATAATCGAGCGCGAGCAGGCACTCGCCCACGCGATACATCGGACCGGGCGCATCCTGGTCCAGCAAGGCCGCCGCCATGAGTAGCGGCAACGCGGCCTTTGGTTCGCCGTGGCGCTCCAGCGACAGCGCGAGCGCCACGGCGTAATCGGCATGCATGGGGCATGCCGAGAGCAATGGCGCGAAGCATTCGATGGCCTGCACGTAGTCGCCGCGCTCGAATGCCCCGTAGCCGCAGCGATAGGCCGCATCGCACTGCGCGGCGTCCCACTCGCCGGGCCGCGGCATGCCCATCGCCTCGCGCTGCTGCACCTCGTCGCGCACCAGTGCGAGCGCCGCTTCGATTTCCCCGGCGATGTGCGCCGACGTCGGTGCGCCGTCATTGCCCTTATCAAGCGGGATCATGGGCTCGGCCCCCAAGCGGTGCGTAATGCGCGCTCAGGCTCAGCAAGCGCATATGCTCCGCCGCCTCGCGGCGCTTGCGCAAACACGCGCCTACCTGATGCAAGCCGATCGAGATCGAAATCGCCGCCATGCCGACCAGCGTCCCGCCCACGGCGTAGGCCGCCCACGGCTCCCTGCCGGGGGCGCCGTCGGCGACGTCCGAGGCGGCATCGAGGCACAGGTACGCGCCACCGGCAAAGCTTGCAATGCCGAGCACCGTGCAGGCCACGCCGGCCAGGCCCGCGGCGCACCCCGCGCGGGCGAGGCGGCTGGCTGTGCGCGAGTGCAGCCGAACCTCGTCGGGCGCCACGGGGAAGTCGAGGGTCACGCGCGCGGCATCACGGGCATCACGGGCATCGGGGACATCATGGGCATCGGGGGCGGCCTGAGCGGCCGGGACAAACGGGGCGGATGTGGTCGAAGCGGGGTCTAGTCTCACTGCCATCTCCTCCTCATGGATAGGTGGGAAGAGATTGCGCGCCCGCGCCGGCATCGGCCATCGAAGGTGGCCCGCCGACTTTGCGAAACGGGAACCGCCGTATCCGTCAACGGAAATGCGCGGGCTGAAAACGAAAACGGCCGGCGAGTTCGCCGGCCGTTATTGTCGATATTGTCGCGATTGGTCGCTATTGGTCGCTATTGGTCGTTATGCGTCGTTATTGGTGGGGCCCGCGTCCGCCGCCGCGCCGGGCGCCGCGAGGGACATCACGCTCGCTGCGGCTGCGGCGCCTGCCGCGCCGCCTTTGCCGCGCGACTTGCCCTCAAGCCGCGGGCTTCTTGTATGCCACGCAGTCGATTTCGACCTTGCAGTCGATGACCATGCTCGAGACCACGCACGCGCGTGCCGGCGGATGGTCGCCGAAATACTCCTTGAACACCTTGTTGAACGATGCGAAATCACGCGGATCGTCGAGCCAGACGCCGATGCGCATCACGTGCTCGGGACCGTAGCCGGCTTCGGCAAGAATCGCCAGCATGTTCCGGATTGCCTGATGCGACTGGGCGACGATGCCCCCGTCGATCACTTCGCCGTCTTTCATGGGCGTCTGTCCCGACACGAACAGGAAGCCATCGGCCTCGGTTGCGCGCGCAAAGGGCATGCGCTGGCCGCCCGTACCCTGCCCGCCTTCTACGCCGTATCGTTTGATGCTCATCATCACTCCTTGATCAAAATCTCGATGAATCGACTTCCACTCTCGCTCAGAGAACCGGTTGCGGCATGCCGCGCCGCACGAAGCGCCCCGCACGCGCGCCACCGGTGGGCGCGCGATCCTGCCAGGACAGCACGCCGTTGACCCACACCGCCTTGATGCCGTAGGCCGGCTGCATCGGATCGGTGAACGTGGCCGCGTCGGCCACCGTCGCCGGGTCGAACAGCACCAGGTCGGCCCAGTAGCCCTCGCGCACGAAGCCACGGCCCGTCAATCCGAAGCGTTGCGCGCAAAGCCCCGTCATCTTGTGTACCGCTTCGGCGAGCGGAAACAACTGCTGTTCGCGGCTGTAGCGACCGAGCACGCGCGGGAACGCGCCCCACAGGCGCGGATGAGGCAACGGATCGTTCGGCAGGCCATCGGACCCGACCACCGTCGCCGGATGCCGCAGAATGCGGCGCACGTCGTCTTCTTCCATGCAGTGATAGACGGCCCCTGCCGGCTGCAGGCGCCGTGCGGCTTCCATCAGGTCGACGCCCCACTCGGCCGCGATCGTCGCAAGCAGCTTGCCGCCCTGATCGGGATGCGGCTGAGACCACGTCACGAGGATGTCGAAGTCGTCGGTGACCTGCTTCAGATCGAGCGTGGAGGAACTCGCGGTGTACGGATAGCAATCGCAGCCGACCGGCTGAAAGCGCCGAGCCTTGTCCAGCGCGTCGAGGATCTCCGTGCTGCGCCCCCAGTTCTCGACGCCCGCGCATTTCAAATGCGAAACGACCACCGGCACACGTGCGTGGCGCCCGATGCGAAACGCTTCGTCGAGCGCCTCCAGAATCTCGGCAAATTCCGTGCGCAGATGGGTCGCATAGAGCCCGCCGGCCTCGGCGAGCGGCTCGGCCAGCGCGAGCACCTCCTCGGTCGGCGCGGCGTTGGCGTTGGCGTAGGCCAGTCCGGTCGACAGCCCCAGCGCGCCGTGTTCGAGCGCTTCGCGCAATTGCGCGCGCATGCCCTCGATCTCCGCCTCGGTGGCGGGCCGATCGAGCCGGTCCATATGGTTGTTGCGCAGTGCCGTGTGGCCGATGAGCGCCGCGACGTTGATGGCCGGCTGAGCCTTTTCCAGCGCCTCGACATACGCCGCGAACGTCGGGTAGCGGAACGCGTCGGCGTCGCCGAGCAGGTTCATGGGATCGGGCGGCTCGCCCTTGAGGGAAACCGGCGAAGCGCTGATGCCGCAATTGCCCACGACGACCGTCGTCACACCCTGCGAGAGCTTCGGCGTCATCTCGGGCGTGCGCACCACGTTCGTGTCATCGTGCGTGTGTACGTCGATGAAACCGGGGCTCAGCACGAAGCCTGCGCCGTCAATCCGCTGTGCCGCCTGCCAGCCGCCGAGTGCGCCGGCCGGCGCGATGGTGTCGATGCGGCCGTCGAGCAGCGCCACGTCAAAGCGCTCGTCGGGCATGGGCGCGCCGGAGCCGTCGGCGAGCCGCACACCGGCAATGAGGGTGTCGAACGTTCGTTTTGCGAGGCAGTCCGTCATGTCAGTCTCCCAGGGGCTGGCGATCGCCGCCGCCCCGATGCGTGTCGAGCACGTACTTGATCCGCCGCAACAGCGCCTGGCTCTGCGGCTTGGCGAGCAACGCCAGCTCCGTGGCCAGGACGTCCATCGCCAGCAGCATCGCGTAACGCGACGACGACGGTTTGAAAATGAAATCCGTTTCGAGTGCACGGATCGGCAGCACGTCGTCGGCCAGCGCCGCGAGCGGCGAGCCCGTCGCCGTGACGGCCACCACCTGCGCGCCGTATTCCCTGGCGATCTCGCACGCCGACACCAACTCCGGCGTGTGGCCGCTCACCGAGAAGGCCAGCACGACGTCGTCCCGGCCCAGCGTGCCGGCAACCATGCGCATGAGCACCGCATCCTGATAGCTGGCAACAGGCCGCCCCAGGCGCACGAGCCGATAGCGTGCCTCGTCGGCCATCAGCGACGAGCCGCCGCCCATGCCGAACGCGTACACCATGCGCGCGGACTGCAAACGCGCTGCCGCGAGCCGCACTGCGTCCGGCTTGATCAGGCCGCGATGCACCTGGAGCGTGGTCTGGATGTCGTCCGCGATGCGGTCGATGGTCTCGCCTGCGCCGTCCTGTCCATTGGCCGCGTTTGCGCCAAAGAAGCGCTGGCCGACCACGGCGGCCTGCGCGAGGCGCAGCTTGAGGTCGCGCACATCGCGGCAGCCCATCGCCTTGGCAAAGCGGGTGACGCTCGCTTCGCTTACGCCGGCGCGCTCGGCCAGGACATTGATCGACGCGGCGGCAGCGCCTGCCACGTCTTCCAGCACGATCTGCGCAACTTTTCGCTCCGCCTGGCTCAGCGTATCGCTGCGCTCGGCCACGCGCGTCACGATGTCGAAGGTTTCCGCCATAGTTCCGGTCATCGCGGCGCCAGGTGCGAGCGGCGCGCAAACGCGTCACCGACAAGGCGCCTTTCTGAATGTGAAGGGTTTTCCGATTTTTTGTTACTTTATAACAAAATTGTCAAACGCGGGTCATTAAACGCTAATATAGGGGCCACTGGGAAATGCACCGTCCCATCGACGTGCCCTTTCAGCCCATGCTTCGCGGAGAATTCTCGATGAATGATACAAACTATCAACATGGCATGATCGATACCCTCAACAAGGGTCTCGGCGCGCTGCAGGCCCCGCTGGCGCCCTCGTCCACGAAGGGTCTGGGCTGGAATCTGCTCGCGGAGGATCTGAGCCTGCCCACGGCGGTGCTCTATGAGGAGAAGATCCGCCACAACCTCGCGTGGATGCAGCGCTTCGTGCACGAGTACGGGGTCAAGCTCGCGCCGCACGGCAAGACGACGATGGCGCCCAAGCTTTTCCGCCGCCAGCTCGAGGGCGGCGCCTGGGGCATCACGCTCGCGACCGCGCAGCAGACGGGCGCGGCGTATCACCACGGCGTGCGCCGTGTGCTCATGGCGAACCAACTGGTGGGCAAGCGCAACATGGCGCTCATCGCCGACTTGCTGAAGGATCCCGACTTCGAATTCTTCTGTCTGGTGGATTCCGCTGCGGCGGTCGAGCATCTCGGCCAGTTTTTCCGCGCGCGCGGCCAGTCGATTCAGGTGCTCGTCGAGCTGGGCGTGGCGGGCGGGCGCACCGGCGTGCGTGACGCAGCCCAGCAGCAGGCCGTGCTCGACGCCCTCGCGCAATATCACGACGCGGTGAAACTGGCCGGCGTGGAAGTCTACGAGGGCGTGCTGAGCACCGAGGCGGACATTCGCGCGTTCCTGCAGCGCGCCGTCGGCATCACGCGCGATCTGGTCGCGGCAAGGCGCATCGAGCGCACGCCCGCGGTGCTCTCGGGCGCGGGCTCGGCCTGGTACGACGTGGTCGCCGAAGAGTTTTCGCACAAGGACGTGGGCGCGCCGCTCGACGTGGTGCTGCGCCCGGGCTGTTACCTCACGCACGACGTGGGCATTTACAAGGCGGCGCAGGCGCAGATCGCCACGCGCAACCCCATCGCCAGGCAGATGCGCTCGCAATTGCAGCCGGCGCTGCAACTGTGGGCCTACGTGCAGTCGGTGCCCGAGCCCGAGCGCGCGATCATTGCGCTAGGCAAACGGGACGCGGCGTTCGATGCGGGCATGCCGGAACCGGCGCAGCACTTCCGGCCGGGGCAGAGCAAGGCGCCGAAGGCCACGCCGGGGCATTGGGAAGTCACCGGCATGATGGACCAGCACGCGTATCTGCGCATCGCGCCGGGAGACGACATCCGCGTGGGCGACATGATCGCGTTCGACATCTCGCATCCGTGCCTGACGTTCGACAAATGGCGCCACCTCCCGGTAGTCGACGGCGATTACAACGTCGTTGACATCGTGCAGACGTTCTTCTGATAGCGCGCGGCGCGCCGGCCCTTGCCGCGCCCCCGTGGCAACGTAAGGGCGATCAGTTTCGCACCACGCTTCGAAAGGCCGCGCAAAGCGCGCTCAGCGCATCGCGCGCTCGGCCGTCCCTGACCCTTGTGTGAAGCACAATGGGCAGCCGCGGCAGCTCCGGCAATGCCAGTCTGGAGCCTACGTCGACCGCCCCAAACGGCACCATGCGCGCGGAAAGCGCCGCAACGCCGAGCCCGGCCATGACGGCGGCGGCGACCGCCATCACGCCGCCGCCAACGAACACTTCCGTCCACGGTATGCCGGCCTCGTCGAGAAGTTGCCCGGCCATGGCCCGCACGCCACAGGGTTCGGCCATCGTAGCCAGCGGCAGAGGCTCTCCCGCGCGATGCTGCCAGCCGGGCGTTGCGAACCAGCCGAACTTTTCTTCGGCGAGGATTTCGCCATCGCTTCGCCCCGCGTGGAAGCGAACGATCACCGTATCGAGTTCCCTGCGCTCGAAACTCTGAAGCAGTTCCCCTGACGACCCGATCCGGATTTCGATCAGCAGTTGAGGGTCCTGTGCGTTCATGCGTCCGATCAGCGCAGGCAGTTCCGGGCCTGCCACATGGTCGCTGATGCCGATGGTGAGGCGCTGCCGGGCTACCGCAACCACCGAGATCGCCCGGTCATGTGCCTCTATGAGCTTGCGCGCATGCTCGAGAAAGGTCGTGCCGTGGGCCGATAGCTCCACGTATCGGGGCGTTCGTTCGACAAGCCTGAAACCCAGCCTTTCTTCGAGCCGCTTCAGCTTCAGGCTGACCGCCGCCTGTGTGGTCCGCAACGCTTCGGCAGCGCGCGTGAAACTTCCCAGTTCCGCAATGCGGATGAAGGCTCTGACGGCTTCCAGATCGAGGGCGCGCTCAGCCATTTCAAATCGTTATCACTGAAATAAAAATACATACGTTATCAGAATAGCTAGTATGAAGCGGGACAATCAGGAAGGGAACTCACGATGCCACTCGCTCATATCTCGTTGCGCGCCGGAAAGTCGGAGGCTTACAGGCAGGCGATCTTCGACGGCGTTTATCGCGCGATGCGCGAAACATTCAACGTTCCCGAAGACGACCAGTTCATGGCCTTGACCGAACATGCGGCTGCGAACTTTCGCTACGGCGCGTCATACCTCGGTGTCGCTCGAAGCGACGATCTGGTGTTCATTCAGATCACCGCGAACAACACTCGCACGGTCGAGCAAAAGAAGGCGCTGTTCCGGCGGATCGCGGAATTGCTTGGTGAAAATCCCGGCATCCGCCCGGAGGACGTGTTCGTGAGCCTCGTCGAGGTCGTGAAAGAAAACTGGTCGCTGGGACACGGGCTCGCGCAATACGCCTGAACCGCGGGGCTTGAACGCGTGCCTCGTCGCACTTCGTCATGAAGGCCGCTGAGGTCGACTTCATGCCGACGCCCGGGGCTCGGCGCTCGGTTCGCACTGAGGGCGACGTTTTTACCTTCTGCGGGCAGCAGGCGCGTGCGGCTCTGCCGGCCGCTTCGCTCGCGCGCCCGACCTCACCGCCGCATCGCCCGCCGAGCCCGCCTTAGCGCGTGCGACCACCGCCTTGAACTGCGCTTCCAGATGCGTGAGCGCGCTCTCCAGCGTCGCGATTTCCTCGGGGGTCATGCCGGCGAGCGCGTCGTCGAAGAACGCCTGCCGGCGCGGCGTCGCCTCGTCGTGCACGGCCATCCCGGCGGCCGTCAGCGTCACATTGGTAAGACGGTTGTCGTCCGGGTCCGTCGCCCGCGAGAGCCACCCGAGCGCCTCCATCGACTGCAACTGACGGGTGAGCGAGGCCGGATCGAGACGGCAGTGTTCCGCGAGGAATTTCTGCGAGCAGGTGCCGCGCTCGGCCAACGCCAGGATGATGCGCCAGCGCGGCAGCGGATGGCCGACCTGGGCGTCGAAGGCAAGCATCATCGCGCGATAGGTCAGGCTGAGTTGCTGGATGACATTCCGCTTCATGGGTGTGGCCATGGCGTCACTCCCCTGCGGGCGGCTGCGGCTTCGCGCCGCGCGTGAGCCGGATGAGCGGCACGCGCCGCACGAACCAGAGGCCGGCCAGCGCTGCCGCGAGCGACACCATCTGGCCGTTGTGAATCGACGCAACCAGCGCGTTGCGGGCCGACTCGATGAACAGCGCGCCGTTCTGGTTCATGTGCGCGAGCGTCATCAGGAAATCGTTCCGCGCGTCGGCGTTGACGAGAATCTGCGGGTCCGAGAGCCGTGCCGTCCACTGTGCGCCGCCGCCGGCGGCGAGCGAATCCTTCACACGGGACGTGTAGCTGTGGTTGACGAGCGTCCCCACGATCGCCGTGCCGAGCATCCCGCCGATCATGCGCAACGATTGCATGACGGCGGTGGCGATGCCGAGATGGGCGCGTCCGGCGACTTCCTGCGCGAACACCGTCAGGTTCGGCATGACGAAACCGAGTCCGAGACCGGCGAGCAGCATATAGGCGGCGATCAAGCCGTGCGACGTGCCGCGATGCGTGGTAATGACGCCGGCGCAAGCGAGCGCGAGCAGCACGAAGCCGCCGTAGAGCATCACGTTCGGATTGGGCAGCCGTGTGATGAGCCGGCCGTTCACGATGCTGCCCACGGTAATGCACACGACCATCGGCGTGACCAGCAGGCCGGTCTCGCGCGGCGAGAGTCCGAAGCCGCCCTGCAGCAGCAGCGGCGCGTAGAACAGGATGCCGAACATCGAGAAGCCCGCGAAGACCGACAGCACGAAGAGCGGCGCGAGGCTTTTGTCCCGGAACATCTCGAACGGCAGAATCGGGTGCGACGTGCGCTGTTCCCAGCGATAGAGCAGGTAGGACGAAATCACCAGCACGACGATGAGGGCGAGCACGCCGCGCGAGAGGCCGTCGGCAGGCAACCATTCGACGAGCATCTGCAGGCTGCCGAGCGCGGCGGTGATGAGCAATGCGCCGAGCCAGTCGATGCTCGCCTTGGCATGCTCCTCGGCGCGCATATGGGGCAGGTGGCGGCCGACGAACCACAGCCCGGCGAGGCCGACGGGCAGGTTGACGTAGAACACGGAGCGCCAGCCGAAGCCTTCGGTGAGGAAGCCGCCGAGCGAGGGGCCGATGGCGTTGGCGATGCCGAAGGCCGAGCTGAGCATGACTTGCCAGCGCAGGCGAACGTGGGCGTCGGGGAACAGTTCCGGGACGCAGGCGAACGCAGTGCCGACGAGCATGCCGCCGCCGATGCCTTGCAACGCGCGAGCGACGACAAGGAACGGCATGCTGCTCGCCGCGCCGCACAGCACGGAAGCGGCGGTGAAAACGACGATGGCCGTCATGACGAAGAGCTTGCGGCCGTAGAAGTCGCCCAGCCGGCCGAAGATCGGCACGGTAATGACCGACGTGAGGAGATAGGACGTCGCGACCCAGGCGTAGTACTCGAACCCTTTGAGTTCAGCGACGATGGTTGGCAGCGCGGTACCGACGACTGTCTGGTCGAGCGCGACCATCATCGTGCAGAAACAAAGGCCGAGCATCGCCACGAGCGACTGCCGGAAAGGCAATACCTGCCCCGCCGAATGCGGGGTGGTCGGAGTGGGGGCCATTTTTTGGACGGATCAATGTTTGATCAGTCAATGATCTTAGCACGAACAGCGCATGAGGCCGCCGGGCACAGGCCGCGCCGGATTTTTCAAGCGTCTTCGGCATTGCGGGCGATGGCGCCGCGCATGGGCGTTTGCCGCACAGGCGCGTCACCGCCGATTCAACAGCCCGGCACGATCCGCTGTTCGATTTCTCCGAACGGGGCGCCGCCGGCGGCATCCAGCGCGACCATTCTCACGCGCTCGCCAAACGCCAGATAGCGGGTACGCGCTTCACCATGCGCCAGGATCTCGATGCCGCGGCGCTCGGCCAGGCATGCCGAGCCGGCCTCACGCGCCGCATTCGAGACCGTGCCGGAACCGATGATCGTACCCGGGCTCAGTTGGCGCGTGCGCGCCGCGTGCGCGATAAGCCTGCCGAAATCGAAATTCATCTCGCTGCCGCTGGGATGCCCGATCCACTCGTCGTTGCGCTGCACGTGCAAACGAAGGTGCACCCGACCGTCGCGCCAGTCGGCCCCCAGTTCGTCGGGGGTGAGCGCGATCGGGGCAAAGCTCGTGGACGGCTTGGCTTGCAGGAATCCAAAGCCGGTGCGCATTTCGCGCGGGCCCAGTGCCCGCAAGCTCCAGTCATTGAGTTGCACGAGCAGCCGCACGTGCCCGAGCGCGTCCGACGCGCTCACGCCCATCGGCACCCGGTCGACAATGACACCGAACTCCCCCTCGAAATCGATGCCGTCGGCCTCGCTCGCCTGGGGCACATCGACGTGAGGCCCCAGAAAATCGTCGCTGGCGCCCTGGTACATGACCGGGATCGTGTCGAAATCCGGGATCGGAGCCGTGTTGAATGCCCGCTCCATCAGACGTCCGTGATTGAGGAAGGCCGATGCGTCGCACCATTGGGGGCTGCGCGGCAGCGGCGCGGCACAGGCGCGCGCATCGAACGTCCTCGCCTGAGCGCTGTGCATGGTGCTGCCCGTGTCGTTCAGCGCATCGTAGCGCCGTTGCAGTGCGGCCTCGACTTCCTCCCAGCGCTCGATTGCCTCGATCAGACTCGACGCAATACCGTCGGCCGGCACGGCGCGCGTGAGGTCGCGCGAGACGATCAGCAGTTGCCCGTCGCGGGTGCCATTGGCCAGCGTCGCGAATTTCATTGCTCCACCTCGTCCAGAATGGCCACCGCGCGGGTCCAGCCGGCCGAGGCGGCACGGATCTTGTGGGGGAAACAGCTCACGGTAAAACCGAAGGCAGGCAGCGCTTCGAGATTGTGCAGTTTTTCGAGATGGCAGTATCCGATCTCGCGTCCGGCCTTATGTCCCTCCCAGATCAGCGATTTGTCGCCGGTCTGCGCGACACGCCGTGCCGTGTAGCTGAACGGCGCATCCCAGCTCCACGCGTCGGTCCCCGTCAGGCGAACGCCTCGCTCGAGCAGGTACAGCGTGGCCTCATGGCCCATGCCGCACCCCGCGTTCACATAATCGGCGTGTCCGTAGCGACTCCCGGCGCGCGTGTTGACCAGCACGATGTCCAGGGGCTCGAGCGTGTGCCCGATACGCTCGAGCTCGGCAGCCACATCGGCGGCCGTGACCACGTACCCGTCCGGAAAATGACGAAAGTCGAGCTTCACACCGCTTTGGAAACACCATTCGAGCGGCACCTGATCGATCGTGATCGAGGGCTTGGCCGGCCCCAGGCGCGCGTCCATGGTCGAGTGGAAGTGCCATGGCGCATCCAGGTGTGTGCCGCTATGCGTGGTCAGGGTTACCCATTCCGCAGCGGCGGCTTCTCCGTCGGGGTAGTCCTCGGCCCGCGTCCCCGGGAGCATGGCCATGAAGTCGGGCAGCGTGTCGGCATGCTTCTGGTACGTGATTTTCGGCGCGAGCGGCGGCGGGTCTGACAGCACGTCGTTTTCGAGATAGATCGACAGGTCGATGAAGCGGTGTTTGACTTTCACTTTGGGGCCTCCGGCTGGCCGTAACGATGGGGAATGCGTGAGAAGCACATCAGGGCGATAGCGCCGAAAAGCATGCCGGCGTATCCGAGGCTCGCGAGCGAGACGAACTTGACAAGCGTGCCGCCGAGCAACGGCCCGATGGCCGCACCGGTCATCACCATGGCGGGCGTAGCCGCCACGGCTCGCCCGGTGGGATCAAGCCGCGCGAGCATCCCAAAGGCAAAGGTGTGGCAAAAGATCATCACCGCGGAGAGCATCGCGCTGGCCGCCGCCCACGCGGCGAACCCCGCGTCTGCGGTGATAAGTACGCCCAACCCGGCCTGCACGATAGGACCGATGCACAGCACGGCCCGGGCATTGAGCCGCCGCTCGAGCAGCGCGGCGGCTGGCGCGGGCACCAGATTGATCATCCCGAGCGTAACGAGCACGGCGGTAATCGCCGTCTCGCCAAAGCCGCGCACCGTGCCGATGTGTACGACAAAACTGATCAGCATCGCCTGGGTGAGCGCCATCGCGCACACCCCACCGATCCCGAACCAGACATGAGCGGCAAGCCTGGGCCCGGCGCCGCGTGCCGCACCGTGGCCGTCCGCGGTGGCGGCGGACGATGCCGAGGCCGCCGTGAAGGGAAGACCGAGCGCGCTGACCACCGCGGCCACACTCATGACAGCACACAGGATCGTGAAGAATGTGCCGCCCCCGTGCGCCTGGATGAGCGATGGCGAGACGCCCAGAAACGCGATCGAAACCAGCCCCAGGCTCATTCCCGCCAGCGCAAACACGCGGTGCGGACGCTCGCTGCGGCCGATGATGCCGTGTGCAAGGCTCAGGCTCGCCCCCACGGCCAGACCGGCAAGGGCATGCAGTGCCGCCAAGGCCGGGTAGAGGCTCGTCGTGCGCGCGACGAAGAACGCCGCGGCGGCGATCGCGAAGCCGGTCGGCACGATCGCGCGCGCAGGCAAGCGTGCGAGCAGTGGGGAACAAGCCATGCTGCTCAGCACCACGCCGGCGAGAAACAACGTGGGTAGCGCGCCCGCGCGTTGCGGGTCGAGGCCGTAGTGGCCTACCAGCGTCGAGATCCACAGCGGCAATGCAGCGAGATCGATCATGCCGGCGCAGTGCGCAATCATCAGCGAGAGCACGCCGAACCTGCGCAAGCGAGCGGGCGTACCCGATACCGCCTCGGGCGTGGCGGCAGGCGCCATCGTGTGGGGTTTCATCACGCGCTCCCGGCTCAGATGGCTTGCGCCAGATACTGATGCGTCTCGCGCATGATGCGCTCGTGCTCCGCACGGTCGCCGCGTGTGATCTCGATCTCGCCCAGACGAGCGGAGTTCTCGACAACGACCCGGCAACGCTCCCAGCGACGCGCCTCGAATGCCTCGAGACCGTCGATCATCGTTGCGGCGCGCGCGAGCTCCTCGGCCAATACGATCGCGTCCTCGATGCCGATGCCGGCGCCCGAAGCCATGTGCGGTGTGGTGGCGTGAACGGCGTCACCGACCAGCACGATACGGCCCCGATGCCACGGGCGACGCAGCAGCAGGCGCTCGAGGGGACGGTAGATCACCGACGCGTGCTCGTCGAGCGCCTGGCTCACGGCTTGCAGCCGCGGCGCCGCGAACTCGGCAAGCAGCGCCTTGAGCATGTCCGGCGCCTGCTTCGGGTCGACGAATTTGCGAGTCGGCGCGTCTTCGGTCACGAACAGGTACATCCGTTCGGCGCAGACCGGATTGATGCCCGCCTTCACACGCGCGCCGAGCCACATTTCCGTGCCTGTCACGTCCTCCGGGCGCGGCACGACGGCGCGCCACACGCCCTGACCGGTATAGCGCGGGGGTTCGGCGTCGGCAAAAATGGTCTTGCGCACGTTCGAGTAAAGGCCGTCGGCCCCCACGACGAGCTCGTAGCTCCCGGCAGTGCCGTCAGTGAACGTCACATCGACCTGCTCGCCGCTGGCGCACAGGCTGGCAAACGTTATGCCAAGTTTGACCTTCACGCCGGCCGCCAGCGTGGCCCTGGCGAGAATGTCGGCCAGCACCGGGCGCATGATCGCACCGCCGCCGGGCACTTCGTCACCGGCCAGGCGCGGCGTGGGGATCTGCGCGATCGGCGCGCCGTGCGGCGCGAACAGCTTCAGCCCGTCGGCGAGCGCCCCCCGCTCGAGAAAGGCGTCAAGCACGCCAAGCGTGCGCAGCGCTCGCAACGTGGGACCACTGATGCTGATCCCCGCGCCATAGGAGCGCCAATCGCGATCGATCTCCACGAGATCGACCTTCATGCCGCGCCTGGCGCCCTCGATGGCCGTGGCCATACCCGAGAAACCGCCGCCGATCACGAGCATGCGCTGGGTTGTCATATCCATTTGATGTCTCCTTCTTTGTACGTTTTTTGCCCGTGTTGGCGACGCCTGAACGCGGTTACGGTAAGCCACGCTCGCAAGCCACGAGGAACACCTCACCCCGTGCGTTGACCTTCAGGGCAAGTTGCGTGAGCGACTGGCCCAGACAGGGTCCCGCCAGGCACGCGCCGCTCACCGGATCGAACTGTGCGGCGTGGGCGTGGCAGACAATGCGCGAGCCGTCGTGATTCAGGTAGGCGTCCTTTCGCCAGGCCATCGGCGTATCGCCATAGTGGGGACAGGCGTTGCGCCACGCCCGCACCTCGGTCCCGTTGCGTACTACGAACATCGTGTCGTGCCCCGCGCCATGCGGATCGAACCCGCGAGCACCGGGGTTCGGTATGGCGTCGAGATGCGTCAGGAAGATCGGTGAGCTCACAGGCAAGCTCCGGCCCGAATCGATGATTGACCGGCCGCCATATCAGGCTTTCTCCCCATCGGCCGGCGCACCGCCTGCCGGCGAGCCGCCCGGCACCCATTTCTCGCGCGGGTGCAACAGGAACAACTGCGAAGCGTCGGCGCTCATCGGCGCAATACGGGCGCACCACTGGTCGTCGTGCTGGTCCATGTCGGCGTCGTACTCGACATGGCACCCCAGAGGGCTATTGAAGTACCAGAACCAGTTCGAACCGAAGCGGTGCCGGCCCGGCCCCCAGAACGACTGATAGCCCTTTTCCACGAGACGCGTGCCCGCATGCATCAACTCGGTCGGGCCGCCCATGTGGAACGTGAAGTGCTCGCACCCCTTCATGAACGGCGGCGTCTGGATAAAGAAGAGCGTGTGGTGATCGAGCGTGCCTGCCGGGCGCAGGAACCCGCCCACGCCCTCGAAACGATCCGTGCAGCGAAAGCCCAGGCGCTCTACATAGAACGCTTCGGCTCGTGCGGCGTCCGGTACGAAATAGACCACATGCGAGAGTGTGCGCGGCGTGAGCGACATGTCGTCGCGCACCGCCACGACGTTGGGTCGGCGTTGCGCCGGCGCCCCCGGCGCGTTGATCGCTTCGGCGGGCATGTTCAGCGTCTTCCTTCGGGTAACGACAAAACCCAGCGCGAAGCCCATATCGTCCACGGTCTCCAACGAGCCGTCGGCGAGTACGCGCACCTCGCGATCGCGCCTCAACTCCTCGCCGATTTGCGCAAGATCTTGCGCGCCGGCCACGCCATAAACGGTCTTGCGCAATTGACTCGTGGTGCCCAGTGCCGGAGGCAGGCGCGAGTCAGTGGCAGACCACACTTCGATCGCAGTGCCGTCAAGCGCGGTGAACCGCCCGGCCTCGCCGGGGGGTTGCTGTGCGACGAGGCCATAGTCGACCAGATATTGGGCAGCACTGGCGATGTCGTCAACGCCAAACACGAGGTATTCGAGTCCGAGGATATTCATGAATGCATTCCAGCTTGAGGAAGAAGGCGAGGCATCGGCGCGGGCGCTAGCGGCGGGTGCGACCGCCGAGTGTTTCGGCCACCCAGTCGGCGATGTAATGGCCCGCGTTGATCGAGTTATCGAAGCTCGCATGCTGCACCCCGCCCTCCCGATCGGTGAAGATCTTCAGCTCGCGCTTGGGGCTGTTGACCAGTTGCTCATACGTGCGATACGCCCACGAGAGCGGGATCTGCGAGTCACGCTCGCCGTGCGTTACGAGAAACGGCACCCGAATTCGATCGAGCACGCCATCGAGATGCACGTCCTCGGCGATGCGCATGAAATCGTCGATGTCCTTGGCTCCCCACACCCAGCACACGTGATTCCAGTAGTGCGGCACAGGGAAGTCGCCCTCGCGCTTCAAGCGCTGCTTTTGCACGTCGCGCCAGTCGTGGTTGGCTCCCCACGCCACGCCGCACGCAAAGCGGGGCTCGAACGCCACCGCACGCGGACAGTAATAACCACCGAGCGAGACGCCCTCCATGCCGATACGCTGCGCGTCGATATCCTCGCGCGTCTCGAGCCAGTCGACCACGCGGCTTGCCCAGTGTTCAGCATCGAAGCGTGCATGCATGCCATGCAGGCGAAGCGCCTCGCCGGTGCCGGGCTGATCGACGATGAGCGACGACACGCCGCGCTCGGCCAGCCACCCGGGCAAGCCGACGAGGTACTTCATCTCTTTCATGGAGTCCAGACCATTGACCTGCACGAGCACCGGCGCGCGCGCGACGCCCGGCGCACGCACGAGCAACGCCGAGAGATGCTCCTCACCGTAAGGGATCTCCACGCGCTCACAGTTCTCTCCTGTGAGCGCAATACCCGTGGCAAAAGACTTCAGCGCGCGCTGATAGAGCTCGACGCGCCCGGGCGAATCATGCGCGAGCATGCGCTCGCAGGTGATCATGTAAGCGCTCGCGCGCTTGTATTTCTGGCCTGCCGAGAATTGGCGACCGCGGGCCTCGTCTTCGGCGGCAAGCGCTTGCAGCCGATCGGCCATGGCCACCCACGCCTGGCGAAATGCATGGGTTCCCTCAGCATCGGGTTGTTTGGCGGCGTCTTGCAGCGGTGCGCAGATCGTTTCGATCTCGCCCATGCGTGCCCCCATCTCGATGGCCAGATTGACGGAGAGATTCCAGACGTAGTTGGTCGGAAAATAGCGGAACATTGTCTAACCTTGTGAGCGTAAAGAAGTCAGTCGCAGCGCATGCGTGCTGCGTCAGAGCAGCGGGATGGCGATGTTCAGCCACACGCTGCTCGATTTGGCGGTATTTGCCGCGTAAAGGCCCTGCTGGTAGTTCACGGCGACGTTGAACCAGCGGCCGTCATAGGAGACCGACGGGCCCATCGCGAAGCTGCGAGCGCGATTGCCGGCGCCGACGGTCACGCCGGACTGGGCGTCGTCGGTGAACTGGTTCAGGTAAGCGCCCACGGCGCCGACTTTCCACGGCCCGAAGTTCCAGCCGACGGTGAATTCGCCAACGTAGGCGCTCCCCGAGTGATAGTTCGTGTCGCGATTGGTCTGGTTGATCATGAGCCGGTTGGACAGCCCCACGTCGAATCCATCGGGGTTGTTGTAGCGAATCGCAAAAACCGGCTGCAGGGACGAATAGCCCACGGCAACACTGTTTTTCGAGGGGCTGTAGGAGCCCGAGGCCGTCATGAGGTCAAGGCCCGTGGCAAGCGTCAAGGTCGACGACGGGCGCCACTGCAGGATGACCGGCGAGACCGTGATGTTGGCTAGGCCGTTTTGCGTGCTGCTTTGCCCGGCGATGTTCATGTGCAGCGAGACCACCGGCAGGACGAGTTGCGAGTAGACATCGGCGCCCAGGAACTTGACCGGGTAGGCGGCGATGAGGCGGGTCGTTGCGACCGGGGCGCTCGAACGGAATTGAATCGGTAGTTTGTTGCCGTCGTTGCCATATAGGGCGTTGGCAAACGTATAGCTGAATTGCTGCAGCATGAAGAGCCCGGGGATCGGAGGCAGCGAGGCAATGCCGTTGGCCGTCGCTCCCGCCGGGTAAGGCGACACGTAGTTTTCGAAGGCATGCGCTTGCTGTGTCGCACAAGCGGCAATGAGCGCGCAGCCCGACAACAGGCTCCTGATCTTGAGGGTCATCTTGTCTCCTGATCGATCTCGCGGATCGAGTTATTGGTGGGACTTCTTTTTTGTTCCGATCAGGTTAAGATGCCTGCTTGCATGTGAAAAATTGATTCGATCCATTCGCGAAATCGATTCGCCGAATACATCAAGGGAAAACCCGAAGGTTGGCGAATACGCGACCGACGCGTCGCCACCGAGCGCGGTGTCCGACGAAAAGAGCATTCCCCATGCGTTTCAACAAGCTCGACCTCAATTTGCTCGTCGCCCTCGATGCGCTGCTCAGCGAGCGCAGCATCAGCCGCGCTGCGGAGAAGGTGCACCTGAGTCAGTCGGCGATGAGCAATGCGCTCGCGCGGCTACGCGAGTATTTCGACGACGAGTTGCTCGTTCAGGTCGGCCGGAAGATGGAGCCCACGCCGCGCGCGGAGGGTCTGGCGGACGCGGTACGCGACATTCTTGTGCGGGTCGAGGCGAGCATTTCCACGCCACCGACGTTTGTGGCGGCCGAGTCCACGCGCGTATTCCGCTTGCTGGTCTCCGATTTCACGTTGTCGACGCTGATCCCGCATTTTCTGAAGCGGGTCTACGCACATGCACCGAACGTAAGAATCGAACTATGCCCGCAGGTCGCGCAGGCTGCGCGCTCGCTCGAGCGAGCCGACGTCGACATGCTGATCATCCCTATCGATTACTGCACGGGCGAGCATCCGACCGATGTTTTGTTCGAGGAGGATTACTGCTGCGTGATGTGGGACAAAGCCGCGCTCGCCGGCACTGCCATCACGCGAGACCAATATCTGGGGGCGGGACATATCGTCGTCACGCCCGGGCACGTCGATACGACGCTCGGCGATTGGTTCGGAGAGCGCATCGGGGTGCAGCGCAAGGTCGAGGTCACTACCTTCAGCTTTGCGGCGCCGGCGCAACTGGTGGTCGGAACGCAACGTGTCGCCACGATGCACCGCCGACTTGCCGAGCTTGCGAGGCGCAGCCTCCCGATTGCGATCTGCGACCTGCCCGTCACGATCCCGAAGATGAAACAGGCGATGCAGTGGCACTCGCACCGAAGCGCGGATCCCGGTCTGCGCTGGCTGCGCGAAACCCTCAAGGCGTCCGTGCTGGACATGGACGGTGGGCAAGGGCCGCACGCGGGCGCGACCATGGCGCTTCGCTGAGCGGCAGGCGGCACTCCCGTCGTCGCCTCACCGTCGCAACGCGTCGATAGCACTCAGGTGGTCTTCGAGGACCGATTGCAGCGTTCGGATGAAGGCGCGCCCGGCGTGCGACAGCGGCTCGGCCTGCGAGTACACAGCATGCACCCGAAGCTTTCTGGCCGGGCGAATTTCGTGGACGTCGATTCGCTGGAATGTCGATGCATCGATGCAGAACGGATCGACGATCGCCACACCCACGCATTCTTTCACCAGCACTCTCGCGCTGATCGCCGAGCGCACCTCCACGATGGGCGACGGCCGACGGTGCTTGCCGAAAATGTCGCCGACGATCGCCCCCAGCGGCGTGTCGTGCCCATAGTCGATCCACGGGTGCGGTGGTAGATCGCTTACCCTTACGCTCCCACCCGGCGCGAGCCACCCCGGCGGACTGATGCACATCATCGGGCCATCGACCAGCGCTTCGGTCTTCAGATGGTTCGAATTCACTCCGAACATCGACACGCCCAGATAATCCTTGCCCAGCAAAACGCGAGGGATCAGGTTGTTGTGGGTGAGCGGCTCGAAGTGGATCTGCAAATCCGGATACCGCCGATTGAACAACGCAATCGCGCGCGGCACCAGCTCCGCCCCCAGGCTCGGGCTGCAAACGATATTGAGCTTGCCGCTCCTGCCCTCGATGATCGCGCGCACCAGGTCGTCCACACGCTGCACGCCCGCGTATGCCGTCTCCACCTCGTTGTAGATGCGTCGTGCCTCGGGCGTGGGAAAGAGCCGCCCTTTCGAGCGCTCGAACAGCGGAAATCCGACGCGGGACTCGGCCGCGGCCAGAATACGGCTGGCCGAGGGCTGCGTGATGAACAGCATCTTCGCCGCTTCCGTGATCGAGCCGGTGATCATGATCGCGCGAAACGTCTCGATCTGGCGAAGGCTCATCGCCAGCGGGCGCTGTATGGGGGCGTCGGATGCCACGTCTGTCACCTGTCCGATAGGGTCTGGATGGTGCAAGAGCTTACCTCAGGCACCTCCTTGGTGCGAATCCATGCATTGAGTCTATAAGGTCCGAAAATCGTTCTATTGGACCCGTCCTCCATGCGGTTGCTATCGTGAATCCGTCACATTCGCCGTGTAGCGGACTCGCGCATGCAACCTACCATCCTCGTTCTCAATCCCAATTCCCTCTCCGGGGTAACACGGCGCATCGCCGAGACGGCGAGCGTTCAGTTTCGTAACGCGCCGGTGCGGCTCGCGTATGCGACCCTTGCCGATGCCCCGCCCGGCATCGCCACCCAACGCGACGCCGAGCGCGCCGCGGTGCTGGCGGTGGACGCCATCGAGCGGAATCTGCGGGGCGCCGACGCCGCGGACGCCTTCGTCCTCGCGTGCTACAGCGATCCCGGTCTCGCTGCCGCGCGCGAAGTGACCCGTCGGCCGGTGATCGGCATCGGGCAAGCAGCGCTCGGCGCGGCAACGGCGCTGGGCGAGCGTATCGGCGTCGTCGCCATTACCGCCGGCAGCATCGCGCGGCATTGGCGAGCCTATCGCGCGCATGGAATCGCGCAAAAGATCGTGGGCGAGCGCGCCGTCGATCTGACGGTCGCCGAGTCAGGCGACGACGCGCTGGCCATACCCCGTATCGTCGACACCGGCCGCGCGCTCGTCGAGCAGGATGGCGCCGACGTCATCGTGCTCGGATGCGCGGGCATGGCCGCACTGCGTGCGCGCATCGAAGATGCCCTCGGCGTTCCCGTCGTCGAGCCATGCACGACGGCTATCTCGCTGGCGTGCAACGTCCTCGCCGGAGTGCCGCGATGAACGCCACTTCCCGGACATGGCGGACGCCGCTCGTCGTTGCGCGCACGGCGGTTATCGTGATCGCGCCGGCGCTCACGCGAGGAGGTGGGCAATGACCGCATCATCGCCGATCCTCGGCGTGCTCGGCGGTATGGGGCCGCTCGCCACGGCGGACTTCATGCGCAAGCTCGTGGAGGCGACGCCAGCCGCCAGAGATCAGGACCACATGCCGGTGTTCGTCCACAGCGTGCCGCAGATTCCCGATCGCAGCGAATCGTTCCTCGCCGGCTCCGACGCCCCGTGGCCCTTCCTGCTCTGCGGGCTGCGCATTCTCGAGGCCGCCGGCGCCGGCGCCATCGCCATACCGTGCAACACCGCGCATCTCTGGCACGCGCGCCTGGCTGCGGCCACCGGGCTCGAAGTGCTGCACATCGGGCACGCGACATCCGCGGCCGTCACGTCGCATCCCGCGGCATTCAAGCGTGTGGGCTTGATGGCCACGTCCGCCACGATCATGGGACGCATTTATCAGGACGCGCTGTGCGCCGCCGGCGTGGACGTCATCGTCCCATCGGCTCACGATCAGGTCGAACTCGTCACCGCGGGCATTGCCGCCGTCAAGGCCGGCGACCTCGCGAGCGCGGCGCCGCGGCTTCGGGAAGCTGCGGCGCATCTTGTCGAGCGCGGCGCGCAAGGGGTCATCCTGGGCTGCACAGAACTGCCGCTGGTCCTGCACGGCGATGCATCGGACGTGCCCCTCTTCGACACAACCCATTTGCTGGTGAAGGCTTGCATTTCCTGGTGGAACAAGTCGAAGGCAGCCCAACGCCGGAGCGAGACGTTTTCACAATGAGCGACTTTGATCTCATCATTCGCGGCGGCACCGTCGTCAACGACACGGAAGCGCGCCGGGCCGACGTCGGCGTCAAGGGCGACAGGATCGCGGCCATCGCGCCACGCCTGGACGGCGAAGCCGCACGAAGCATCGACGCAACGGGGCATCTGGTAATGCCCGGTGGCATCGACACGCACTGCCATGTGGAGCAGTTATCCGGTATGGGCAGGATGGGCGCCGACGACTGGTATTCCGCGAGCGTTTCGGCGGCCTTCGGCGGCACCACGATGATCGTGCCTTTCGCCGCGCAACATCGCGGCAACTCGTTACGCAAGGTCGCGGACGACTACGCCGATCTGGCGCGACGCAAGTCCGTCATCGACTACAGCTATCACCTCATCCTCTCGGAAACCGATCCGCAGACGCTGCACACCGATCTGCCTGAGCTGATCCGCAGCGGCATCACGTCCTTCAAGGTCTACATGACCTACGACCAACTGAAGATCGACGACTATCAGTTGCTCGACGTGCTCGCGGTGGCCGCCCGGGAACGCGCGCTCGTGATGGTGCACGCGGAGAACAACGATGTCATCCGTTGGGTGTCGCAACGCCTGCTCGAGCGCGGCTACACCGCACCGAAGTTTCACGGTGTGAGCCACGTCGCGCTGGCTGAAGCCGAAGCGACCCACCGCGTGATCCAGCTCTCGCGGCTGTTCGACGTGCCGGTGATGATCGTCCACGTGTCGGCCGTCGAAGCGCTGTCGACCATTCAGGCCGCGCAGAAGATCGGCGCGCAGGTGTACGGAGAAACCTGCCCGCACTACCTCGTGCTGACCGAAGACGACATGGACCTGCCCGGCACCGAGGGCGCGAAGTATTGCTGCAGTCCGCCGTTGCGCGACGCGCAGGCGCAGGAAAGTCTGTGGAAGGGGCTGGCCAACGGCACGCTGCAGACGCTCTCGTCCGATCACGCGCCGTATCGCTACGACGAAAGCGGAAAGATCCCCTTTGGCGACAAGACCACGTTCAAGCAGATGGCCAACGGCATGCCCGGTCTCGAGGCGCGTTTGCCGCTGCTGTTCTCCGAGGGCGTGGGTGGTGGACGCATTTCGCTGCAGCAATTCGTGGCATTGAGCGCGACCAATCACGCAAAGATGTACGGCATCTTCCCGCGCAAGGGCCGTATCGCCGAAGGCGCGGATGCCGATATCGCCATCTGGAACCCCGAGCGTGAGGTCACCCTGACGGCGTCCGTGCTCCACGATCAGGTCGGCTACACGCCGTATGAGGGCCGCACCGTCAAGGGCTGGCCGGAGATCGTCGTCAGTGCGGGGCGCGTGATCGTCGCCGATGGCCGCCTCGACGCGGCGCCGGGCAGCGGGCGCTTCATCGCACGCGGCGCGCCCGAGCCGCATACCGTCGAACGCGAGATCTCGGAAGGCGCGAAGTTCTTCCGGACGCTGGCGCTCACGAACGAAAAGCAGAAGAACTACTGATCTGCCGACTTACCGGTTTTGTTTGTTAATTCAAGAGAGTGGATATGAGCAAGAGTCGAAAACTCGGTTTGGCCGTCGCGCAGATGGGCCCGGTGAATCTCGCACACGATCGCCGCGCGGTGGTCTCGCGACTGGTCGAGATGTTGCGCGAGGCCGCCGGCCGCGGCGCGAAACTCGTCGTCTTTCCGGAAATGGCGCTGACCACGTTCTTCCCGCGCTACTGGATGAGCGAGGAGGAGGCCGTCGAGCGCTTTTTCGAAAAGTCGATGCCCAACGCCGACGTGCAGCCGCTGTTCGACGCCGCGAAACAGCTTGGCGTGGGTTTCTATCTCGGCTATGCCGAGCTCACGCCGCAAGGCCGTCGCTTCAATACGTGCGTGCTGGTCGGCGCCGACGGGAACATCGTCGGCAAGTACCGCAAGATTCATTTGCCGGGTCATGCCGATCACAAGACTGACGCGCCGTTCCAGCACCTCGAGAAGAAGTTCTTCGAAGTCGGCGACTCGGGGATTCCGGTGATCGAGTCGTTCGGCACGCGCGTGGGCATGTGCCTTTGCAACGACCGCCGCTGGCCGGAAACGTGGCGCGTCATGTCGCTGCAAAGCGCGGAGCTCGGGCTCGTGGGCTACAACACGCCGTCGATCAACATCCACTGGAACGAGCCGGTGCATTTGCGCATGCTCACGCATCTGGTGTCGCTGCAGGCAAGCGCGTATCAGAACGCGATGTTCATCGGCGCTGCGGCAAAGTGCGGCAGCGAGGACGGCCATCACATGATTGGCGGTTCGGTAATCGTGGCGCCGACGGGCGAGATCGTGGCGCAAGCCGTGACGGAAGAAGACGAAGTGATCTTCTCGTCGATCAATCTCGCAGTAACTGAAGGGTTCCGCAATCACGTCTTCAACTTCGCGAAGCATCGCCGGCCGGAGCATTACCGGCTGATCGTCGAGCGCACCGGTGCAGGTGCGCCGCTGCCCCGGGAAGACTTCTGACAGACACGTCCATTTCTCGTGCTGGCAGCACGAAGGAGACCTCATGAGCGGCTATGAATCAAACAGCCTGAGTCCGGCACAAGGGGCTCAAGACCGACCTGCGGTTGCGGCGGGGCAACCGGGCAGCGGCCCGCTGCGGGCGCTGATCGCAGCGGTGTCCGGCTATGCCATGGACGGCTTCGACCTCCTCATCCTGGGCTTCATGATGAGCGTGGTGAGCGCGGACCTGGGCCTGAGCGCAACCGAAGGCGGATCACTGGTGACAGCGACGCTGATCGGCGGCATCTTCGGCGGCGTGGGTTTCGGGATTCTCAGCGACTACTGCGGCCGCGTTCGCGTGCTGACGTACACGATCCTCGTGTTCGCGATTTTCACCGGTCTGTGCGCGTTTGCCACGGGCTACTGGGACTTGCTGGTCTACCGCTTCCTGGCGGGACTCGGGTTGGGCGGCGAATTCGGTATCGGCATGGCGCTGGCGATCGAGGCGTGGCCGGCCGAAAAGCGTGGCCGCGTGTCCTCGTATGTCGGCATGGGATGGCAGTTGGGCGTGTTGCTCGCGGCGGTGCTTACGCCGCTGCTGCTGCCGCATATCGGCTGGCGCGGGATGTTCGTGGTGGGCGTGGTGCCGGCGCTCGGTTCCTTCGTGATCCGCAAGGTCATCGGCGAATCGGAGCTCTTTCTCGAGTCGACGCGCAAAAAGCGCGAGTTTCCCATCAAGACGCTGTTCCGCGACGCACGCACGACCAAGCGCAGTATCGGCGTGATGATTCTGTGTTCGGTGCAGAACTTCGGCTACTACGGACTCATCGTATGGATGCCGGCCTATCTGTCGAAGATGTTCGGCTACAGCCTCGCGAAGTCGGCCGTGTGGACCGGCGCGTCGATCATCGGCATGCTCGTCGGGATCTGGATCTTCGGGCAATTGGCCGATCGCATCGGGCGCCGCCCGACGTTCATTGGCTACCAGATCGGCGCGTTGGCGATGGTTTTCGTGTACTCGCAACTGAGCACGCCCGAAGCGCTGCTCATCGGCGGCATTGTGATGGGCGTGTTCGTGAACGGCATGATGGGCGGATACGGAGCGCTGATGGCCGAGCTGTATCCGACGCATGCGCGGGGTACGGCGCAAAACGTGCTGTGGAGCATCGGCCGCGGGGTTGGCGGGCTGAGCCCGCTCGCCATCGGCGTCATCGCTGCGCACTACTCGTTCGAGATCGCAATCGCCGCGCTCGCCGGCATCTACGTCATCGATATCCTGGCGACGATATTCCTCATTCCCGAACTCAAGGGTGTGGAGCTCGAATGAAGGACGTCGAGTCCGGTTGAAATCGATGGACAGGCCTGCGGGCCTGTCCTCGTTTTTTCATGATGGGAACTGCGAGTGGAAATCGACTTCGGAAAATTGACGCCCTACGAACGCTACAAGCTGATGAGCAGCCTGATCGTGCCGCGGCCGATTGCGCTGATCACGACGCTGAGCGCCGGCGGCACCGTCAACGCCGCGCCGTTTTCGATGTTCAACATGCTGGGCGAGGACCCGCCGATCGTCATGGTGAGCATCAATCGGCATGATGACGGCGCGCTCAAGGACACGGCCGTCAATATCGATCGCGACGGTGTTTTCGTCGTACACCTGTGCGACGAGGCGATGGCCCTGAAGATGCATCGCTGCGGCGAGCGACTACCGTCGGACGTGAGCGAGCTGGCGGAGGTCGGGTTGACGACGACGCCGAGCGCGGACGTTGCGCCGCCGCGCATCGCCGAGGCGCCGGTGGCGTTCGAATGTACGGTGTGGGAGACGTTGCGCTCGGACAGCCGGCAGATTTTCATAGGGCGCGTGCTGCGCCTGCATGCCCGCGACGGGCTGGTCGATCGCAAGACGTGCCGGATTCGGCTCGACGACTACGCGCCCGTCGGGCGGCTCGGCGGAGGCTTCTACACGAAGACGCGGGACCGCTTCACCCTGTGAATCGCGATGCCGGTTCGACGCCATCCTCACCAGGGCACCGTCCGTCCGAGATAGTCGAGATATTCGAGGCCGGGTCTTCCCCGCTTGGCCAGCAGCACATCGACCACGTTGGGAATACTCTCTTCGATGCTCAGCCGCCCCTGCGGGCCGCCCAGCGCGGTCCGCACCCAGCCGGGCGCCATGGCGACCATGGCGCGCGGTGTATCGGCCTCGCGCGCCGCGAAGCTGCGCATGAACTGATTCAAAGCCGCTTTGGTGCCCCGATACAGTTCTCTCTGGCCTGTCTCGTTGTTCGCAATGCTGCCCTGCCCGGAGGACATGACGCCGATGAGCCCGTCCGGCAGCACATGCTTCGCCAGACGCTCGATCACGCGCATCGGACTCAGGGCGTTCGTGACCATCAGTTCGACGAAATCCGACGTCGAGACTTCACCGATGGTCTGTGTCGGATCGGGGTTGGTCGTGCCGGCATTGACGAACAGGATGTCGAAAACGCGGTCCGTCAGCCGGCCGGCGAGCGCCTCCAGTTGCCCGGACATCGTGATGTCGAGCACCTCGATCTCGACGCGGCCCGGGTATTCCCCGGCCAGCGCATGCAGGGGTGTCGCGGGCTTGTGGCGGCGTACCGTGCCGACGACGTGCCAGCCCCGCCTCAGAAACTCCTCTGCCATCGCGTGGCCCAGCCCGCGCGAAGCGCCGATCAGCAAGATGGTGGGCACGCGGCCCGCGTTCGGTGTCATGGTGTGCTCCCGGATCATGGTTACCCCATGCATCGTAGATACGGCCTGCCATTTGCACCAGACGCTCCACCATCAATCATCGATTGCATCAGACGCCATAGTCGAACGACTTGCGTCTACAATCGAGCGATGCCAGACCTCGACCTGAACCTGCTCCTCGCGCTCGACGCGCTGCTCGCCGAGCGAAGCGTAACGCGCGCCGCCCGGCGCCTCGGCCTGAGCGTGTCCGCGATGAGCCGAACCCTTACGCGGCTGCGCAATGCCACCGGCGACCGACTGCTGCTGCAGGCCGGTCGGGAGTTGGTGCTCACGCCCTATGCCGAGCACCTGAGCCAACACGTCCCGCTGTTGACCCGTGAAGTCCAAAGCGTGTTGCGCCCCCCGGATCAGTCGCTCGATCTCGAGACGCTGGCGCAACGTTTCACGATTCGGGCCAGCGAGGATTTCATCGATTTGCTGGCGTGGGCATTGATCGAGAGAATTCGACAGGCGGCGCCCCGGGTTCAGCTGCGATTTGCCCCCAAACCGGATTGGGATGCGCGGCCGCTTCGGGAAGGCGCCATCGATCTGGAGATCGGCACCGTCCAGACCGAGGCGCCCGAAATACGTACCCGAGGGCTGTTTCAGGATCGCTATGTCGGCGTATGCCGCCGCGACCATCCGATTCTGCGAGGGGTGCCGCGAGGAGCGGACATTTCGTTGGCGCGGTACGTGGAATTCGGGCACGTCGTCGCCTCTCGCACCGGACGCACGACCACGCCGCTCGATACCGCATTGGAAGCGCAAGGGCTGAGGCGAGCGGTGCCGGTCGTCGTGCCGGCCTATACCAATGCCATGCGAATCGTCCGGCATACGGACCTGCTCGCAGTCATTCCGCATTCGTGCCTCGGCAATCCCTTCACGCCCGACTACGCCGAGATCAACGGACTTGGAACCTTCGCCCTGCCGGTGCCCGTGCCCGAGTTTCAGGTGTCGGCCATCTGGCACCCGAGACTGGACAAGGACCCCGCGCAGGCATGGCTTCGTGCGCAGGTGCTCGACCTCTGTCAAGCGGCCTACCCGCCGCAGGCGCGCGGATAGCCGTCCATCGCCATGGCGCCAGGACGCGCATCTGCCACACGGTCGCCGGCCGGTAAAATACGCCCCTTCGCGCCGGCCCTCGAGGCCCATGCCCCAGATGCAAGGCAACGCAAGGCGGCGCAGCTCGGTCGCGACCGTCGGTCCCGGGCGTCACCCGCTCACGATGGCACAGGGCCTTGCAGACCTTCCCGAACCGCAAACAGGCAGTGAAGTATGGATAGCAGGCACAGGAACCGCGCAACGCTCATCGGACTGGTGGCCGTGGTGCTGTGGAGTTCGATCGTCGGACTGATTCGCGGCGTAAGCGAGAGTTTCGGCGCGACCGGCGGTGCGGCGCTCATGTATACCGTGGCGTCGGTGTTCCTGCTCTTCTCCGTCGGTTTCCCGCGCCTTGCGACTTTTCCGAAACGATATCTTTACCTCGGCAGTGCGTTGTTCGTCGCCTACGAGATTTGCCTGTCGCTCTCCATCGGCTACGCGAACACCGCCCGGCAGGCCATCGAAGTCGGCATGGTGAATTACCTCTGGCCGACCTTTACCCTGGTCGCGGCGATCGTCTTCAACAAGCAGCGCGCCAACCTCTGGGTGGTGCCCGGCTTCCTGCTTTCCATGCTCGGCATCTGCCGGGTGTTGGGCGGCGAGCGAGGGTTCGATCTCGCCGGCATGGCCGCGAACGTGCTCGACAACCCGCTGAGCTACGGCCTTGCCTTCGCGGGCGCGCTGATCTGGGCGGCATATTGCACGGTGACGGCGCGTCACGCCCGTGGCAAGAACGGCGTGACGTTTTTCTTTATGCTCGTGGCCGCCGCGTTGTGGCTCAAGCTCGCGCTCACGGGCAACGGCGGCGACATGCGCTGGAGCGCTTCCGGCGTCGTCTTCCTGCTGCTCGCGGCCGGCGCAATGGGCTTCGGCTACGCAGCGTGGAATGTCGGCATCCTCGGCGGCAGCGTGACGCTGCTCGCGGGCGCGTCCTATTTCATTCCCGTCTTCTCCGCCGCGCTGTCGGCCATTCTGTTGCACGCGCCGCTGTCCTACCCGTTCTGGCAAGGCGCGGCGATGGTGTGCGGCGGCTCGGTTCTGTGCTGGATCGCGACACGAGCGAAGCGCGTGCGGCCCGAGCCCGCCGCGGCCGTCGATACGCCCGAGTAGGCGGGTGCCAGAGGTACGCGCTCAGGCGTCGCCCGCCCCGAGCGACATCGTGCAAAACGCGTAACGAAGCCCCAACGCAACACCGTCGAAGCGCCGCCCGTCGAGTCTTACGGCTCGAGTACCGCCCCAGGCGTATTGCGGAAGCTGATCGCCATGCGGTTATAGGTGTTCATCAATCCGATCGCGATCGTGAGATCCACGACCTCGCGTTCGTCGAACACCGTGCGCACGGCTTCATACGCCTCGTCCGGCACGCCAGTGGCGGCGACGAGCGTGACCGACTCGGCCCAGGCGAGCGCAGCGCGCTCACGCTCGTCGAACAGTTCGCCAGCCTCCCGCCAGGCCTGCAGGAGCGCCAGTTTTTCCACTTTCACGCCCCTCTTCAGCAGGTCGCGCGTGTGCATGTCGAGGCAATAGGCGCAATTGTTGATCTGCGACACGCGAAGATAGACCAGGTCGACGAGAACGGGCGACAGGCCGCTCTGCGCGACATACCCATAAACGCCACCCAACGCCTTCACGCCGGCGGGCGCAATCCGGTTGTAGTCGAGACGCTTGCTCATGAAATAGCTCCTGGTGCGATGAGATTATCGTGTCCCTGCATTCTCATGCGGGAAGGCAGCACGCAAAAGCACCAGGAATGAACATTTTCGATGCACCAAGAATCGCCCGCGGCGCCCGGGCGCGAGCCCGGCCGCTCACTCCCCGCGAACGAGGTCGAGCAGCCGTTGGCAGTCTGCGCGAAGCGTGCGCTCGTTCAGATTCGTCACACCTAGCAGCAGCCCCTGTTGCCGGGGCGCGCTCATGAACCAGGGCGAGAGGGGAACCGGACACAGCCCGAGGCGCTGCGCCCGTGATGCGATATCGACGTCCGACAGCGACTCCGGAAGCGAAGCCACCACGGCCGTACCGGCCGTCGCCAGCACCCGGATCGCATCGGAGTCGAGTTCATGCAGGCAGCGAACGAGTGCCTCGCGCCGCGCGGCGTAGAGGCGTTTCATCCGGCGCAGATGGCGCAGATAGTGCCCGTCGTGCATGAACTCCGTTACGGCATGCTGCGCTGAGGCCGCCGGCGCGGGCGAGAGGCACGCGGCAACGTCGCCGAAGCGGTGCGCGAGGTCGGCAGGAACGACGAGAAAGCCCAGCCGCAGCGCCGGACTGATTGTCTTGCTGAAGCTGCCGATGTGCATCACGCGGCCGGCCTGGTCGATCGAGGCGAGCGCCGGCGCCGCGCGCCCCTTCAACTGCAACTCGCCGAGGTAGTCGTCCTCGATGATCCACGCGTTGCTCTGCCGCGCCCAGTCGAGCAGCGCCATTCGCCTTGCCAGCGACATCGTCATGCCGAGCGGCGCCTGCTGGCCCGGCGTCACCACCGCCACGTCCGCTGCGCGCCATGCCTCGCCTTGCCTTGCGTCCCCCGCTCTGCCCGCTTCGCGAATGCCCGCCCCGACATCGAGCCCCTCGGCGTCCACAGGCACGGGCATCACGTCCAGCCCCGCCAGTTCGAGCGCGGTGCGCGTGAGCGGAAAGCCCGGGTCTTCCATCCAGGCTCGTCCGCCCTCCAGGCGAAGCCCGCGAATCGCGAGATTGAGCGCGCCGGAGAAACCCGCGGTAACGAAGACCTGTGACGGGGTACACCGGAGTCCGCGCGCGACGCCGAGATACGCCGCAATCTCGCGGCGCAAATCCGGGTCACCGCGTGGATCGGGGTAACCCACGGGGGCGGCCGCCGCACGCCGGGCCGAGCGCGCCTGGATGCGCGCCCACAGCTTGAACGGAAAGGCGTCCTGCGACGGCACGCCCATCTGGAAGGCCAGCGGCGCCGCGCCGAACTCGTGGAACAGACGGGGAAGCGGCGGCGCCTCCGGCGACCAGCGCGATATGACCGTCGGCGCCGGACGCTCGGCAACGCGAGTGCCCGCCGCTCCCAGACCGCGCACGTACTGTTCGTCGGTCAGGCGCTCGTATGCCGAGCGCACGGTGCCTCGGGAAACGCCGAGCTGTGCGGCCAGATCCGACCACGAGGGCAGCCGCGCGCCGGCGGCGAGCTGCCCGGACTCGATCGCATCGCGGATGGAGCCATAGATCTGCGCGGACAGCGACATGCCTCTGGAGCGATCGAGGCCAATGGACAGGGGCGTCTTAGCGTCCATGGTGCATTCGGATTGTTCGATCTTGGGACTGTTCTATGGTCCGTGAGAAGCGTAGCTTTGTCCCGTGACCCAGTCAATCGACCGCGGTCGCGCCATTCCGAAAGCCCGAGAGACGAGAAATGCAGACGAACGGACCGATCGACGACATGATCCCCGACAGCCAACTGACGCGCGAGGTCACCGAGCTCGTTCGCGACACGCACAGCGAGTTGCTGTTCAGACACTCCACCCGCGTGTACCTGTGGGGCGCCATGCTCGGCCGGCAAAGGCGTCTGGCCTTCGACCCGGAGCTGCTTTATGTTGCGTCCATGTTCCATGACATTGGCCTGACCCCGCACTATCACGACAGCCAGTTGCGCTTTGAAGTGGATGGCGCAAACGCCGCTCGCGATTTCCTGCGCAGTCACCGGGTCCCGGAGGCGGATGTGCATAAGGTCTGGACCGCCGTGGCGCTGCATACGACGCCGGGCATTCCGGAGCACATGCACGCCGAGATCGCCCTGGTCCATGCCGGCGCCGGCATGGACGTGGCGGGGCGCGGCTTCGAACAGTTCACCGACGCCCAGCGGGCCGCCGTGGTCGGCGCCTACCCGCGCGGCGACAATTTCGCCAGCGAGATGATCGACGCGTTCTATGAAGGCATGAAGCACCGCCCCGCGACGACGTTCGGCACGTTCAACGACGATTTCCTCGCACACAAGGACCCGGCCTTCGCCCGAATCGACGTGTGCAGCATCATTCTCCGCTCGCCCTGGGGCTGACGACTCCGTAGCGGCAGGCCACAGGGCTGCCACGGACGCCAGCCGTGCCCTGTCGTGTTCGTGTCGTGCCGTGCCGTGCCGCGCGGCGCCCGCCATGCGCTATCGGGCCTCGCGAAGCCGCGCGCGAGCGCCGGCCTTGCGATAGCCGAGCAACAGCGGCGGCACCAGCAGGTACGCCGCCGCGCCCACCGCCCACACGATCCCCGGGTGAATCTCGCGACTGGCGGCATACACGCCGGTGACGATCAGCGGCCCTGCCACCCCGAGCAAATTCGTCACGCTCGCCAGCGTGCCCTGTAGTTCGCCCTGGCGAGACTCGTCGACCTCACGCGTGAGCATCGCCTGAAGCGCCGGCATCGCAATGCCGCCGAACGCGAACAGGGGCAATAGGGCGAACGGCGCCCAGCCGGCACTCGCTATGCAGAGCAGCGCCAATCCAAGCGCATCGCAGATCACCGCGAAGACGAGCGCGCGGACTTCCCCCATGCGGGCGACCAGCGGGGCGATGATGAGCGCCTGTGCCAGCGAATGGCAAACGCCATAGCCGGCCAGCGACAGTCCCGCGATCCCGTTGCTCCAGCCAAAGCGGTCCTGCCCGTACAGAATCCACAGGGTCGCCGGCCATTGCGACACCAGCGCCACCACACCGAAGATGCCGGCAAGGGGCAACACCGCCGGCTCGCCTCCGAGCCTGCGCAGCGCCGAAAAGGCATTGAGATTCACCCTGGCGGAACGCTCGGCGGCTGGCTTGCGCGATTCAGGAAGGACGAGCCCCGCCATCAGCAGATTCAGACCGTTGAGCGCCGCCGCCAGCAGGAATGGCGCGCGCAGCCACATGTCCCCGAGAACGCCGCCGATCACCGGCCCGGCAATGAAACCGATGCCGGCGGCCGCGCCCATCTGTCCGAAACGCGCGGCGCGTTGGCCATCGGGCGTGATGTCCGTGAGGTAGGCCGACGCCACCGCCATGTTGGCCCCCGTGACGCCGGCGAGCATCCGGCCCACGTAAAGCCAGCCGAGATCCGGCGCGAACGCCAGCATCAGATAGTCGCCCGCCGCGCCGGCCAGCGAGACGAGCAACACCGGGCGTCGCCCGAAGCGGTCGCTCAGCGCGCCGAGCACCGGCGCGCACAGAAACTGCATGAGCGCGTACACGGCCACCAGCGCTCCGTAGTGAAAGCTGCTGAGCGCGCCGCCGCTCACCTCTCTCAACAGGCTCGGCAGGATGGGCATGATGAGCCCGATGCCGGCCGCATCGATCAACAGGATGGCCAGCAGAACATATAAGGGTTTCGTCATTCGATGTCGCAGATGGCATTGGCTTCCCTATCAGCGATAGGGAGAGGTATTATTCCACATTCCCTATCAGCGATAAAGCCTTGAAAGACGCTACCCCACCCAGACTGAGTCGCGACGCGGTCATGCAAGCGGCGCTGGCGCTTCTCAACGAAGCGGGCATCGACGCCTTGAGCACGCGCCGGCTGGCCGAGCGTTTGGGCGTGCAGTCACCCACGCTGTACTGGCACTTCAAGAATAAAGCGGAGCTTCTCGAAGCGATGGCCGAGGCCATCATGCTGGAGCGGCACGTGCAGACGCCGCCCGGCCCCGGCGAGCGCTGGCAGGACTGGCTCGTGGCAAACGCGCACAGTTTCCGGCGCGCCCTGCTCGCGTATCGCGACGGCGCACGGCTGCACGCGGGGACGCGGCCGCGCCCCGCGCAGCTCGGGAACATCGAGGCCAAGACGCGCGTGTTGTGCGAGGCCGGCTTCACGCCGGATCAGGCGATCGGCCTGATGATCGCGATAAGCCGCTTCGTCGTGGGCTGGGTGCTCGAAGAGCAGGCCCCGACCGCCGCGCCCGCGAATGCCGCACGGGGCGAGGACGTCGATGCAAAGGCCTACCCGCTGCTGCGCGCCGGCTGGTCGGCGTTCGACGCGCAAGATCCGGATCAGGCGTTCGACGATCATGTCCGCCTGTTCGTTACGGGAGCGGAGCGTCGGCTAGGCAAGGCGCCGAGCCGCAGGTGACTGAATCGCCAATGCATGAAACCCGCGAACGTCATCCCGCTCAACCGTCCAGTCAGACGAGAAAATCCAAAATGCTTCATCATGTGGCCTCGCGCGCGGCGGCAGCCCCCTTTCGATGGCGGCGGGCCGGTGCCCGCGCTTCACGACACACGGCACACGACAAAAACACAAGACGCATGACGCATGACCCATGACGCACCCGCCTTCGATTTTCCCGGCGCAAGGTCGTGTGCCGGTCGGCTTGACCCGGAGTTGCTGATGAAACCGTTGTACTCAATCGCCGGCTTTGCTGGCATCGCTTCCATCACTCGCATCAATTGCATCATTCGCATGATTCGCCCTGGCCGCTTCGCCCGCCTCGCGTCCCTGTCCCTGCTCGCACTGGCCGCTGCGCTCGCGCTGCCGGCCCCGCGCATGGCCCGCGCCGAAGAGATTTCCGTTACGCAGTGGGGCAGCAGCCTGTACGGCCTGCCCTACGCCGTGGCCATGGAGCGCGGGCTGTTCCGCAAGGCGGGCGTGGACATCACCGGCATTCTCAGCTCGGGCGGCGGCGGCACCACGGTGCGCAACATTCTCGCGAGCAAGACACCATACGGCGAAGTCGCCGTCGCGGCCGCGCTGGCCGCCGCCCGCCAGGGGCTGGACATCGTGATCGTGAACGTCGGCACGCGCAGCGTCGCCGAAGCGTCGATGATCACCCTGCCGGACAGCCCCGTGAAGACGCTCGCCGATCTCGTCGGCAAGAAGGTCGCCATTACGTCGCCCAAGAGCGTGTCCGAAATGCTCTTCCTGATGGTGCTGCGCGAAAAGGGCATCGACGCCGCGAAGGTCACGCGCGTCGCCTCGGGCGGCTACGTGAACGGCATGACGATGCTCGAACAGGGCGCAGTCGCCGGCGCGGTCGCCATCGAACCACTCTCGATCGTGCGCAAGTCGCAATACCGCACGCTCTATCGCGCCGGCGACGTGCTCAAGCCGATGACGACTTCGGTCGGCATCACGACGCGCGCTTTCGCGCAATCGCACCCCGACACGCTGCGCGCCATCATCGCCGGACGCCGCGCCGGCGTGGACGCCACCTACGCCGACCCGGCCGGCGCCGCGAAGCTGCTCGCCGCGCAGTTCAAGCTTTCCCCCGAAGTCGCCAGGGAAGCCGTGGACAACATGGTCAAGTCGCACATGTGGAGCCAGGGCCAGTTCGATCGCGCCGAGCTCGGGCGCGTTGCCAGCGGACTCAAGCTCATCGGCGAGATCAAGGAAGACGTGGATTGGGCGAAGCTGGTCGATTCGCGCTTCCTGCCGGCCGACGTGCGGGCAAAGGGCCAGCTATGACGCCACCGTCTCCCGGCTCGCGCCTGCATCTGGTCGACGAGGCCGGTGCGCCGCACGCCAGCCACGGGCCGCACGTCGTGCTCGCGGGCGTGACGAAAGACTACAGGGCGCCCGATCCGAAGACATCGCGAAAAACGCGGATGCAGGCGCTCGGCCCGGTCGACCTCACATTGCGCAAGGGCGAGTTCTTCTCCGTGGTCGGCCCGTCCGGCTGCGGAAAATCGACGTTGCTCGAACTCATCGCGGGGCTTGCTGCGCCGAGCGACGGCCTTGTCCAGTTCGAGGGACGACCGGTCACGGGCGTGCCCGAAGGCGTCGGCGTGGTGTTCCAGGAAGACGCCTCGTTCCCGTGGCTCACCGTGCGCGAGAACATCGGCTTCGGCCTTCGCATGGCGGGCGTGGACAGCGCGGAGATCGAGCGCCGCGTGGCCTACGCGCTCGGCTTCATGGGCTTGCGCGAGTTCGCCAACGCACGCCCGGCGCAGCTCTCGGGCGGCATGCGTCAGCGCATGTGCATTGCGCGCACGCTCGTCATCGCGCCTCGCCTCATCCTGCTCGACGAGCCGTTCGGCGCACTCGATCAGCAAACGCGCATGCTCATGGGCGACGAACTGTTGCGCCTGTGGCGCGAGACGTCGGCGACCGTACTGCTGATCACCCATGCGCTCGACGAGGCGGCCGTCCTCTCGGATCGCGTGGGCGTGATGTCGTCACGGCCGGGGCGCTTCATCGACGTGATCGAAACGGGCTGGGAGCGCAATCGCGACAGCCGCATCGTGGCCGCCCCGAGGTTCGGCGAAATCACCGCACGCCTGTGGGACACGCTGCGCGCCGAATCGCTCAAGGCGATGGAGAGCGGCGAACGCCCCGCTGGCGCAAACGGTGCGCCAGGCGCCGGCCTGCGCCGCCAGTGAGCTCATGATGCGATTGCCATGATGCGCCCCGAACGCCTCATTCGCACGACCGTCGTCGCAGGTCTCGTGCTGCTCGTGGAGTGGCTGTGCCGCACCGGCGCGATTCCGGCCGACGTCATGATCGCGCCGAGCGCGATGGCGCTGCACGCGGCCGAACTGCTCCGCGAGGGGCGCTTCACCCGCGACATCGCGACGAGCTTCGCAAGCGTCGCCATCGCGTCGATCTGCGCAGTGGTCTTCGGCTTTGCCGCCGGCCTCGTCATCCATGCGCTGCCGGGCGTGCGCCGCGCGCTGGAACCACTGATCGCGAGCTACTACGCGGTGCCGACGTTCGCGTTCTATCCGGTGTTCATCGTGCTGTTCGGCGTCGGCGCGCTGCCGATCATCGCGATTGCCACGCTGCTCGCGGTCGTGTCGATGATGACAGCGACGATGACCGGTCTCGACCGCATCCCGCGCTCGTATTCGAAGACGGCCCGCGTCATGCGGCTCACGCGTTGGCAGGCGGTATGGCACGTCAAACTGCCGGCAACCTTGCCGCACCTGTTCAGTGGCGTGCGGCTCGCGGTGTCGCATGCGTTCATCGGCGTGATCGCCTCGGAGTTCATCCTCTCCGGCTCCGGCATTGGCTACGCGATCAGCTACGCCTACAACAACTTCGAGAACGCCGACATGTATGCGCTCATGCTCACCGTGCTCGTCGCGGTGACCGTGGTCAACGGCATACTCAACCACATCGACGCGCGCTTCCAAGCGCGCAGTCGTCGCTGAACCGGCCGCTGCATATGGACTTCAGGAAACCTAACCCGCTTGGCACGCTCGCCGTCGTGTTCGTGCTGATCGGCCTGTGGCAGACGGTCCACTGGCTCAATGGCGCGGCCCTCGGCTCGCCCGCCGCGACCGCGCGGGAACTTTGGGCGATGATGGGCACGGCGTCGTTCTGGGCAGACGCCGCGCAGACCGGCGAAGCACTCGCCTTCTCGCTGGTGATCGCCATCGCAGGCGGTGTTGCGCTCGGGCAGGTGCTCGGCGCAAATCGCCTGGCGGCGAACGTGGCCGAGCCGATCCTCGTCAATCTGTACTCTCTGCCGAAGGTCACGTTGTACCCGCTGGTGCTGCTGATCTTCGGCCTGGGCGTGGCCGCAAAGGTGGCGTTCGGCGTCATGCACGGCTTGATCCCGATTCTAATCTTCACGATGAACGGCATCCGGCAGATCAAGCCCGTCTACTTCCGCGCGGCGCACGCGATGCATCTGTCGCGGCGCCAGATCGCCCTGCGGGTCGTGCTGCCGGCCGTCCTGCCCGAGGTGCTCTCCGGCGTGCGGCTGGGTTTCTCGCTCACGCTGCTCGGCGTGTTGATCGGCGAGATGTTCGCGTCGCAGAAGGGCCTGGGCCACCAACTGTCCAACGCGATGAACCTCGGCAACATCGACACGATCATGGCGGTCGCGCTGTTCCTCATGCTGTTCGCGCTCGCGGGCAACACGCTGCTCAGCGCACTGAGCCGGCGCCTTGGCGCCGCGGCGGCGTGACCCGCCAGGCTCGCGAGCCCGCCCGCCGCCCTCGTCTCGTCTCGTCTCGTCTCGTCTGTCAATTGACCGCCCGCTTTGTGACGTTTTGTTTTCAGGCCAATGCGGCGAATGCGCCGAACCGGCCGCCAACGGAAGCCGCATCCGGCCGTAACGCCCCGCCGGGCGGCCTCGCGCGACGCGCTCGACGCCCGAGCGGCGACGTCCACGGTTTGCCGCGATCACAAAACTCGACAAAAACGGCATACAACGCGACACGGCAAGCCATATGGCATGGCTACCATGCAGCGGTTCTGAGAGAAGGCCCTGTGCCCGGCGTCAGCCCTCCATCACCCGCGAGCACTGCGATAGCTGAAAGTCATGGCGTTGCCCATTTCCCCGGTCCGGTCCGCCGAGGCCGGCACCGATTCCGTCCCGCTGCCCTTCGGCAAGGCGCCCCGCGCCGGCCTGGGCGCACACGCGTGGGAGCGCCTGTGGGTGCAGTACCGTGCGCCACTGATCTACGTCGCGTTCTTCGGCCTGATCTGGACGCTCGTGAGCGGCGCGCTCGACCCCACCGTGCCATACGACGCCGTCGAAGCGCTCAACTGGGCCCGCAACGCCGAGTGGGGCACGCCCAAGAACCCATGGCTGACGGGCCTCGCATTCTGGCCGGCCATCGGGCTGCGCGGCCCGGCGCAGGGCGTCTACTGGTATGCATCGCACTTCGCCGGTGTGGCGATCGGCCTGCTTGGCGTCTGGCAGCTCGCGCTGCGCCTCACGCACCGGCGCGATCTGGCGTGGCTCGCCATGCTGAGCCTCAATGTGTCTGGCGTGCTCAACATCGACATCCTGCCGTACAACGACAACTATCTGCTGGTCATGCTCTGGCCGTGGATGCTGTACCTGCTCGTGCGCGCCGTCTTCGACACGCCAGCCGCGTGGCCGCTGTTCGGCGCCGTGGCTGGTCTGGCCGCCATGACCAAATATTCGACGTTCGCGATCATCGGCATGGCGTGCGTGCTCGCGCTCGTCTCGCCGGCGTTGCGTCGGCGCTGCCGAACGCCGTGGTTCGCGCTCGCGGTGGCGATCTTCCTGCTGCTGGTGCTGCCCAACCTCTGGTGGCTCGCGCATCACGACTTCGCGGCATTCCGCTGGGTCGGCGATCAGATCCGCGAGCGGTTGAACCCGCGTGGTGTGAAAGCCGCGGCCTGCGCGTTCTATCCGGTGGCCGTGCTCGCCATCGTGGCGCTGTTGTGCGGCGCCCGGCTGCGCTGGCCACCTTCGGCCGAAGCGCAGGCGCCGTTGCGTCTGCTCGCCCAGGTGCTTCTTCTGCCGCTCGTGCCGATCCTGGCGTATTTCACGGTGTTCGACGGCGGGCGCGTGACCGAATGGTTGCAACCGTTCGTCGTGCCGGCGCCCGCGCTGCTGGTCGCTTGCCTTGCCGGCGCCGGCCCCGGAAGAGACCTCTGCGTGCGTCGCGCCATCGCGGGCTTCGCAGGCGCTGCCGCGGTGGTCCTCGTGGTCTATGCATTCTTCCTGTGCGCGAACGTCAAGAACGCCGGGCAGAAATTCTCGGGCCTGAAGACGCTCGGCGTTGTGCTCGAACAGCGCTGGCACGACCGGTACGGCGCCCCGCTGCGCTATGTCGGCGGCCATCCGGTCTCGCACTGGCTGACGTTCTACGTGCCGGGCAATCCGCAACTGCTCGCCGCATGGTCGAGCGCGACGCGGCCCAACATCTACACGCGCGGTATCGACGAGGCGAGCGTGCGGCGCGACGGCGCACTGCTCGTCGGCACGCCCGAGGTGCGCTGCGACGACGCCGATTTCGGCTCGGTGCTCGCGCAGTGGCCCACGCTGAAGATCGACGCCACCGAGGACGTCCTGTTCTCCTTTCATCGGAACGCAAAACAAAGGCAGAAGCATCTGTGCGTCGCGTGGGTCGCACCGGCCGCATCGGCACCACCGGCCGCGCCTGCCGCACCTGCCGCGGCGCATTGAATGGTGCGCCGGCCTTGATGGTCGGACACGTCGCCCATGGGCCGCTCGTCACCGGGGGAAGGCGCAAGCCATTATTGATCCGGCCCCTGTGAACTTGTATCAAGCTGCATAGCGAACAGGGCCGTGCTCGAAATACTTGCGAATTCGTTCGGGCTGGCGTTGCACGC